>JAHEMI010000022.1 GCA_024643785.1 Burkholderiaceae bacterium
AGCCCGTTGGTCACGGTGGCGCCGTAGCGCCGGATGTCGGACAACCATCCCGAGGCGCTGAAGCGCACGCGCACGACGGCGCGGGCCCCGGCGATCAGGGTGGTGCCCAACTGCATCAACAGGCCGTTGGCATGGAAGAGCGGCAAGGCGATGTAGTAGCAGTCGTCGGGCTGCAAGGCCACCGCCTCGAGTCCACCCAGTCCGTAGAGATAGCAATGGGCATGGGGCATCAGCACACCCTTGGCCGGACCGCTGGTTCCCGAGGTGTACATGACGCAGGCGATGTCCTGTGCTGCCGGCAGCGCTGCCGTGCTCGGCGGCGCTTCACGCCAGGCGGCCCACGGCGCCATTGCGAAACCAGTCGCCGTGCCGGTCGTTTCCGCGCCGACGACCAGCACCCGTTGGAGGTGCTGCAATTGCGCGGAAATTTCTTCCAGCGCCCCGACGAGCGACTCGTCGACGATCGCCAGGCGGGCCCCGCAATTGTTTATCTGGTGCAGCAGGAACGCGCCCCGCAGCTCGTTGTTGAGCAGTACCGCAGTCGCACGCCGGTAGCCCAGTCCCATCCAGGCCCTGACGAAATCCAGCCCGTTGGGCAGCAGCAGGGCGACCCGATCGCCGGCAGCGACGCCCTGGCCAGCGATGAAGCTCGCGACCTGGCGGGCCTCGCGATCCGCCGCACCGAAGGTGAGCGTATCGCCGTCGACGATCTCGATCCAGGTGACATCCGGTTTGGTGGTCGCGTGCTCGGCCAGCACCTGGGGAAGGCTCCAGGCCGTCTGGTCGTGAAGTGCGCTGTACAAGCTGTTACTCCCCCGGTGGCATTGCGCGATCATCGCGCGCTGGCGACAAGCTGCGGTGCCATTCAAAAGAGGACCGCGCTGGCCCATGACGCCGGCCAGGCGCGGCGGGGCAGGCACGCGGCGTCAGCGCGGCAGCGAACGATACGGTCAAGGTTTCGCAAGTGATCACGATCGCACGGTGTGGCGGACGACGCGCCCAATGGTAAGGCCTTGCGCGAGGATCGAGAAGACCACCACGCAATAGGTCAGCGCCAGCAGGGTCTCGCGCTCAGGGCTGAGCGGCAGCGACAGCGCGAGGGCCACCGAAATCCCGCCCCGCAGGCCGCCCCAGGTCAGCACCGTGCCGGCGCCACGCGGCAGACGCAGTGCCCCGTACCACAGTCCTATCGGCAGTCCGACGGTCAACCAGCGCGCGGCGAGCGTGACCAGGATTGTCAGAGCAGCCGCCGCGGCGATCCCGTCCGGGAAGCTGACCACGATCACTTCGAGGCC
This sequence comes from Burkholderiaceae bacterium, assembly GCA_024643785.1. Classification (GTDB taxonomy): domain Bacteria; phylum Pseudomonadota; class Gammaproteobacteria; order Burkholderiales; family Burkholderiaceae_E; genus JAGXFR01. Next base: position 1,296 of record JAHEMI010000022.1, read on the forward strand.
GATCAGCACGAACAGCACCGCGTTGAGGATTTCGTCGATCAGTTCCCAGAAGAGGTCGAGATGTTTCCTGGTGGTGTCCGACATCGCGAGCGCCCGGCCGTGGTTGCCGATCATCAGGCCGGCCACCACCATCGCGAGCGGCCCGGAAACGTGCAGCCGGCTCGCCAGCGCATACCCGCCCATCACGGCTGCCAGCGTGATCAGCACTTCGACCTGGTAGTGGTCGATGCTGCGCAGCAGGCGAAACGTGATGTAGCCCAGGACCAGTCCGAACAGCAGCCCGCCGCCGGCCTCGTGCAGCAAGAGCTCGCCGCCTTCACGCCAGCTCGGCACATCGCCGCTCGCGAGGATGCCCACCAGCAGCGAGAAGACGACCACGCCGATGCCGTCGTTGAAGAGGGACTCGCCGGCGATCACCAGTTCGAGATCCTTGGGGGCGCCGGCAGACTTGAGGATGCCCATCACCGCGATCGGATCGGTGGGCGAGATCAGCGCGCCAAAGAGCATGCAATAGATGAACGGCACCGGCAGCCCGGCCCAGGGCAGGGCCAGCCAAAGTACCGTGCCGACGACCATGGTCGAGAGCAGGGTGCCGGCCACCGCCAGTGCGCCGATCTGCCAGCGATAGGAGCGCAACTCGCTCAGGTCGACGTGCAGCGCGCCGGCGAACAGCAGCAGGGAGAGCATGCCCTGCATCAGCACGCTGGAGAAATCGATCGAGCGCAGCAGCGATTCCTCGTAGCCGCGCAGACCGTGCACGATGCCGAAGACGTCGAGCGCCACCAGCAGCAGGGACAGGCCCAGCGCCGAGACCATCACGCCAATCGGCGTGGGCAAACCCACGAAGCGGTGGTTCAGATAGGCCAGCAGCGCAGTGACGACGAGACAGGTGGCGGCAATGTCGAGCATCGGCTGGCCCTGCCGGAGCGCTACTGCATGAACCAGCCGTGACTGACCACCAGTGACTGTCCGCTCAAGGCATTGGTATCGAAACTGGCGAACATCAGCGCCACGTTGGCAACGTCCTGGATGGTCGTGAACTCGCCATCGACCGTATCCTTGAGCATTACCTTCTTGACCACGTCATCTTCGCTGATCCCGAGTTTCGCCGCTTGCTCCGGAATCTGCTTCTCGACCAGCGGGGTGCGAACGTATCCCGGGCAGACGACGTTGGCGCGGATGCCATGCTTGCCGCCTTCCTTGGCGACGGTCTTGCAGAGCCCGATCAGACCGTGCTTGGCGGTAACGTAGGCCGATTTCAGCATCGAGGCTTCCTTCGAGTGCACCGACCCCATGTAGACGATGGCGCCGCCCTTGCCCGATTTCTGCATGTGCGGCAGGCAGGCCTTGGTGGTCAGGAAGGCGCCGTCGAGGTGGATCGCGAGCATCTTCTTCCACTCGGCAAACGGAAATTCCTCGACCGGGTGGACGATCTGGACACCGGCATTGCTGACCAGCACGTCGACCCCGCCATAAGCTGCCACCACTGCCGCGACGCCGGCATTGACCTGCTCTTCGCTGGTCACATCCATCTCGACGGCCATGGCAGTGCCGCCAGCCTTGATGATCTCGTCCGCGGTGGCCTGTGCCGCGGCGAGCTTCAGATCGGCGATGACTACCTTGCCGCCTTCGCTGGCGAAGGTATGGGCGATGCCCCGGCCGAGGCCGCTGGCGGCGCCGGTGACGATACAGACTTTGTTCTGGAGTTTCATGGGTGGTCTTTCAGGTTGGGTTGATGCTTGCCGGCAGGCGTTGCTGGGAAGTAGCGTACCAGTTCACTGCTGGGCGCGTCTCACCTGGTGTTGGCGTAGGTCTGGCGCAATTCGCGTTTGAGCAGTTTGCCGCTCGGATTCTTGGGCAGGGCGTCGGTGAAGATCACCCGCTTGGGACTCTTGAAGCCCGCCATGTGCTCGTTGCAGTGGGCCATCACCTCCTCGGCCGATAGCTCCTGGCCCTCCTTGCGCACAATGATCGCCGTGACTGCCTCGACCCAGCGCGGATCAGGCAAGCCGACGACGGCGACCTCGCTCACCTGCGCCAGGCGGTAGATCATTTCCTCGACCTCGCGGCTGGCGACATTCTCGCCGCCGGACTTGATCATGTCCTTCATCCGGTCGACGACGTAGATGAAACCATCCTCATCGACGGTGGCCAGGTCCCCGCTATGGAACCAGTCGCCCTGGAAGGCGGCAGCGGTGCGCTCATCGTCGTGAAAGTAGCCCAGCATCAGATGCGGCGAACGATGGACGATTTCACCAACTTCGCCCGGCGCCACGTCGTGCATCTGATCGTCGACCACCCGGGTCTCGACATTTAGGACCGCCCGCCCGCACGAACCGGGTTTGCTCAGTTGTTGTTCCGGACCAAGCATCGTGGCCAGCGGAGCGATCTCGGTCTGGCCGTAAAGGTTCCACAGCCGCACTTTTGGCAACCGCGCCGCCAGTTCGCGCAAGACCTCGACCGGCATGATCGATGCCCCGTAATAGCCCTTTGCCAGGCTGGCGATCTTGCTGGCGTCGAGAGCCGGAGAACGCAGCAGGGCGATCCATACCGTCGGCGGGGCAAAAAAGCTGGTCACGTTGAACCTCTGCATCAGCGCGAGCAGGTTGTCTGGCACCGGTTTGGAGGTGATGACGCTGGTGCTGCCGACGAAAATAGCCGGGCCGAAGAAGACGTCGAGCTGGGCGCAGTGATACAGGGGCAGGGCGTGCAGGGTCAGGTCGTTGCCCGCTATTTCAGCGTCTACTACGCAACTGACGTACTGCCAGAGAACAGCGTCGTGGGTGAGCAAGGCACCCTTGGGAGTCGACTCGGTACCACTGGTATAGACGATTTGCGCCAGATCCGTGCTGGCAAGCGCGACCGCGGGCAGTGGCGCCGTGCAGGCCGCCAGCTCGTCGAAACCGTGCATGCCCGGTGCTGGTTCACTGGGATCCTCCGAGGGCAGCCAGATGAATTCACGCACCTCGGTATCGAGCGCAGCACCGGCGCGCGCCAATTCAGCAAGTCCCGAGTCCGTGGCCATCATCCGCGCGCCGGCATGGCGCAGGATGTAGGCGACTTCCTCGGCCTTGAGCATGAAGTTGATCGGCACCAGCACTGCGCCCAGCCGCGCCAGAGCGAAGCGCAGCGCCGCGAAGCCGTGCGAATTGCGGGCCAGTACCGCGACGCGCTCACCATGGCTCACCCCGATCCGGGCGAGGCCGGCCGCCAGCCGCGACACCAGTGCGTCGAACTCCGCGTAGGTCCACTGGGTCTGGCCGCAGATGATGGCGGTCTTGCCGGGAACACGCTTGGCGGTGCGATGCAGTATGTCGCCCAGGGTCTGGCGGCGAACTAGTGGGTTCATGTGGTCTTCCCGGAAGTTGTAATCGGGCGGCACTGGTAAGATCGCGCCAAAAGGCGCCGCTGGTTTGGTCGCCAAACATAACAGATGGAGACGGGGTACGCGATGAGCACAAGCGTGGCAGTGCCCCTCTGGGCCCTGGTCGTCCTGGCGGCCCTGGCGGCCTGGGCGGTGTTGGTGCTGATGCTGGTGCCGGGGATGCGCTGGTTCTTCCGGCGCAGGATCAACAAGGTGATCCGCCAGATCGGCGGGCGCTTGAACATCGAACTGCCGTCGTTCAAGCTAACCCGGCGCCAGGTGCTGATCGACCGCCTGTTCCACGACCCCAAGGTGCAGGCCGCCGCCGCGGCACACGCCAGCGCCAATGGCGAAGCTCTGGGAGACACCTGGCGGCGCGTCGATCGCTATGCGCGCGAGATCGTGCCGTCGTTCAATGCCTACATCTATTACCGGGTCGGCTATGCGTTGGCCCGCGCCGCCGCGCGCGCTCTCTATCGGGTGCGGATCGGCTTCGTCGACGAGGAGGCGCTGGCGGGGGTGGACCGCAAGTCGACCATCGTGTTCGTCATGAATCACCGCAGCAACATGGACTACGTGCTGGTGGCCTTCCTCGCCGCGGAGCGCGCCACCCTCTCGTTCGCGGTTGGCGAGTGGGCCCGGATATGGCCGCTGCAACAGCTGGTCCGGGCCATGGGCGCCTACTTTGTGCGGCGCAATTCCGGCAACACCCTCTATCGCACCGTGCTCTCACGCTATGTCCAGATGGCCTCCGAGGCCGGCGTCACGCAGGCGGTGTTTCCTGAAGGAGGCTTGACTGTCGATGGCCGCCTGCGTTCACCCAAGTTCGGCTTGCTCGACTACATGCTCAAGGGCTTCGACGAGCGCGAGGACGATGGCCGACGTGATCTGGTCTTCATTCCGGTGGGGCTGAACTACGACCGGGTGCTGGAGGATCGCAGCCAGCTGCTTAAGCTTCACCCCGAGAAACAGCGTCCCGGGCGTCTGCGCGGGGTGGGCATCATGGCCTGGTTCATGCTGCGCAATCTGGGGCAGGTCGTTACCGGGGGCTGGCATCGGTTCGGCTATGCCTGCGTCAACTTCGGCGCGCCAATTTCCATGCGCGCCTACGCGCGCGAGCACGGCTTGCACTTCCCGGAGCTGGACGAGCAGCAACGCCGTGCCCAGGTCGAGATAATTGCCGCTCGCCTGATGGATGGCATCGGCCACGTAATCCCGGTTCTGCCGGTATCACTGGTGGCCAGCGTCCTGGCCCGCGAACCTGCGCGCGCTCTCAGCGAGTTGGAGCTTAAGGCGGCAGCCCATGAGCTGATGGGTCAACTGGAGGCGGCCGGCGGGCATCTCTACATCCCGCGCCAGGATCATGACTATGCGTTCGAAGTCGGCCTGCGCATGCTTGTCCTGCGCCGCATCGTCGTGGTCGATTCTGGCCTGTACCGACCGTCGGCGGCCGAGATCGAAACGCTCAACTACTACGCCAATGCCATTTCACACCTCGGCTCCGCGCCGATCATCCCGGGCTGACCAGATCTGATTGCACTGGGCGATTCCAATCGCCCGGCAGCACTGCTACACTTAGCTAGTAATTAATAGCAATTAATTACACTGATCGCCCGAGGAAACCACCGCATTTGGCGCGACGGGTCCCGGTCGCTCGCAGGAGGTAATCATGAAAGACATTGAAGGAATGTTTGGCAAGGCCATCGGCGAAATCGAACGCATCCTCAATACCAAGACGGTCGTCGGTGCGCCAATTACCGTCGAAGGAAATACCCTGATCCCGCTGATAAGCGTCGGTTTCGGCTTCGGCGTCGGCGCCGGCGAAGGTACCGATCCCAAGAAGGGCGCCGGTAGCGGCGGCGGCACAGGCGGGGGCGGTGGGGTCAAGCCGGTCGCGCTGATCGTGATCAACAAGGACGGCGTGCGCGTTGAGTCAATCAAGGGCGCCGCGGCCTCCTTGTTCGAGAAGGTCGCCGACGTCGCCACCAAGTTCGCGCCAGCCAGGCCTGCTGCGGAATAGGCGTTATCGGCGGTGAGCACGGTATTGATCGTCATCGCCGGACTGCTGGTGCTGTTGGTGCTGCTGCTGGCAGTGCCCTTTGAAGTTGCGTTCCGGCTTCGTGGAATGGATCAATTCGGTGGACATTTGACGGTTCACTGGCTCTATGGATTGCTGCGGTTTCGCGTTCCGGTCAGCAACGCGCACAAATCCCGGCCGCAACAATCGGCGGCCAGGAGGAGGGTGTTCAGGATCGGTTCGAAGGGTGGTGATGGCAGCAATGGTGGTGACGTGCTGGCGGTCCTGCGCCAGGCTGACTTCAGGCGGCGGGTATATCGCTTGATCAAGGATGCCTTCAAGGCCGCAAACCTGCGCGAACTGGGATTCCAGATGCGGCTCGGCCTGGGAGATCCGGCAGATACGGGCCGCCTGTGGGCCTTCGTGGGGCCACTCAACGTGGCGGCGCAAAATGTACGCAACGCCAGCATCAGCATAGAACCCGAGTTCATGGACGCGGTGATCGAGTTCGACACCCATGGCCGGTTCCGGTTCGTGCCCCTCCAGTTCCTCGTGCTGGCGGTGGGCTTCGCGCTGTCACCGCCCTCGCGCCGGGCATGGCGCACCTTGCGTGGCGGCAATGCCTGAACGGGGCACGCACAGCGAAACGCTGCAGGCGGGCGCACGGCTCACCGTGGGAACCAGGGTGCTGTTGCCGATCGAGCGCGTCGTTAAGCACATCGACATCGGTGACACGGGTTTGTGGTTTTCATTCGAGAAAGAGCCCTACGCACTGGTGATCTGCGATGCTGGCGGTGCCCGCGCAGTCAGCGTGGCCGCCGCCGCAGTATCGCTCGAGGACCTGCGCGCCAGGATTCCGGATTTCGATTCGCTGCTGGCGCCCTGCTAGCCTGACGGGCAGGTCGCGTCCAGGCGCACCGGGCAATCCCCCGACGCTACAATCAGCGCGGGTGATGAAGATCCGATTTTCCCGGAGCGCGCATCTTGTCGAACTGGTATGAAATCTCAAATCCCGGGGACGTCAGTTCGCCGGCCATCCTGCTCTATCCCCAACGGATCGAGCAGAACCTGCGGCAGATGGTCGCGACCGCGGGCGACGTCGCGCGCCTTCGCCCCCACGTCAAGACCCACAAACTGCCGCAGATCATAGCGCTCAAGCGCAAGGCAGGTATCCGCAAGTTCAAGGCTTCGACCATAGCCGAAGCGGAAATGGCCGCCAGCGCTGGTGCCGAGGACATTCTGCTTGCCTACCAGCCGGTTGGCCCGAACATTTCACGTTTCATTGAGCTCATCCGGCTCTTTCCGCAGACCCGGTTCATGACGCTGGTCGATGATCCGGTCAATCTCGAGCGCATCGGCAAGGCGGCGGTGAGCGCGGCGGTGGTCATCGAGTTGCTGGTCGATCTCAACGTGGGAATGAACCGCACCGGGATCGCTCCCGGCGACGCAGCCGCAGCGCTGTATCGTGCCCTGTGCCACACCCCGGGCGTGAAGGCCGCCGGATTGCACGCCTACGAAGGGCATCTTCATTCGAGCAATCGCGAAGCACTTGGCCAGGCCGTCGAGAGCGCTTTCGCGCCGGTCTGGGAACTGCGCGAGCTGTTGCTCTCCGAGTCGCTGCCGGTGCCGGCGACGATCGCCAGCGGTTCGCCCACTTTTGTGCTGATGGCCCGCCATCCCGATGTTGAACTGGGCGCTGGCACCACGGTGTTGTCCGACGTGCATCACGAGCAGGACTCGCCGGCGCATCGCTTCGTACCGGCTGCGGTGCTGCTCTGCCGGGTGGTCAGCAAGCCGCAGCCCGACTTGCTGTGCCTCGATCTCGGGCACAAGGCGGTGGCCTCGGAGATGCCGCTGCCGCGGGTGCGTTTGTTCGGGCTGGAGTATTCAGTTGCGCTGACCCACAGCGAAGAACATCTGGTCGTGCGCAGCGCACGCGCGGCCCAGTATCAGGTCGGGGATGTCGTCTACGGCATTCCGTATCACATCTGTCCGACCATGGCCTTGCACAGCGAGGTCTGGGCCGTGCAGGACGGCCGGGCGGCCGAACGCTGGCCGGTGGTCGCCAGGGCGCGCCGGATCAACGTCTGAGCGAGTTGCCCCAAAACGATATAACGCCCTTTTTTCAACCGCCCACGGCGGCGTTGTCCGCCGGGCGCCGGGGGCGAATTTCCGGGAACTCCGCCAGGCAGCCATCAAGTGCGCCGGGCGCTCCACACAGGAACAGCGCGTCGCCGGCGGCAACCTTGAAATCGTCACCGAATTCGACGATCACCTCGTCGCCGCGCTCCAGTGCAACGACCAGTACGTCACTGCGGCTGCACATCCTGGTCTCCAGTGGATGCTCCCCGGCGAACGACGAACCGTCGACCTTGACGATCTTGACGCCCGGTTCGAGGCTGACGTACTCCTCGCCGAGCATTTGGTGGGCGAGCAGTTGACCCGCCACCTGGCCGATCGATAGTGCGAAATCGGTGCCCACCTGATAGAGCCGCTTCACCGTCGAGGCGTTGTTGACGCGGGCGATCAGCGGGACCTCGGGAGCGTAGTCGCGCACCATGGTTGCCGCGAACAACGCTCCGTTGTCGTTGCTGAGCGCCAGCACCACCGCACTCGCGTCCTTCACTCCGGCGCGCTTGAGGGTGGTCGGGTCGAGTGCGTTGCCGACCACGTCGACCCCCGGCAGCGCCTCAACATCGACCACGCAGGTCGATTCGCCGGCATCCTGGAGCAATTCAACGACCTTGTGCCCAACCTCTCCGCAGCCGAAGACCAGGATCTTGCCGCCCTGTTTGAGCGGGGTGGCGATCTCGCCCAGGCGGGCGACACCATCGGGGCTGCCAATCACGACAATGATCGCTCCCGGCTCCAACAGGTCGCTGCCGGCCAGTCCGGGCTTGAATTCTCCTTCCACCCAGCGGCCGATGATCGTCACGCCAAAGCGTTCGGGAGCGTGGAGGTCGATCAGACTGCGTCCGGCAAGGCGGCTCTGCGGATGGATGCGCATCTCGGCCACGGTGACGTGCTCGCCAATCTGCTGCAGCCCGCTGACGCGCTGCTCGATTCGTCGGCTCGCCTTGGCAGCCAGAGCCGCCGCCAGCACGTGGCGCGGCGTGTACACCGCGGTGGCCCCCGAGGTATACAGGGGCGCCCGATGCAGCGGCTCGTCGACCAGCGCGAAGATCGGACCCTTGAAGCCCAGCTCGCGGGCAATCAGCACCAGCGCGGCGTTGTCGTGATCCTCGCCATTGGCCACGATCGCGTCGGCGTCGCGCAGCGGACCGAGATCGAGAAACTCGTCGTCGAGACTCGCATTGACGACAGTTATGCCCCTTTCCTGAAGGCGCCTGGCAACGCTGCGGTCTTCCTCGAGCACCACGACGCGCCGCCCGAAGCGCGCCAGATCGTCGATCAGCAGCGCGACTGCCGGCCGGTAGCGGTAGATCAACACTGATTTGCCACCCTCCATCGCCGGCAGTACCCGCGGGAGCCGGCCTTCGAAACGCTCCTCGAAGAACGGTATCACGTAGATCGGGAACACCATGAAGACGAGGAAGATGCCCAGAAACTGGCTGCCAATCACCAGCATTACCATCGCGGGGCTCTTCCACTGGGCGTCGGCACCATAGCCGGTGGTCGTGAGCGTCTCGGCCGCCCACTCGATGCTCCACCAGAATGATCGTGGGCTGCCTTCGAGGTAGTCCATCCCGGCCATGTAGAGCAGCCCCAGCAGGAGCACCGCGGTGGGCAGGCTGGCTAGCAGGATCAGCAGCCCGCGCGTCGAGCGTTTCAATTTGAACGAGAACATGCCCGCCCCTATCGTTCTGGAACTAGAGCCACTTGTTTTTCTTGAACAGCCAGATCTGCACCAGCAGCACCGCGATCAGCACAAGTATGAAGGCGCCAAAGCCCCACTCGCTGTTTGCTCCCGGCAGTCCGCCGAGGTTCACGCCCAGCAGCCCGGTCATGAATCCCAGGGGCAGGAAGATGGCTGTCAGGATCGAGAGCACGTACATCCGCGAGTTGAGCTGCTCGGAGAGCTTGCCGACCAGTTCTTCCTGCGTTACCGAGGCGCGGTCGCGGATCGAATCGAGCTCCTCGACGTAGCGGATCAGTTTGTCGGCGACTTCACGCAGGTGCATGCGGTCGTGCTCGTCCAACCAGGTCAGCTTTTCGGAAGCGAGCCGGAGTATGGCCTCGCGCTGGGGTGCCAGGTAACGGCGCAGCATGATCGCCTCGCGGCGAGTTTCGGAGAGCGCGCTGCGCAGTTCCCTCGTGCCGCCCGTTACGACGTCGGCCTCCATCTCGTCGACCTGTTCCTCGATATCGGTGATGGTTTCTTCGGCCCTTTCCGTGAGCCGGTCGGCGAGTTCGACGATGAATTCTCCCGCCGTGCTCGGTCCGCGTCCCGCCAGCAGGGACTGGACGATGTCGCCCGCGGAAAGCAAGCGGCGATTGCGGGAACTGATAACCCGGTTGCCGTCCATCCACACGCGGATCGACACCATGTCCTCGGGGTCGGACCCGGGGTTCAGGTTGACGCCGCGCAACGCCAGCAGGGCCGAATCCTCGATCACCGTGGTCCGTGGCCTGGTCTCCGGCGACAGCAGGGCCTCGGAAACAATTTCGTCGAGGCCGGCCTTGCCGAGCAACCACTCGCGAGCCGCCTCGCCGGTGTAGTCGAAGTGCAACCAGAGCACACCGTCGCCGGGTGACCAGGTCGCGACTCCATCCCAGGTCAGCTGTCGCGCTCCGCCGGCGCCGTCGAGCACCAGCGCGTAGATCAGGCCATCTTGTTCAGCAGCTTCGTCCGGTCTCGTCATTGTCCTGATGTACTCCATGGGCAGGTATCAACCGCCGTATCATAAGCGTGACTTCGCTCCGCGCAGTATGGCTCGTCCGTCGGAGCCGTTCCATTGCCATTACAGGGAGATATCCGAAAAATGTCGGCGAACGCAAGCTTCATGGCCCCCGGAGCGGGGGAGACGGTTTTTTCGGTCAGCTCATCACCGATCAAGTTCGGCCCCGGCGCACTGCGCGAACTCGGCGCTGACGCCCGAACCCTGGGCATGACCAGGGTCGCGCTCTTCGTCGATCCCCATGTGCTCGCCAGCGTCCCGGGCGAAACCGCGCTCCAGTCCCTGCGCGACGCTGGCCTCGAAGTGGCCGTCTACGACCAGACCCGGTTCGAGCCCAACAGCGAGTCCTTCGAGGCGGCAGCGGCGTTTGCGCGCGAGCACGCCGTGGATGGTTTCGTGTCGCTGGGTGGCGGATCGGTGATGGACACTGCCAAGGCGGCCAACTTGCTGTCCTCCTACCCGGACGAACTGATCGCCTACATCAACGCCCCCATCGGTGGCGCCAAACCGGTTCCCGGCCCCCTGAAGCCGCATATCGCCTGCCCGACAACCTGCGGTACTGGCAGCGAGACGACCGGCATTGCGATCGTCGATCTGACTTCGGCCGGGCTCAAGACCGGCGTTGCCTCACCGCTGCTCAAACCGTCGCTGGCCATCGTCGACCCGACCACCACCGAGACCTTGCCGGGCGGGGTGGTTGCCGCCTGCGGTTTCGATGTGCTGACCCACGCGGTCGAATCGTTCACCGCACGGCCCTATACCAGCAGGGCGCGGCCAGACCACCCATCGCAGCGCCCGCCCTACCAGGGCTCGACGCCGTATAACGATATCGGCAGCATCGCCGCGATCAGGCTCGGCGGGAAGTACCTTGCCCGCGCCGTACGCGACGCCAATGACGTCGAGGCACGCCACCAGCTGATGTTTGCGGCCACGCTCGCCGGCCTGGCCTTCGGCAGCGCCGGTGTGCACATTCCCCACGCGATGTCATATTCGATCGCCACCCTGCGCCACGAATACATTGCAGCCGGCTACGAGGAGCGTCATCCGATGGTGCCGCACGGCATCGCGGTGGTCATCAATGCGCCGGCAGCCTTCCGCTTTACGGCCTCGGCCAATCCCGATCGTCATCTGGAGGCGGCAGCAGCGCTCGGAGCCGACGTCGCCGGGGCAGGGCCGGAGGACGCCGGCAAGATACTTGCCGACGCCTTCATCGCGCTGATGCGCGAGACCGGACTGCCGTCGGGCATCGCGCAACTCGGCTACAGCCCGGCGGACATTCCGGCGCTTGCCAAGGGCGCATTCGCCCAGCAACGCCCGCTGGTAATGGCGCCGCGCAGCGTGTCGTTGCAGGATCTGGAGGCGATCTACCGCGACGCTTTGCGTTACTGGTGAAGGTAGCTGAGGTCAAGATCACCGAAGGACCAAGAAGAGGGGGACACCCTGACTGCTGGTAGTCCCCCATGGGGTGGAGTCACTGGCCCCACCCGAGCGGCGAACCTTCCCAGGTTCACCACTGTCGACAGCCTTTGGGGCTGCCGAGATTTACCCCCTACGGTGCTCGGTGTTGTTATTGCTTCAGGTACCTCGGGGAAGGACTTGGAGGAAGCAGCACCTGAAACCGGATAGGGGTATGAATTAAAGATAACTTAGGAACGCAGGGGGCGATATAGGAGTGTGCTCCCATCCCGGTCAGGGATCGAACCAGGAATTTGCGGACGGATTCGTCAAGTCGCAGGCCTGAAATGCCCTGGCGTCACGTGATTTGGGCGCCACATTGCCGCCGCGGGCTGCCGGCGCGATACTTGTTCGCATGTCTAGCCAGTCACTGCCAGTGGGTCTTACCGATGAAGAGGCCCTGAAGCGCCTGTCCCGGGTTGGCCCAAATGAGCTCGACGACCGCGAGAAGCATGGCCTGTTGACCACTCTCAAGGGCATCGCGACCGAACCCATGTTCCTCCTGCTGCTGGTGGCGGCGGCGATCTACCTGGTGTTGGGCGATCTGGGTGAGGGATTGCTGCTGGCCTTCTTCGCGGTTGTCACGGTCGGCCTGGTGATCTTCCAGGAGCGGCGCAGCGAGCACGCGCTGGACGCGCTGCGCGAAATGGCGGCGCCCCAGGTCCGTGTGCTCCGGGGCGGTCGGGTCCGGCGCATCGCAGCGCGCGAACTGGTGCCCGGCGATATTTTTCTCCTGGTCGAGGGTGAGCGGGTAGCGGCTGATGGCGTCGCGCGCGAGTCCGCTGGGTTGGCGCTCGACGAGTCGCTGCTTACCGGGGAGTCGGTCCCCGTGCGCAAGATTGCATCCTCCGCACCGTTTACCGCCAACGATCAACAGCCGGGTGGTGACGACACGCCCCTGGTCTACGCCGGAACCCTGGTCGTCTCAGGGCACGGCCTTGCCGAAGTCGTTGCCACTGGCCGTCGGACCCGGGTCGGCGCCATTGGCGCATCGCTGGCCGGCATCGAGTCAGCGCCCACGCCACTGCAGCGCCACCTTCGTCGGCTGGTCCAGGTGTTCGGCTTAGCCGCGATCGGCATGTGCGCCTTGCTGGTGATCTGGTATGGAATCCAGAGCGGTGACTGGATGCGGGGCGTTCTCTCGGCGATCGCGCTGGGAATGGCCATGCTTCCGGAAGAGTTCCCGATGGCGCTCGCGGTCTTCCTGGCCTTGGGCGCTTGGCGACTGGCGCGCAACCAGGTTCTGTCGCGACGCCCGGCCGTGATCGAGGCGCTCGGCTCGGCCACCGTGTTGTGCGTCGACAAGACGGGAACTCTGACCGAGAACAGGATGCAGCTGCGGCGCCTCGTGACCGAGGATGCCGACGTCACGGTGGCACCCGGCCAGGATTTGCCCGAAGCCGTCCATCGCCTGCTTGAGTACGGGATTCTCGCGTCGCACCGCGGCGGCATTGACCCGATGGATCGAGCGCTGGTCGAGCATGGCGAAACCTCCCTTGCCGACACCGAACACCTTCATCCCCTCTGGCTGCTCGAACGCGAATACCCGTTGACCCCGGAACTGCTCGCGATGTCCCATGCCTGGAGTGGGGACGGTGACCGCCGCCGGGTCGCGGCCAAAGGGGCGCCCGAGGCGGTGTTCGACCTCTGCCATCTGCCCGCCGAGCGGGTGGAGGAATTGCTGTCGCTGGCGCGGTCGCTCGCCGAACAGGGCTTGCGCGTGCTGGCCGTGGCCGAGGCGATTGGCGACGAGGATATTGTTCCCGATAGCCAGCACGATCATGATTTCACGCTGCTTGGTTTGGTTGGATTCGAGGATCCGCTACGCTCCAGCGTCCCGGCTGCGGTGGCCCAGGCGCACGAAGCCGGGATCGCCGTGGCCATGATCACCGGCGACCATGCCGCGACAGCCCTGGCGATCGCCGCCCAGGCCGGCATCGATACCGGGGCCGGGGCGCTAAGCGGCGAGGACATCGGTCGCCTCGACGATGGCGCACTGGCCGATGCCGTGCGCTCGGTGCGCGTATTCGCTCGCGTCATGCCCGAGCAGAAGCTGCGCCTGGTAGAGGCCTTCAAGCGCAATGGCGAGACCGTCGCAATGACCGGCGATGGCGTCAACGACGCCCCGGCACTGAAGGCCGCACACATCGGAATCGCGATGGGTGTGCGCGGAACCGACGTGGCCCGGGAAGCCGCCGGCCTGGTCCTGCTGGATGAGGACTTTGATCGCATCGTCGGCGGAGTGCGCATGGGCCGGCGAATTTTCGACAATCTGCGCAAGGTAATGATCTACATCACGGCGATCCATGTGCCCATCGCAGGCCTGTCGCTGTTGCCGGTCCTGTTCGGACTGCCGCCCTTGATGCTGCCGGCCCACGTGGTGCTCACTGAGATGGTCATCGACCCGGTCTGCTCGCTCGCCTTCGAGGGAGCCCCGGAGGACCCGTTGGTCATGAAACGGCCGCCGCGTCGCTCCGATGAGGGCATCGTGGGCTGGCCAATGCTGTGGCAGGGGCTGCTCCAGGGCGCCTTCCTGCTGGCAGCAACCCTGGCGATCTATCTCTTGGCCCTGAACGCCGGACGGGACGAGGATATCGCCCGCACACTGTCGGTCTTCGGACTCACGATGGGCAACCTCATGCTGGTGGCGGTCAACATCTCCGCGGGATTGGGCTGGCGGTCGCTGTTCGCGTCGAGCGCGCGCGCCTTCTGGGGGGTGAGCGCCATCGCGTCGGCTGCGCTGGCACTGGCGCTTGCGCTGCCGGCAGCTCGCCGCCTGCTGCACTTCGGATTGCCCACGGGAAGCGATCTGGCGCTGGCACTTGCCAGCGCGGCGATGGCGGTCGGGGTCGGTGCGATCACCCTTGCCCTGCTGCGCGGACGTCAGCGGCGTTTGGGAGCAAGCTGAGCCTGGTGAAATCGGACCAGCACTAAAGACGGTCCAAAACTGCCCAGGTGTTCAGGCAACTCAGAAGCGCATCTTCAGAGCAGTGCCAAGCGCCCAGGCGCGGCCGCGTTCGCTGAGAGCATCAGGTCGCGGCCAGAAGTGCCCGACAATGACTTCGCCGAGTAGCCAATCCTTGTACACGGGCTGCTCCCAGCGCGCCTGCAGGCCGTAATCGGTTACCGTCACGCCCGTGCCCTGCTTGCCATTGAACAGCAGTTCCAGGGACGCCAGTCGGTGCCCGCCCAGCGACTTGAAGATGCCAAGGCTGGTGTTCCATTCGAAGTGGCTGTCGGCCTGGGTAATCGTTGCCGCGCTGAGCCAGCGCCCGACCAGTGTCGGCGAAAAAATGTGCCGGTACGACAGCGCGGTCGTCGACCCCAGGTGGTCGGCGATCGTCACGAAGATGGTCTCGCGAAAATCGACTCCGTCGATCGGGCTTGGCTCCCAGGACTTGCGATAGCGAGCCTGGGCATAGGGTTTGAGCGCACCATGAAAACCGAGTCGAAAGTCGACCGAATCGCCCACCACGCGTCCGATTCCAGCGAAGAAGGAGCGATCAGCTTCGGTCTGCGTCTGCAGCAGTTGCTGGCGCGAGAACGAGTCCGGCTTGTCGGTGAGGATTTCGCGCTGGTTGTCGCGCCCGGTGAACAGGTAGGCATGCTTTTCCAGATTGGGCAACTGGAAGCGGGCGTTGAAGCGCACATTGAAATCGACACCCTGGTCGCGGCGCTCGTAGATGCTTACGTCGAGGCGACCGTCGCTGACCTTGCCGCCACCTTCCTTGAATGGCCGGTCACCGAACCAGCTGTTGACGCCACTGGCCAGCCACACGGCGGCCGCACGAACTGACT
This sequence comes from Burkholderiaceae bacterium, assembly GCA_024643785.1. GTDB lineage: Bacteria > Pseudomonadota > Gammaproteobacteria > Burkholderiales > Burkholderiaceae_E > JAGXFR01. Next base: position 16,789 of record JAHEMI010000022.1, read on the forward strand.
CGCGAGCGTTCTCGAGTGATTGCTTCGTTTCCGAGTCTTCGGTAGCGGATGCCGGGGTCACCGTACTTTGGTCGCCGCTGGCTGACGGTGGCGGCACTTCAGTCGCCGAAGCCATCAGCGGTGTGAACGAGCACAGGCCAACCAGGGCCAACAATAAGCGGGCGATCAGTTTGCGAAAGGACATTTGAATACCGTTCTTCGGGGCAGGCGGCGACGCGCCACTGCGCGGTGAAGTAGACGTGAAATGGCGTTCCCTCGTCAAGACCAATGCCGGGCCCGGCGTTCGCCCCGTCGCCGGGAATCTGTCGTGCCTGCGGTCACTGTTGCGCCTGAAGCAGTGCGGCCATCCTCTGGTGAATCAGGTTGATCGCCTTGAGGGGACGAATCATGACCTTGAACTGAACGATCTTGCCCTCATCGTTCCACGTGATCATGTCGACCCCGTTAACTGTGATGCCGTCGATTTCAACCTGAAATTCGAGCACCGCATCGTGCGGACCGGTGAGTTCGCGGACGTATCGGAACGACTCGTTGAAGAAGACATTGAAGGCCGCTGACAGGTACTGGAGCGTTATGACCTTGCCGGCCTGGGGCGCGTGCACGACCGGGGAGTGGAAGACGACATCGTCGGCGAGCAATGTCTTGAGAGCGGCGACATTGCGTGAGCGCAATAGTTCGTGCCAGGCGGCGACAGTGGGGCTATGCATGGGATCCAGCTACGCCTAGCCGCCGTCGACGATAAACAGGGTGCATTCGGCGTTCTTCAAACGCAATGGTCTTACCGGAGCATATTCCTTGGAGTCGACAAATGCCTGTGCGCTCTGGAAATCAGGGAACTCGATAATTACAACCCTGGTTGGTGTCCAAAGCCCGGTCTCCCTGACATCCATCGTGCCACCGCGAACACGATAAACACCGCCATATTTCTCGGCGATCGGCTTGGCAAGCTTCTTGTACTCCTCGTATGCCTCGGGATTGTTGATCTTGGTGTCAACGACAACAAATGCACTCATGTGGCAGCCTCCGTAAGCAGTGTCTCCAGTTCCATCCGCGACAATCATAGAGCGTTTTCTCACTCATCGCGTGGCCTGCGCTCGGCGGGAAACTGGCCGGAATAGGGCCGCGTTCCACCGCAGCGCTCAAGTTGCAGAGCCGCCTGGTTCACCATCCGTTCGACGATCGTGGCGGCAGGCTCGATTGAGTCGATCAGGCCAGCCGCTTCCCCGAACCAGACACCGGTGTTATCGGGGTCCCCAGCCGCGAACGCCTGCCGATAGCGCGGTCCCTCGACGGCGACGTTCTTCTCCAGCTCGGCCTCGCGACCATGCCAGCGTTCGGTGAACGCATTGCGGCGGATGCGTGCGGTGAATCCGCGTGGCCACGGAATCTGGCGGGCGATGTCGGCCACCGTGGTGCGCAAGGTGCCGTCCCCGTCCGTTTCGAGAATGGCCTGGTGATGGCCGCTCTTGACCAGCGCCTCCTGCGCAGCCCAGAGCCGGGTGCCGACCAGCGCACCATCAGCCCCCAGCACCAGCGATGCTGCCAGCGTGCGGCCGTCACCAATGCCTCCTGCCGCGAGCAGCATGGTGTCGGGCGCGTAGCGCGTCAGATAATCGGCGGTTTCGGGCACGAACGTAAGCGTGCCCCGCAGCGCCCCATGCCCTCCCGCCTCAGACCCTTGAGCGACCACGATATCGGCCCCCACTTCGACGGCGTCCATCACGTGCCCGATTTCCTGGCACTGGCAGATCAGCAGGGCTCCCGCGGCGCGAATTTCGTCGGCAAAGGGGCGCGGATCACCGAATGACAGCATCACCGCTGCCGGACGGTGCTTGAGGACGTCAGTCAACAGCGTCGGCGACTTGCGCAGCGACCAGGTGATGAATCCCACGCCTACCCGCTCGCCGGCGGCAGCAACGAACTGCTCCTCCAGCCAGGTCGGATCTCCATAGCCGCCACCGATCAACCCCAACCCGCCGGCGCGACTCACCGCCGCAGCTAGTTCGCCACCGCCCGCAAAGGCCATAGGTGCCGAAACGATGGGGTGGCGCAAGTCGATGGCCCTGGTCAGTCTGGTCGCAAGCATTGCCGTAGCCTTGTCCTTGAGTGTCGATGCATTAGAGCGCACATGGGCCGGAACTGCGAGCCTACCTTCGCGCTGCGGCAATTCCTCGCTGGCGCAAGGGTTGCGCACCAAGCCAGTAGTTGGCAAGACACCTAGTCACTTGTTACAAGGTTCTGGTGAGAGTGTAATAGCGCAGACTCAATTGCCGCATTTGGGCAATTCCAGGCCAAAGAACCAGGGAGACTCGCATGTTCGCCAAGAACCCAATTTCCGAAAAGTTAAATGCCAAGCAGATGCCGCTGGGAATGCAGGTATTTACCGGGCATCCGGCGATCATCGAGGTGCTTGGTCTGACCGGTTTTGACTTCATCATGATCGACACCGAGCATTCGCCCAATAACGCCAGGCAGATGGAGGATCAGATTCGCGCGGCCGAAAATGTCGGCTTGTTCACCTTCGTCCGGGTCTCGCGCCACGACGACGATAGTGAAATTCATCGGGCTCTCGAGGCGGGCGCCGGTGGTGTCTTTTTGCCTCTGATCAAGTCGGCTGCCGACATTCAGCGGGCGGCCGATGCAGCTTTCTTCCCGCCAAAGGGCCATCGCGGCGTGTGTCCGGCATTTCGCGCCGTGCGGTATAACTGGGCCGGGTTTGATGAATATGCTCAATGGAACAATGCCGAAACCCTGTTGGTGCCCATGATCGAACGCGCAGAGGCGGTCGACAACATCGAAGAGATTTGCGCCCATCCCGATGTGAAGATTCTCGTATTTGCGCCGGGTGATCTGGCCTATTCCCTGGGCGAGGCCTCCGGGATGATGCGCGGGCCGAGAATTCAGGCAGCCTATGCCAAGGTTATGGAAGCCGCTAAGCGCCACGGTGTCCACGTCATGGGCGGGCCGGTTCTGGACCCGACTCCGGAGGCCTGCCGCAAGGCCGCCAATGACGGGATTTCTATCATGTGCCTGGGGCTCGATACCCTGGCATTTCGCAAGTACTGCGAGAACACCGTCAAGGCGTTGAACGAAGGCGTGGCCGGAACGGAGTTCACCAGGCCTGCGGCGCCGCCAAGCGGTTTCAAATAGTGTTCTGGCGTCCGATCCAGTGACGCTCGCGACGTAAAGCAACAAGAGACCTAGTCACTTGTTGCTTTATTCGGAGAATTGTGCAGACTTGCTCCTGACGTGCCGAATCGCAGAATTCGGACGCAAATAATAACGGGGGAGACAGTCATGACAATGGCAGCATCATCTTCGATGCGGCAGGAACTCAAGGCCGGGTGGCGAAACCTGGCGGCCGCGACAATCGGGATCGGGCTTGGAATCGGGGCGTACCTACCGGTCAGCAGCCTGTTCTTCAACGCACTTGAGGCCCAGTTTGGCTGGGCCAAGGCCGCCGCTGCTGGCGCGACGATCGCGTTGCCAATCGCGGCGTTGCTCTTGCCGCTGGCAGGGTGGCTGATCGACAGGTTCGGCGTCCGCCTCGTTGCCGGCTTGTCGAGCGTTCTGGCGGTGATCAGCTATCTGTGGTTGGCAAACCTGCATGGCAGCGTCAAGGAATTCTATGTTGCCAGCATCATACTCAACGTTTTTGCCTGCGCTACCGGGCCGGTCGCCTATACCCGCCTAGTAGCCGGTCAATTTCGCCTCAACCGGGGATTTGCGCTGGCGGTGGCGCAGTTCGGGATCGCTTTCATTGCAGTGTTGATGCCGCAATTCATCGGCAAGATGATTGAAGGATATGGCGCCCATGGCGGTTACCTGTTCTTCGCCGGTGCGATGGCTGTGGGCTTCGTTGGCTCGCAGATTTTGATGCAGCCCGCCAAGACCGAGACCGGAGACATGGCGCTGATGGGGGAAAAACCGAAACAGGCGGCTAAATCGACGAGTTTCTGGTTCCTCGGATTCGCCATCCTGCTGATCAACGCCGCGGCCTTTGGTCTGATCACGCACTTTCGCACGATTCTCGAGGATCACATGATCGGCCTTGGCGTGACGACCGCCTTGCTGTCGTTGTTTGCGGTTTCGGTCATGGTCAGTCGACTGATTGTTGGTCGTCTTCTCGACCTGCCGCGTCCGGCACTGACTGCAGCGGGGGCAATGTTGCTGGCCGCCATCGGGGCGCTGCTCATGCTGACTCCATCCGCCGGGCTGCCCGTGCTGACACTGGCGGTCTTCCTGATGGGGTTCAGTATCGGGGCCGAACTGGATTTGATGTCGTTTTTCTGCGCTCGGCTCTTTGGTCTGCGCCATTACGCCGCGATATATGGATTCCTCTCGATCTTCTTCTATTTCGGAATCGGCATCGGGGCGAATGTCTTTGGCAAGATACGAAGCGCGTCAGGCAGCTATGACGCGGCGTTGCTGATGGCGGCGGTGTTCCTGTGTTTGGCAGCAGGGCTGTTCTTTCTGGTCGGTCGGCAGAAGCCAATCTCTGACACCCAAGTTTCGGGTGTGACCGCCTGAAGTCAGACCTCGACAGGACTTCGTGGCATGGCACAGAACGCGATCCAAAGCTGGACAGCTGCGACGCTTGAAGCGGCCGAGGCGGCGCGCTGTCTGGCGATGACGACGCGCGATTGCACTGCCCTTCGCGCGCTGTTCCGGGCCGATGCCCAATGGGTCCATTCCTCGGGGAAGGTCGATACGGTTGACGGGTTCCTGGCCAAGCTCGCATCGGGTGACGCTCTCTACCTGGCGATCGAGCGCAGCGAACTGTCAAACAGGATCGAAGGGCAAGTGGCACTGGCAAGCGGTATAGCGACCATTGATGCTCTGAAAGAGGGCGCTTCGCACAAATTGCGCAACCGCTTCACCAATTTGTGGGTACTTGAAGATGGTGTGCCTCGTTTGATCTGGGCCCAGTCCACGGCGGTGAAGTAACCGGTGCCTAGCCGAAACTATCTAGATGGAGAATGACCTTGTCAAAAATCAACCGGATTGTTGTGGGTGTGAACGATGATCATCAATCAGGAGTCATATTTCGCGATACCGACAATATTCAGTCGGTGCCCGGGGTCTTCTGGCGCTCAACCCTGTGGGCTGTCGATGAACTGCCGGTAGACAACAGCATCGGCGGGGATCGTGGCAACAAGCAGGTCGCGCGCGAACCGGCTGGCGTAGGGGTGATCTTCCGTGCAGTGGAGATTCCACCCAACCCCGAAAACCGCGAAGAGCACCTCGCCCGCCTGCACGAGCTTCACCAGCGCGTCAAACAGAAATACCCGCCGACCGAGGCCGATCTCGCGCGTCATCCGACCATGCACCGTACTGATACGATGGATATGTTCGTGATCTCGCGGGGCGAAATATATCTGGTAACCGATACCGACGAAACCTTGTTGAAGACTGGTGACACGGCAGTGGTCTCGGGCGTCAACCACGCCTGGGACAACCGGTCTGACGAACCCTGCATGATTATCGGCGTCATGGTTTCAGCCGAGGCTTGGGCCAATGGAGACTACCGCAAACCCGCGGCCGATTGAGACCAGCCTGAGCATCGTGCCAGTCAAACGAGACAAATGGGCCGACTTCGGAGAATGGTTATGAGCGCGCCAGTGTCTGCTGCCGGCCCGGATCGGAAGGGATTTGATCGCACCCGAGTGGCAGACCAGATTTTCAGAGACCTGAAGGATCAAATCGTGTTGGGTACGTTGCCGAGCGGCACCAAGTTGCCGGCCGAGCGCCAACTTGCCCTGCAATACAAGGTCAGCGGCCCAACAGTGCGCGAGGCAATCAGGGCGCTGAGCCTGTTGGGGCTAGTTGATGTGCGCCACGGCAGCGGCGCCTATGTCACGACCGACACCGGGGCGCTGATCGCAATGTCGATCAGCACTGTGATTCGGCTCGGGAAATTGGGCGTTGCCGATGTGCTTGGGCTGCTCGGGGTGCTGAACCGCTACGCCGCCAGCCTGGCTGCCCAAAATGCCACTTCAGACGATATCGCCCGCCTCGAACAGGCCTTGGCCAAGATCGACGCGATTTCCGATACCGCAACTTTCAGTAGCGCAGTGCGCGATTTTCACGCGGCAATCCTGGCGGCGGGACACAACCCGCTGGTCGAGGCACTGTGCCGGTTTCTGGTTGATCTGCAGATCAGCATTGCCCTGGAACTGGTCGGCGAAGCACCGAACGATCTTCAAAAGGTCCTCGAGGGGGTGCGCACCAAGAGGGTCGAACTCGTAGCGGCGATCCACAGCGGCAAACCTGAAGCCGCCGCCACAGCTGCAACTAATTTTCACACTGGGGCGAGCCAGTTGATCCAGGCATTGCCGCAGGCACGTGAGTTCCGGCTGTCCGATCCAACACTCGGCAATCTGATGACTGACCTGATAGGTCGGGACTATTCAAACTAGGGGTGAATGATGCTGGGACTTGAAAAAGCCAATGCGATCGTTCGCGAGGCGCTTGCTCATGCGCGCGGCATTGGTGCGCCGCCGATGACCGTTGCGGTCCTTGACGCGCGTGGCTGCATCGTCGCGATGAATATGGAAGACGGCTCAGGGATCATGCGGGGCGACATTGCCCGGGCCAAGGCGTGGGGCGCGTTGGGGATGGGCAGCGGCAGCCGTTCCTTCGTCGCAAAGGCCAACAATCACCCAGCGTTCTTCACTGCCATGACAGCGATTGCAACCCACGGCATCGTTCCGGTTCCCGGCGGAGTTCTGGTACGCAACGCCGATGGCGCCACCATTGGGGCGGTCGGGGTCAGCGGGGCTGATCCCGACCGTGATGAAGCCTGTTGCGTCGCCGGCATCCTGAAAGGCGGCTTCATAGCTGTTACCGGGGAAAATTGATGCCATGAGGAGCTTTGTGCCAGTGCGCCGTTGGTAACGCTGAGCGAGCCCTAGAATATGGCGCGCCGCCGCCGATGACCTTCCGTCAAGCTTACGACTGCACGAGCTGAAATCGTCCCATGCTAGCTCCCATCATCGCGATCGATCAGAACCGTTGCTCGGGCTGTGGCAATTGCCTGGCTGCGTGCAAGTTTCAATTGCTGTCGTTTGTGACCCGGAACTGGACGAAGACCTCGGTGCCGCACGACATCGAGCGGTGCACCGCTTGCGGCGAGTGCGCGCGCCGCTGCCCGATCGGCGCGATCAGCGTTGCCGAGCGGCGCCGGCGGCCGCGTACGGCGAGCATAGTGCGCGTGGCACCGGCAGTGGCAGCTCTGGAGTCCTGAGCGCCGAGGCTCGCTGCGGTGCCCGGCCGGCTATCAGTTCCTCCAGGAGTTGACGTGCATCCGGCTCCAGAATAACGAGACTGCGAGCACCAGTAGGGCCGCGCCGTAGGCGAGGCTGCCCCAGGTCGAGGTCAGTACCGAGAAGTCCGAAAAGGCAGAGGTCATGCCCACCTGGGCCGGGAAATAGGCTGGCAGCGCCTGAATGACGTCCCTGCGCTCCGAGGCCGTATAGAAGATCGGGTTCTGGAGCCATCCGACATCGACGTTTGTGATCAGTACGATCGAGAGAATGCCCTCGAGTTCCCGTTTGAATATCGAACCGGCGAGCAACCCACAGCAGCCGTAGACGAAACCAACCAGAACAAAGCTCGCCAGGACGCCGCCAAGGTGTCGGGGGACGAAGAACATCAGCAACAGCGCCAAGCTGAACAGCGAGACAACGGCCACAGCCACGACCAGCACGCTCAGACGCGCCATCACGAGCTCCCACGGGTGGTAGCCGCACAAAAGCAAGCGCCTGGCGACGTCAGTCTGGCGGCTGATCAGGTGAAAACCGAGAAAAGCGCTTAGGAAACCAACCGCCGCGAGCCCCATGAAGACCAGCGCCTCATGGTTGCGGGGCACCGTGACCGTCGCATCATCGGCGACCGATGGAAGAAGAAATGTGGTCGGCGCGTCGTTGGTTGTTAGCGCGATCAGCACATAGAACGTGGTTGGCAGGATCAGCATCAGCGCGAGCGCAATCCGGTTGCGCAGTAGCCCCAGGGCGGTCATCCGAAAAGCCACCAGCAGGCGTCCCCAGGTCATTGCAGATGCTCGAGAGGGTGGATCTGACCTTGGCGCAACTCAAGCAACCGATCGAAGCGCTGGCGTTCATGAACCAGGTGCGAAACGATCAGGATGGCGCGGCCGCGGTCGCGAAGTTCGCCGGCAATATCCCAGAAACGCAGGTATGTTTCCCAATCGAACCCCGCGTACGGCTCATCAAGCACGACGACGTCTGGCCGAGCCAGCAGGGCGACCGCGAGGTTGAGCTTCTGCCGGGTTCCCCCGCTGAGCGAACTGGCAGGCCGGCGGCGGTCCCGGGCGAAGTTGAGCTGCTCCGCGAGTCGATCAGCATCGGCTCGCCACTGCACTCCGGGGAGGCCGTGCGCAACCGCGAAATATTCGAGATTCTCGTCCATCGTCAGCGCGTCGAAAATCAGCTCCTGCTGTGGGCAATAGCCGACGGTGCCAGAGGTCGAGATTTCCCCGGATGCCGGCCGCAGCAGTCCCACCAGGATCTGCAACAGGGTGCTCTTGCCGGCACCATTTTCGCCCACCAGGGCGACACATTCTCCCGCGGCAATCGAGAACGAAACGTCCTCCAACACGCTATGCGATCCAAAGGACATGCTTACCGCGGTCGCTGTCAGTATCGGCGCTTGTGCCATTCAGTGCTCCGTGTGTAGATCGGCAATGTGGAAGCTCCCGTATATGCAGGTGCGATCGGTAGCATGAAGACGTGTTGCCAGTTCGCGTTCAAAGGTGAGCAGCGAGGTCAACGGCCGATTGCGCCCAGCAATCCGGACCTGGAGCGCCTGCAGGTATGACACCTCGTGGCCGGCACTGCGAAAGATCACCCGTGCCCCTGGCTTGGCGCGGTTGAATATCGCGCCCCACTCCTCTGACAGCTCGGCCAGATCGTGATTGCCGAGCCAGTCCATGTGGTCGAGGAGAATGAATTTGGAGATCGCTGGCGATTTCCCGGAGAGCAGGAACTTGGTGATCGAGGCGGTCTCGAAGTGCAGCTTGTCGAGCAATCCGCCGCGCAGCCGCTCCAGGTTCTCGGGTTTGAGGTATTCAGGGCAACAGTCCGGTGAATAGTGTCCTTCCAGGACCCCGCGCCAAAAATAGTTCGTCCTCAGGTGAACGCGGGTAAACGCCGCTTCGATGACGTCGAGCGCATAGCCGACCGTGCCGCCACGATTCTGCTCCATCTCGCGGCGCTGGGAACCAGGAATTCCGAGGAGCGCCAACAGCATGTCACGGGAGAGCAACCAGCGCAGCACCGGTGTCATGAACCGTTCGCGAATCTGATGCTGGCGATAGAGTTCGCGCTGTTCCTCAAGAGTCGGGGCCGCGATGAGTTCCTCGATTGCCGGCGCCAGCCCGCGCACTTGGAACGCATAATCGCGCAGCACTTTGTGAACGACGCCCGCACTGCCACGATAGAGAAAACTATTGCGCCAGCCGCGGCCGCTGAAGTAGTCGAGATGCCGGTCCCAGTATCGGCGCGCTGATGGCGACAGGGCGTCGCGTATCACATCACGATACATCTCGGCAGCACGCGTTGAGTGCCCGGCACCGAACAAGGCGAACACCGCAGCGTCGTCGAGCCCGCGAATGGCTGCGACCCGGAATTCCATGAGTGCCGTTTGCATTGGATTGATGTCGACGGCGGATACGGTTCGCGCAGCAGTGAGCAGCAAGTCGAGCGCGTTGCAGCCCCCGCTGGTGATCGTCAGCACGTGGTCGTCTGACATCAAGTCCAGCGCGGCACGATCGACCGCCGGGTCTTCCCAGCAGGTAACGTACACCAGGTGATGCGAGTGCACCGCTGAAAACATCCTGGAGTGGGCGCGCAACTGGCGCTCGACGCGTGGCATCAGAACACCAGGTCCATGGCGCCCAGCGTGAGTCCCGCCCCGGTTCCCATCAGCAGTACCCGGTTTCCACGTCCTATCTGGCCGCTCGACACTCCCTCGGCAAGCGCCAAGGGGATCGAAGCTGCGATGCAATTACCTCTGGTTGCCAGGTTGCTGATTATCCGCTCGCGCGGGAACCCGAACATACTGCTGATCGCCTCAAGCCCCAACCTGCTCGCCTGATGAGGCACCACGGCGTCGAAGTCAGCATGACTCGCACCGGCGTCGCGCATGAACCGGTCCATGAACGGCGGTCCGATTCGGCTGGCCATCCTGAATATCGATCTCCCGTGCATCTGAAACATGTTCATCTCCGGGGCCGTCGCCGGATCGTTGGGATGATGGCGGGTGCCGGCACCCCTGAATTGAGCCATCTCGGCTCCGCTCGAATGGGTCTCGAACAGCACGTGACCCAACTGGCTATCACTTCCGCCACTGGGGGTGAGCACCGCCGCCACCGCGGCATCACCAAATAATCCAGCACTCTCCGGCTCGCTGACGTTGAGCGAACATGATGCGGTCTCGCTGGTAATGACAAGCACGGTCTTTGCCTGGCCCGCGGCGATGTAGTTGGCAGCGATGTCAACCGCTACCAGCCAGCTCAGGCAAGTCGCATCGACGTCGAAGCAGCGGCTGCGACCCTCGGGCAGATTGAGTTCCCGTTGCATGAAGACCGCTGTGCACGGTATCAGTTGGCGCGGGGAGGTCGCCGCCGCGATGACCACATCCACGTCGCCGGCATCGATCCTTGCATCCGCCAGCGCTCGACGGGCCGCTTTGGCGCCCATCTGTTCGGTCGTTTCGTCCTGAACGTAGCGACGCTCTGCGACACCGGTGGCGCGGGCCGTCATGCCAGGAGCGACTCCAAACTTTTGGTCAAGGTCAGAGCTCAAGACCCGAAGTTCCGGGAGAAATACTCCTAGCCCGGCGATGCGGACCGACCGAACCTTAGGCGGTTGCAGCATCGTGGATCTCCGACGATCTGGCATCAGTACTCCCGACTTTGCGAATGCGCCGCCGTTTGCCTTCAACTGGGCCGATGATGCCGGTCTCCACCTCTATGGTTGGTGCCACGACCCCCTGTTCCCGGAGACCGGCCATCAGGATGTTCTCGACGCTTTCGGCGAGCCGCGCCGGGTCGGCTCCGTCCGCCACGGTGACGCGTACGTGCAGTTGTGAAGGGTGCTGCTGCAATGCCTCGTAATCGCTTATCGCCTCGTCGGCCAGCAGGATCAGTCTGCGAAGCGTTGCCGGGAAGATCGGCTTGAGTGATCCGTTGGCGTCGAGGAATTCGCAGACATCGTCGCAGCGTCCCGCAACGTTCTCGATCACCTGGAAGGCCGATCCACAGGTACAGTCTTCCGAGGACAGCGTTACGACATCGTTGAGCCGATAGCGGATGATTGGCAGTGTCCGGTGCCACAGGTCAGTGATTACGGGTGTCGCCGGCGCGTCCGCCGTTGTGCCCAGGGGCTCGAACTGTGACGCCATGATGTCCTCCTGCAGATGAAGTTGACCATGAGGACAGGAAATCCCGATCAGCCCTTCGGTGCATTGGTATATCTGGAATACCGGGCAGCCGAAACTCTCGGCCAGGGCTCGAGCAACCTGCGGCTCGAGCACTTCGGCGACTGAAACGATCTTGCGTGGCGAGATACGAAGTTCTCCTGCTGTTTGCCTGATCGCGAGCATCTCAAGATAGCTGGGCGGACCGCACAACAGGTCGGGTTGCTCGGCATTCAGACAGTGCACTGCGGCATCGATCCCGGTCGCGAGATCATGGTGACAGAAGCGGATCCATCGTCCCCGCAAATCTTCATACAAATTGCTTCCCGATTGGGAAAAGAGGGTTACCGTATAGCCGCGCAGCCGAAACGGCGGAAGCAATCGTGCGAGCACGACGCCGACCCAGCGTGCCTGTTCATTGCGATCGGCAAGGAAAAGGCTCCGATGCCCGGAGGTTCCCGAAGAAAGGCCGACGGTCAGGCCGCGCACGGTGGGCCGAAAATCCCGGCACCGCTCCGCCGACAATGCCACTTCCATCGCCTCTGACAACGCAATTCCATGGGTGTTGAAGGCTGCGAAGTTGGCCATCATCAACTGCTTGTCGACGCTCGGCAGCGTGCGCCAGTCGGCGAGGTCGGCCTGGCGATAGTGCTGCGCGTAGAAAGGGGCGCGCGCAACGGCGTGAGCGACCACAGCTCGTGCTCGTTGGTCCTGATAGGCCTTCAGACGGCTGCCGCGAAGTCTTTGGAAATCGCGCCGGGAGCGGAAGTAGGAATCCAGGAGAGCGAGCGTCGCGTTCATTGCACTGCCAGTCCAACCCAACGTGCGTGCGCCTCCGGGCAATGGGTCGGGATGATCTGTACCTCGGGGTGGTCGATGGAAAATCCATGCAGGGCCGCCAGGGTACGTTTTGCCTGCCCATGATTTGCGACAAATGCGGCTGTCAACCAGTGGGCGGCACGGTTCTCGCGGTAGGCGCGCGAAAGCCAGCAGGCGTCAGCGGCAAACAGCAACGGGCCACCTCCGGTTTGCGCCAGGACGCCAATCTGGCCGGCGGCGTGCCCCGGCAGGTTACATACCCTCAGGGCGCCGTCACCGAACAGGTCGTAGGTCGGACCGAGGTGGTCGAGTGCCATGCCATCGAAAGTATCGATCAGCGTTGCGCGCGCGGCGAAATCATCCGGCAGAAGACCCGGGATGAATCCGCGCTGCAGGGCGCGCCAGCTGCGCCGCGTGCCGACATCCTCGAAAGCCTCTCGGGAGGCTATCCACCTGGCATTCTGGAAGTCGGCGAGCCCCGCGATATGGTCGGGATGAAAATGCGAGATCAGAACCCAGTCGATGTCCTTCGGGCTCAGACCGAAGCGCGCCAGTTGGGCAGCTACATCGTCCCCGGCACGCTGCTGCATGGGAGCTGCGGCGCGATAGAGCCGGAACGGTCCGTGTGCCGTCTCGCCTGACAGTCTGGGCGCGTAGCCGGTATCGAAAAGTCCCCAGCCGTGTTGCGGATGCCGGATCAGCGCCACCATCGCCGGAACCTGGATCTTGCGCAGGGCCCCTCCTCGCATGATGATCCACTCCGGAGCGCTGGCCCACCCGGTATTCAGGACATGCACTTCGACACTATGCGACATGGTCGGAATCCATGTTGTTCAGGGTTCGTTCGAGCCCTTCGGCAACCGACACGATTGGCGCATACCCAAGATAACGCCGAGCCGCTGAAATGTCGTAAGTCTGCGTGCGCGCCAGAACCATCGCGGAGTAACGCGTCAAGGCAGGTTCGCGCCCGTCAACTCTGGCCCATGCCTCCATGAGCAGCGCGGCAAACAGCGCTAATCTGGGAGAGATCCGCCGTGCCGGAGGTGGAACTCCGAAGTGATCCAGCACCTGCCGCAGGAGAGCCCAGAGCCGGACATGTTCGTCGTTGGTGATGATGAAGGTGCGGCCACCGACACCGGGCGCTGCGATGGCAAGCAGGATCGCGTGGACCACGTTGTCCACGTAAGTGAGGTCCACGAGATTTTTTCCGTCTCCGATCTGGACCAGGCGCCCGGCCTTTGCGGCAGCCAGGATTCGCGGCAGCAGCGCCGTATCGCCAGGCCCGAATATTGCCTTGGGACGCAGGATCACGGTCTCGAGTCCTTGGCGAGACGCGGCATTCACGAGGTCCTCGGCAAGCTTCTTGGTCGAGGAATAGGACGAAGTCTGGCGGCGAGGATAGGGGGCAGATTCGACAAGTCCATGCTGGTCGCGACCGTTGAAGGTTACGCTGGGCGAGGAGATGTGTACGAGCCGCCGGACCTGGTGGTGAAGACATCCAGCCAACAGGTTTTCGGTCCCAACTACATTCGCGCGATGAAACTCATGCGCCGGCCCCCAAGGCGCGGAAAGCGCCCCGGCATGCACGACGGTGTCTACCCCTGCGCAGGCCGCGATGATGGCCGCGCGATCACCGAAATCAGCTACTGAAACCTCGCTCCCCAATGATCCCAGGAGCGCGCATTTCTGCGGATTGCGCCCCAGCGCCCGGACGCGCAACCCACGTGAGAGCAGGGCACGCGTCAGGGCACCGCCGAGAAACCCGGTGGCTCCGGTGACGAGGATTGGCGATTTGCTGGCTGCAGTCTCGAGCATTCGTCTTCGTCTTTCCTGTCACCCGCAAGCGCACTCCAGAGCGACCGGCTGGCACGCGCAGCTGGCCGGGGACGAATCCACCCCGGAGCAGGTTCGGGTTGATAGTGGTCACAATTCGGCAGGCCCAAGGAGGCATCACGGGCGGCATCTTGTCAATCTTATTGGTGATCAAGGCGAGGACTAGCCGTGCTGCGCTGGCGTTTCCACGTCAGCGAGTTTCGCTCCTTGGCGGCTGTGGTCTCTCACGCCGCCGGCCAGTGCGCTGGAGCAGGGCATGATTTGCCCGCGCTGCAATCTCGAAGATTTGTATCGTAACCAGGTTCAGGAAAGGTGACGAGGAATGCTTGGCCGGGCATCTTTCCGGGGACCAAGCTCCCATGTCGACCACGGTCACAGCGGTGTAAAAAAGAATAAGTACCGCGTAAGTCCGGCTTCAGAAACATAGCAGCATGTTCCTGTTGCCAGCGTCCGTGAGTATCGGCAGATGGGAGGGATTCACCATGAAACACAAGCAAGTTTCATTTCTGGTCACAACGGCATTGTTGATGGTGGCCAACGGGATTGCGAGCGCCGCTGACAATATGCCGCGCGCCGACGTCGGCAGATACGAATTTCTGAATAGTTGCGCTCTATGTCACGGCCAGGATGGCAAGGACAACACTCCGGCCAACGATTTTCTGAAGAAGGTGCCGCCAGATCTGACGACGCTTTCCAAGAGAAATGGCGGCGTGTTCCCGGTTGAGCGGATGTACGCGTTGATCGATGGCCGCGAAGCAGTGGCAGAGCATGGCACTCGCGACATGCCGGCGTGGGGTGACCGGTATCGGGCCCGCGAGTACGGAGTAAAGGCGGCAGAGCATTTCATGGACGTTCCGTATGACATGGAGATGTTTGCGCGCAGCCGCATTCTGGC
>JAHEMI010000093.1 GCA_024643785.1 Burkholderiaceae bacterium
CCTCCGGAAACCAGGTGCCCCGGGCGCTTTCGGGCGGACGCCTCGTGCGCCATCAATCGGCCTAGCGTGCCGGTTCGATGCGGGTGACGAGCAACTCGCCGTTGGCCAGGACGGCTGAGAAGCGGATCCGCTGGCCCTCCTTTAGTTGCGCGATCCAGCTTGGATCCTTGAGCTTGAAGAGCATCGTCATCGCCGGCATGTTGATATTCGGAATCGGCCCGTGGGCCAGTGAGACGCTGGCGCCGGCGCGGTTGACCCGCTTGACCAGCCCGTCAACCAGGGGCTGGTTCGCGCTGGCGACGGGTGCGGCGCCCGCGGCGGTGCCGGTTGCGGCGTGGCTGGCGACCGGAAGGATACTAGCCAGCGCGAGCAGCGCGGCAGCGACGGGGATTTTCATGGCGGTAGTCCTTGGTGGGGTTTGGTGTGGGCGCCATTCTAACCACGTCGGTGCACGCCATGCTGACAGCCAGATTACATTTGCGTAATCCCCGACCCGCCTTGCTCTACGGGCCATTCGAGCTCAAAGACCACGCCGCCGGTACGGGCGTGGGCGCTGGCACGACCGCCGTGCAGCGTCATGATCGAGCGCACAATCGCCAGCCCCAGGCCGGTGCCCTCGGCGGCTGCGCCAGGTTCGTCGCCGCGGCGCACGAAGCGATCGAAGAGACGCGCCAGTTCATGCTCGGAGATCGGCTCGCAGCGGTTTTCGACGGCCAGAAATACCGCGTCGGCGCGCGCCGTGATGCGCACCGCGATGGGCGATGCCGGCGGGGCGTAGCGCACCGCGTTGGACAGGAGGTTGGTGATCGCGCGGCGAATCATCACCCGGTCGCCGGTCACCGTGGCATCACCGCTGACCGTAATCTCCTGGCCGCGCTCGGCAACCAGGGGCTCGAAATACTCGACCACTTCCTCGACCTCCCGACCCAAGTGCACGGGCACCCTGGCGATGCGGGTCATGTCACGTTCGGCGCGCGCGATGAACAGCATGTCGGAGACCATCCGGTGCAGGTGTTCGAGTTCCTCCAGGCTGGCGTGCAGCGCTTCGCGGTACTCGTCGGTCGAGCGCTCGCGCGCGAGCGTCACCTGAGTCTGCAGCAACAGGCTGTTGACCGGGGTGCGCAGCTCGTGGGCGATGTCGGCGCTGAACTGCTCGAGCGAGTTGAACGACTCGCCCAGGCGCTCGAGCATCCGGTTGATGCTGGAGACCATCCCGCGGACCTCGGTGGGCGCATCCTCCATCGACAGAGCCTGCCCGAGGCGCTGCGCGGTGACGCGCTCGGCCTCGGTCGCGACCCAGCCCAGGGGCGCCAGGCCGCGGCGCGCCGCCCACCAGGCAAGCGTCGCCATCAGCATGATGCCGGCGAGCCCGCTCAGCCAGAGCGCGGTCCGGAAATGCTCCTGGACATTGGTGGCATCGGTGACGTCGATGGCGATCACCGCGTAGACCGGTGCCGCCCCCGTGTCCGCCCAGCGATGCGCGACGGCGACCAGCCACCACCGCCGACCCTGCTCGCCAACGTACTCCAGCGCGCCGTGCCCCACCAGTCGCCCGACGCCAACCCGCGTCACTATTCCGATCACCGAGTCCTTGGGGCGCAGCAGCCAGAGCTCCTGCTGGAGCAACCCGATCTGCACCCGCGCCTGCTCGATGGCAACGTCGGCAAAACGCGGGATGTTGGCCGCGAGGTCTTGCGGTCCGCCGATCTCGGAGAAATGGTGGACGACCACCTTCACCCGGGCCTCGAGCTCGTCGGTGTCGCGCTGGGTGAATTCGATGCGCAGCATCTGCTGCAGGATCGCCCCCAGCAGCAGGAACACGATCGCAGTCGAAACCGTGAACAGCAGCACCAGGCGCACCGAGAGCGAGTGCGGCAACAACCACCGGGGGAGGCGCGCGCTCAGGCCGCTCATGGTCACGGGCGCAGCTCCATCACGTAGCCAAAACCGCGCACGGTGTGGATCAGCTTGTCAGCGAAGGGGTCGTCGATCTTCGCCCGCAAGCGCCGCACCGCCACCTCGACGACATTGGTGTCGCTGTCGAAATTCATGTCCCAGACCTGCTCGGCGATCAGGGTGCGCGACAGGATCTCGCCCTGGCGACGCAACAACAGCGTGAGCAGCCCGTATTCCTTGGCGGTGAGATCGATGCGCTGTCCCGCGCGCTCGACCCGCCGGCGCATCTGGTGGACGACCAGGTCGCCGAGTTCGAGCTGGTCCGGCTCGGAGGACTTGCCCCGGCGCAGCAGCGCGCGCACGCGGGCGAGCAGTTCGGAAAACGCGAACGGCTTGACCAGATAGTCGTCGGCGCCGAGTTCAAGCCCCTTGACGCGGTCCTCGACCCCGTCGCGCGCGGTCAGGAACAACACCGGTGTGCGGCACTGCGGACGCAAGGCGCGCAGCACTTCCCAGCCGCTCATGCCGGGCAGACCAACGTCGAGCACGATCAGGTCGTGGTTGCCTTGCAGCGCGAGATGAAGCGCTTCGTCGCCCGAGCGCACCCAGTCGACGGCAAGACCATTTTCCGTGAGGCCCTTGACCAGGTACTGGCCTGCGTGGGTCTCATCCTCAGCCAGCAGGAGACGCATCGCCGATTCCTCAGTTCTCGATTTCCGACCAGATCCCCGGCCAAAGGCCGAGGCGCAGCGCCCGCCACAAACCGACGCGGTGGTGCAGTGTAACAACGCGGCAGTACCGTGGAAGTCCTCCAAGTGTGGATTTTGCGCTAGGCTTGGGCTTCTGCATCCAACCGTCGGCCCGCAACCCGGGCGGCGCTCGTCGCGTGGAATCACTGCCGTTGTGGGCGCAAGTATCGGCGCTCTTCATCCTCCTGCTGCTTTCGGCCTTCTTCTCGATCTCCGAGACCAGCATGATGGCGCTCAATCGCCATCGTCTCAGCCACCTGGTGCGCAAGGGCCGGCGCGGCGCCAAGCTCGCCACCGAACTGCTCGGCCAGACCGAGAACCTGCTGGGCACCATTCTGCTGGGCAACAACGTTGCCAACACGGCGCTCACCGCGATCGTCACCTCGCTGGCCATCAGCCACTTCGGCAACAACGACCGGGTGGTACTGGTGGCCTCGTCGATCGTGGCGCTGCTGATCATCATCTTCTGCGAGATCACGCCCAAGATCTTCGGCGCGACCTATCCGGAGCGGATCGCGCTGCCGGCCAGCGTCGTGCTCAAGGCGCTGATGAAGCTCGCGGCGCCCTTCGTCTGGACTGTGAACCTGATCGTGCGCGGGCTTTTGCTGATGTTCGGGGTCCGCACCGCCGGCGGGCAGGAGACCCGGCTCTCGCCCGAGGAGCTGCGCACCATCGTGCTCGACTCGGGACATTTCATGCCCCACAAGCACCGCTCGATCCTGCTCAACCTGTTCGACCTGGAACACATCACGGTCGACGATGTGATGGTGCCGCGCAGCCGCATCGAGGCGCTCGACATCGACGCGACCGAGAAACATCTGCGTGAGCAGCTCATCACCTGCTACCACAACAAGATGCCGGTCTACGAGGGCGAGATCAACCGGGTGGTCGGGGTGCTGCACGTGCGCCGGGCGCTCGGCCTGCTGCAACGCGAGGCTTTCGACGCCGCCGAACTCCGCGAAGTGCTCACCGAGCCCTATTTCATTCCCAGCGGCACCCCGGTCTTCAAGCAGCTCCAGTTCTTCCAGGAAAACCGCCAGCGCCTGGGCATGGTCGTCGACGAATACGGCGAGGTGCTGGGCCTGGTGACCCTGGAGGACATCATCGAGGAAATCGTCGGCGAGTTCACGACGACCGGCCCGGGGCGCGACTCGGGCCTGGAGTGGGAGGACGACGACACGGTGATGCTCGAAGGCACGGCGATCCTGCGCGAGATCAACCGCCGGCTGGGCACCAGGCTCCCGCTCGACGGCCCCCGCACCTTGAACGGATTGCTGCTGGAGGCCCTGCAGGAACTGCCCGAAGCCGACGTCAGCGTGCGCTTCGGCAACGTCGTCGCCGAGATCACCCAGATCGAGAACCGGACCATCCGCAGTGTCCGGCTGCACCGCCTCGCCCATCCGGCCGAGGCCCGCCACGGCCACACTGGCGCCTGAAGGGCTGTGGCTCAGTCACCCAATGCCCACACCGTTCGTCCGACTCGGCGCCACCGCCCGTCACCGCCGTGCATAATCTGGGTGCGCAACCCGGCAAGCCGCTGCATTATTCAGCCTGGGATCAACACGTAGCCGACCGAGGAGCGAGTCGAAATCGCCATGGCAGCCATAGCGCTCAAACAGCAAGCCTCCGACCAGGTCGTCCTGGCCGGGCTGGGTCGCGCCCTGGTGCAGCACCAGATGCTGCGCTCGGACGAGGCGATCGCCGTTCAGCGCCGGGCTGACAATGCCGGGACGCCGTTCATCGACGAACTGATCGCGTCGGGGCAATTTTCCGCGGCCCAGCTGGCCCGCTTCGGCGCCGAAGCGTTCGGGCACCCGCTGTTCGACCTCTCGGCGATCGACCAAAGTGCGCTTCCCGAAGACCTGCTCTCGCGTAAGCTCGCGCTCGAAACCCGGGTGGTGGCAATCGGCCGGCGCGGCAACAAGCTCTCGATCGCGATGTCGGACCCGACCGACTTCCAGGCGCTCGACCGGATCAAGTTCTCGGCCCAGGCCACCATCGACCCGATAGTGGTCGAGCACGACAAGCTGCTTAAGCTCCTCGAGAAAGTGAGCCACAGCGCCGCCGCACAGCTGAGCGAGCTGATCGACGAGAACCTCGACCTCGAATTCTCCGACGACGAGCAGGCAGCAAGCGTCGACACTTCCGAGGTCGACGACGCCCCGGTGGTCAAGTTCCTGCAGAAGGTGCTGTTCGACGCGATCCAGCAGGGCGCCTCGGACATCCACTTCGAACCATTCGAGAAGTTCTACCGGATCAGGTTCCGGATCGACGGCGTGCTCCAGGAAATCAGCCAGCCGCCGCTGGCGATCAAGGACAAGCTGAGCTCGCGCATCAAGGTCATCTCGCGGCTCGACATCGCCGAGAAGCGGGTCCCGCAGGACGGACGCATGAAGCTGGTGCTGTCGAACCACCGCGCGATCGATTTCCGGGTCTCGACACTGCCGACGCTCTTCGGCGAGAAAATCGTGATGCGGATCCTCGATTCTTCTTCGGCCAAGCTGAGCATCGACGCGCTGGGCTATGAACCTGACCAGCGCCAGGCGCTGATCGAGGCCGTCAAGCGGCCATTCGGCATGGTGCTGGTCACCGGTCCGACCGGCTCGGGCAAGACGGTGTCACTGTATTCCTGCCTCAACATTCTCAACGAGCCGGGGCGCAACATCGCGACCGCCGAGGACCCGGCCGAAATCAACCTGCCGGGCGTCAACCAGGTCAACGTCAACGACAAGGCCGGGCTGACCTTCGCAGCAGCGCTGCGCTCGTTCCTGCGCCAGGATCCGGACGTGATAATGGTCGGTGAGATCCGCGACCTCGAGACCGCCGATATCGCGATCAAGGCCGCCCAGACCGGACACATGGTGATGTCGACGCTGCACACCAACGACGCCCCATCGACGCTCATCAGGCTGCTCAACATGGGGGTCGCACCCTTCAACATCGCGTCTTCGATCAACCTGATAACCGCGCAGCGCCTCGCCCGGCGCCTGTGCTCATGCAAGCAACCGCAAGTTCTCGACGAGGAGGCGCTGCTGCGCGCCGGCTTCCGCGAATCCGACCTCGACGGCACCTGGTCACCGATGCACGCAGTCGGCTGCGATCGCTGCAACGGCTCGGGCTACAAGGGCCGGGTCGGCATCTACCAGGTGATGCCGGTCTCAGAAGAGATCCAGCGCCTGATCCTGACCGGCGGCAACGTGCTCGACATCGCCGAGCAGGCAGCACGCGAAGGCGTGCGCGACCTGCGCCGCTCCGGTCTGATCAAGGTCATGCAGGGCGTCACGACGCTCGAGGAAGTGTTCGGAGCGACCAACGAGTAGCGCCGCTACCCAGGAGACGCAGGACGATGGCAGATACAACCAGTACCCAGACGGTCAGCGCGGCACGCGCCCGCGCCGGCAACCGCAAGGAATTCAACTTCGCCTGGGAAGGACGCGACCGCAACGGCAACATCGTCCGGGGCGAAACCCGCGCGATCGGCGAAGCCATCGTCACCGCGACCCTGCGTCGTCAGGGCGTGATGGTGACCAAGATCCGCAAGCGCGCGCTCAAGCGCGGCGGCAAGATCAAGGAAAAGGACATCGCGCTGTTCACCCGCCAGCTGGCGACCATGATGAAAGCCGGCGTCCCGCTGCTGCAGTCGTTCGACATTGTCGCCAAGGGCGCGAGCAACGCCGCGGTCGGAACGCTGTTCTCGGGAATTCGCGCCGATATCGAGACCGGCAGCTCGATGGCCGCGGCCTTTGCCAAGCATCCGCTGTATTTCGACGCCCTCTACTGCAACCTGATCGCCGCCGGCGAACAGGCCGGGATTCTCGACGACCTGCTCGACCGGCTCGCCACCTACCGCGAGAAGATGCTCGCGATCAAGGCCAAGATCAAGTCGGCAATGTTCTATCCCGGTGCGGTGGTCAGCGTGGCCTTCATCGTGGTCGCGGTGATCATGATCTTCGTGGTGCCGGCCTTCAAGCAGGTGTTCGAGAGCTTCGGCGCCAGCCTGCCGTCACCGACGCTGTTGGTGATTGCGATCTCTGACTTCTTCGTCGCGTACTGGTACCTGATCTTCGGCGGGATCGGCGGCGGATTCTATTTCTTCATGCAGTCGTGGCGAAGATCGACCGCGATGCAGATTTTCATGGACCGGCTGTTCCTGAAGCTGCCGGTGTTCGGGCCGATCATCGAGAAAGCGACCATCGCGCGCTGGCTGCGCACCCTCTCGACGATGTTCGCCGCCGGCGTGCCGTTGGTCGAGGCGCTCGATTCGGTCGGCGGCGCCGCGGGCAACAATGTCTACCTGATCGCCACGCGCAAGATCCAGCAGGAAGTGACCACCGGCACCGCGCTCACCGCGGCCATGGATCACTCCGGCGTGTTCCCCAACCTCGTGCTTCAGATGTCGGCGATCGGCGAGGAATCGGGCGCACTCGACTCGATGCTCTCCAAGGCCGCCGACATGTATGAGCGCGACGTCGACGATGCCGTGGCCTCGCTCTCGAGCCTGCTCGAGCCGATCATCCTGGTGTTCCTGGGGACGATAATCGGCGGGCTGGTGGTGGCAATGTACCTGCCAATCTTCAAGCTCGGCATGGTTGTTTGATGGAGTCAGGTTTGGGGGGTGATCTGCTGACGGCACTGCAGCATGAGCCGGCTCTGGCGATCGGCGCTGCACTGGTGCTGGGACTGATCGTCGGTAGCTTCCTCAACGTTGTCATCTATCGTCTGCCCAAGATGCTCGAGGCCGGCTGGCAGGACCAGGCGGCCGAGCTGCGGGGTGAAGAGATTCCCGAGCGCGAACGCTTCGACCTCATCGCGCCGCGTTCGCGCTGTCCGTCCTGCGGCCATGCCATTGGCGCACTCGAGAACATCCCGCTGCTCTCGTGGCTCGTCCTGCGCGGCCGCTGCAAATCCTGCGGCGCCGGCATTTCGATGCGTTACCCGGCGGTCGAACTGGCGAGCGGGCTGCTGTGCGCCGGGGCCGTATGGCAATTCGGCTTCACCGTGGCGGCGGCCGGCGCGATCCTCCTGAGCCTCTTCCTGCTCACCCTGGCACTGATCGACCTCGACACCCAGCTACTGCCCGACGGCATGACGCTGCCGTTGTTGTGGATCGGGCTCGTGTTCAACCTTGGCGGCACTTACGCCCCGATCGAGGAAGCCGTCGTCGGCGCCATGATCGGCTACCTGTCGCTGTGGTCGATCTACTGGATCTTCCGGCTGGCGACGGGCAAGGAAGGGAT
>JAHEMI010000094.1 GCA_024643785.1 Burkholderiaceae bacterium
GCGTGGCGCGCTCGCCCCCGACGCAGCCGCCCGCACGGCCTGGTTCGAGCGCTTGTCGGATCCCGCCAACCGGCGCCACGAGGTGTGGGTCACCGAAGGCCTGCGTTGGCTCCACCATCCGATCCACGCCGCCTCATCGGCCCCGCTGGTCGCACCGGCATTGGCGCTGCTGCTGACGGTAAACCGAACCGGCAACCTGTTCTTCGATGCCGGCTGGGTCGCGGCAACGCTGAGCGGTCACTCATCGCCCGAGGTGGCCGCGGTCGTGCGGAAGTTCGTCGCGAGCTTGCCGCCCGACTACCCGCCCCGCCTGAAGGCGCTGGTCCTGCAACGTTCGGACCTGCTGATGCGGGCGGCGCGCTGGCACGAACGCTGACCCGACGCCAGCCATCGGCGCGGCACTCGACTCGCTGGTCGCGCTGTCCTCAGGCTTTCTTGACCTGGCCCTTGTCCCGGCCGCCTTTCTTTTTCCACTGCTCGAAGCACTCCAGACCACAGAAATGGGCGACGTAGTCGGTCGCCTCGGCGATCTTGGCTTCGGAGATCGGGATTTCCTTCAGGCAGACATCGCAGGCGATGCGGCTGGACTTTCGCTTTTCAACGTTGGTCATGGCTTGCTCCTTGCCACGGTAGTTGCAAATCCATACTACCAGTGACTGGCGCGCAAGGCATGCGCAACTGACAATAGGGCGCGAAGTCCGAGTCGGGCTTCAGGCACCGTCCTGCCAGCGCTTGTCGGGCGCAGCGGTGACGATCGAGCGCAGCTCCGGACGCGGACTGGCGAGCAATCTTGTGTCGGGCACCGGGCGCTCCAGGCCGGACAGCCCTGCCAACGCTTCCTCCAGCGCGGCTGCAACGTCGAGCAGCGCGGCGTCGCCGCCGAACGAACCGACCACCTGGATCCCGAACGGCATGCCATGATCGTCGCGCCCGCAGGGCAAACAGATACAGGGATTGGTCACCAGCGTGACGAAGTAGGTCAGCGCCAGCCAGTGGTAGTAGTTCCTCAGTTTCTGGCCATCAAGTTCCGCGAGATAGAGTTGCGTCCACGGGAACGGCGATACCGGCGTGGTCGGGGCGATCACGAGATCGTAGTCGCGATAGATCTCCTGGAAGCGCCTGAAAATCTGCGTCTGCTCGGCGTGCGCCCACGCGGCATCGCCAAAACTCATCGCCTGGCCAATTTCGTAGTTGGCGCGGATGTTGGGCCCGAGCTGAGTGCGATCGCGCTCGTAGCTTTCCATGTACCGGGCCACGAAACCCTGGGCGCGAATGACGTCAAAGCAGCGATCGGCCTCGCCGAGGTCGAAAGTGAATTCCTCGCATGACCGAAACAGGTGCTGCATCGACGCCATGCGTCGGCGCATGACAGCGCGAATCTCGGCACTGACCGGGCACTGGGCGAAATCGCTCGTCCAGGCGACGCGCAGCGTGGCAAGGTCGACTGCGCGGCGCGCGCCAGCAGCAGCCGCGTCGCTCGGGTGGGAGAGCGGATCGCGGCTATCGACCCCGAGTTGGGCGCCGAACAGCAACCTGGTGTCCGCGACATTGCGCGCCATCGGCCCCAGCACTGAAATCGGCGTCCAGCCCAGTTGCCGGCTCTCCATGGAAATCAGCCCGGCCGACGGGCGAAAGCCGACCACGCCACAAATCGCCGCGGGGATCCGCAAAGATCCCCCGGTATCCGAGCCGGTGCAGATCGGCAGCATGTCGCAGGCGAGCGCAGCGGCCGAGCCGCCCGAGGAGCCGCCAGCGTTAAGCGCGGGATCGAACGGATTGCCGGTGGCGCCCCAGACGACATTGCGGGTGTTGGCGCCCGCCCCGAACTCGGGCGTGTTGGTCTTGGCCACTACGATCGCCCCCGCTGCCCGGACCCGGGCTACCTGCGATGAATCGAGCTGCGGCACGTGATCGCGGTAGAGCGGCGAACCGTGGGTGGTGAGCACTCCCGCGGTGTCCTCGAGGTCCTTGATGCCGATCGGCAAGCCGTGCAGCCGTCCCAGGGGGGCGCCACTCATCACCGCCTTCTCGGCCTGCTTCGCTTCGGCCCTCGCGCGACCGTAGGCCTTGGCCGCAATCGCGTTGACCGCGGGGTTGAGTTCCTCGATCCGAGTGATACACGACTCGAGCAACTCGACCGGTGAAATTTCCCCCGCGCCGATCATGCGCCGGAGTTCGACTGCGGACAGACTGCATAAGGTGTTGGACGGCACGTTAACGAACCTCGCAAATGAATCCGGCAAAGACCCTGCGGCAATACTGCCATGGAACGGGTCGGGGCCGACAATTTGTCTTACCGGTCTACACTTCAAGTCAACGACCACCTGGAGAGCGAATATGCAAAGCAAGCGTGAATTCACCGGGCTGCAACTGCGGTCCCTGATCAAACCGGATGGCGAACTTGAACTGTCGCTGGCCAGTGTCGTAACGCCCGAGCCCGCGGCCGATCAGGTGGTGGTGCGTATGGAAGCAGCCCCGATCAACCCGTCGGATATCGGACTTCTGTTCGGCGCTGCCGACATGAGTACGGCGCGCGCATCCGGAACTCCCGAGCTCCCGGTCGTAACGGCGCGCATTCCCGAACGCGCCATGAAGAGCATGGCCGGCCGTCTCGGGGCATCGCTGCCGGTCGGCAATGAGGGCGCCGGCCTGGTCGTCGCGACCGGCACGTCGGCTGAAGCACGGGCCCTGATGGGCAAGCGGGTCGCAATGCTGGGGGGCGCGATGTACTCCGAATACCGCAGCATGCCGGCCGAACAGTGCCTGGTGCTGCCGGCTGACGCGTCAGCGGCAGACGGCGCTTCGTGCTTTGTCAATCCGCTGACCGCGTTGGGCATGGTCGAAACCATGCGTCGCGAGGGCCATAGCGCGCTGGTGCACACCGCCGCCGCCTCCAACCTGGGACAAATGCTCAACCGCATCTGCATCAAGGACGGCATCGCGTTGGTAAACATCGTGCGCAAGAAGGAGCAGGCCGACTTGCTGCGGACAATGGGCGCGACCCACGTCTGCGACGCCTCCTCCGCCAGCTTCAGCGACGAGCTTACCGCTGCCCTGGCGGAAACCGGCGCCACTATCGCCTTCGACGCCATCGGCGGCGGCAAGCTGGCAGGTCAGATACTGGGCTGCATGGAGGCCGCGATCAGCCGCTCGGCAAAGGAGTACAGCCGCTACGGCTCGAGCATCCACAAGCAGGTCTACATCTACGGCGGTCTGGACACTGGTCCAACCGAGTTCAACCGCAACTTCGGCATGGCCTGGAGCATGGGCGGCTGGCTCGTGTTCCCGTACCTGCAGAAGATCGGGCCAGCGGCAACGCAGGCGCTCAAGGCGCGGGTGGCAGCCGAGCTGAAGACCACGTTCAAGAGCGGCTACGCCCGGGAAGTGTCCCTGCCAGAGGCTTTGCGCCTGGACACGATAGCCAGTTATGGCAAGCGCGCCACCGGAGAAAAATTCCTCCTCAACCCGGCCAAAGGCAGATCCTGATACCGGCGTGTCAGGATTTCCTGCCGAAGCGCATCGGGTGGGCGTGCCGGCTGAGAATGAAATCCGCCAGGAACTTGGTCCAGATGGTGATTCCGGCAACCGCCGTCCAGGTGCCGAATGGCATCCCGACGAACAACACGCCAAAGATCACGTAGGCGACCACGACGCCGCACAACAGGTTGATCAGGGCCGCAAAGGGCGCGTACTTCTCGGGATTGGCGGGCGATTCGCCACGCTTGAGCGCCACTTCCGAAAAGTCGCGCCTGACCAGGATGCGCCACGCACGGCGCAGCCAGAAGAATGCCATCGGAAACAGCGCCAGGAACAGGATCCAGCTGATGGCGACACTGACATCAAAGACCATTGACGACTCCGCTTGCTAGACGCGCCGCAGGCAGCGACAGGTTGCTCCAAGAAAAAGCCCCGCTGGTACCAAGACCGGCGGGGCCCCGGACCTCGGCTGCGCCCTGATCACTCAGGAAGCGCAGCTCCGGTCATTATCACCTGAGCAACTCAGGCGTGCGTACCATCGACCTTGCGTGAACCGCGCGGAATCCGCACTTGTTCCACCAGGTGCTGGATGTGCTCCGGCGGAGGCGTGGTCACCTTGTCGACCATGAATGCCACCGCAAAGTTCACCAGCGCACCAACGGCGCCGAAGGCTTCCGGCGTGATGCCGAAGAACGAGTTCGGACCACCGATCATGTCGAGGTAGCCCGTGCCCTTGATGAAGAACAAGCCCTTGTGCGCGAACACGTAGAACAGGGTGATGAACAGGCCCGCGAGCATGCCGGCCATGGCACCTTCCTTGTTCATCTTCTTGCTGAAGATCCCCATCATGATCGCCGGGAACAGCGAACTGGCCGCAATACCGAAGGCCAACGCCACTGTTCCGGCCGCGAACCCGGGCGGGTTCAGACCGAGCCAGCCGGCAACGACGATCGACGCGCCCATCGCGATCCTGCCAGCCATCAACTCGCCTTTCTCGCTGATGTCTGGCTTGAACACGTTCTTGACCAGATCGTGCGAGACCGCCGACGAGATCGCCAGCAGCAGACCAGCCGCCGTCGAGAGCGCCGCCGCGAGACCGCCGGCCGCGACCAGCGCGATCACCCAGTTGGGCAACAGCGCGATTTCCGGATTGGCCAGCACGATGATGTCGGCGTTGACCGACAGTTCGTTGCCTTTCCAGCCCGCCGCCTCGGCCTTCTTGATGACTTCCGGATTCTTGGTCTTGTCGTTGTAATACTGGATGCGACCGTCACCGTTCTTGTCTTCGAACTTCAGCAGCCCGGTAAGCTCCCAACGCTTCATCCAGTCGGGGCGCTCGTCGTACTTCAGGCTGGCGTCGGCTGCGAACAGGTCGGTGGCCGGTTGCACGGCGTGGTTGACCGTCCGGTTGAGGTTGATCCGGGCCATCGCCGCGACTGCCGGAGCCGTCGTGTACAGAATGGCGATGAAGACCAGCGCCCAACCAGCCGAAGTACGCGCGTCCTTGACCGTCGGGACGGTGAAGAAACGCATGATCACGTGCGGCAGACCAGCCGTACCGATCATCAGCGAGAGCGTGTAGACGAACATGTTGAGCATGCCGCCAGCGTCGCTCGTCGTGTACTGGGCGAAGCCGAGTTCAGTGACGGTCATGTCGAGCTTGCTCAGCAGCGAGCCGGTCGAGCCCAGCATGTCCGAACCGAGGCCAAGTTGCGGGATCGGGTTGCCGGTCAGCTGCATCGAGATGAAGATCGCCGGGATGGTGTAGGCGAAGATCAGCACGACGTACTGGGCCACCTGGGTATAGGTGATGCCCTTCATGCCACCGAACACCGCATAGGTGAACACGATTGCCATGCCGACGTAGACGCCGACCTCTTTCGAGACGCCGAGGAAGCGCGAGAACGCCACGCCGACACCGGTCATCTGGCCGATCACGTAGGTCAGCGATGCGACCAGCAGGCACAGCACCGCCACCGTCGAGGCCGACTTCGAGTAGAAGCGGTCGCCGATGAATTGCGGCACGGTGAACTTGCCGAACTTGCGCAGGTAAGGTGCCAGCAGCACGGCCAGCAGCACGTAGCCGCCGGTCCAGCCCATCAGGAACAGGGCGCCGCCGTAACCCATGTTGGAAATAAGACCGGCCATCGAGATGAACGATGCCGCCGACATCCAGTCAGCAGCAGTTGCCATCCCGTTGAGCACTGGCGGTACTTGCCCGCCGGCCGCGTAGTATTCGCTGGTGCTGGCCGCACGCGACCAGAAAGCGATGCCGATGTAGAGCGCGAAGGTGGCGCCCACAATCAGATAAGTGATTGTCTGCAGATCCATTTGGTGGGTCCCCTTTTAGTCTTCGTGAACGTCGAACTTGCGATCGATCTCGCCCATTTTTCTGGCGTACCAGAAAATCAGGATCACGAATATGTACATTGATCCCTGCTGGGCAAAGAAGAAGCCCAGCGGATAACCACCGATATGGAAATTGTTGAGTAATGGTGCAAACAGAATGCCTGCGCCGTACGACACCAGGAACCAAATCACCAGCACCTTGGTGATCAGCCCCAGCACCGCGTTCCAATAGGCCTTGCCCTTGTCGTTATCGACCATGGTGTCTCGTCCTCATCCTCTGTTGATGAAACGTTCCGCCGAACTTATGTTGTCCGGTCAACCTCCTCAGTGCTTTGCAGCGGCACCGGTTGGCGCGACTGTAGCAAGAAATAGAATGCGAAGGAACATATTTGTGGCAATCCGCAATTGCTTACAAATTGCTTACCGGGAGCGCATTTATACTAGGATTCAATTCCAATGATCATCAATTGCCAAGTCGGCTGCGCATGAGTAGTTCGACCGTAAGCGGAGCGCTAAAGGTCGCGGCCAATCGGACCCTGGAACAAGGCCTCTAATGCCCACTGCCAGCCAGTCACTCGAAGACCGTCTCGCCGGCGAGCAGAAGACGTTGGCGCTGCCGTTGCGCAGCCTGCTGCGCAACGCGCCGGTCACCTGCACCGAAGACCTGAGCGTGCGCGCGGCGAGCGCGATCATGCACGAACATGGCGTGGGCTCGGTGGTGGTAGTTGGAACCGATTCGCGGCCGGTAGGAATCTTCACCGAGCGCGATCTGCTCCGCGCGGTGGCCCAGGGCATGGAGGCGCAGCCGGTGGCCGCGCTGATGACCCGGGAACCCTTCGCCCTGCCCGGCCATGCCTTCGCCTACGAAGCCGCCCTGGCGATGATCGAGCGCCGCATCCGCCATGTCCTGGTGACCGACGAAGAGCAGTTCATCGGGGTGGTCTCGGGACGCGACCTCTTTTCGCTGCTCCGCCTCGGACTTGGTGAACTCACCACCGAAATCGACATGGCCAGCGACGTCGCGACGCTCAAGAGACTGTCACTCGAGATCCTCAAGCTGGCGCGATTGCTGGTATCCCAGGGCGTCGCCGCCGAGCAGCTCACCTACTACGTCTCGGTGCTCAACGACCGGCTGTGCCAGCGCGTAATCGAGGTCGTTGGCCAGAGCCATGGCTGTGATGATATCGACTGGTGCTGGCTCGTCTTCGGCAGCGAGGGGCGTTTTGAGCAGACTTTCAGCACCGACCAGGACAACGGCATCATCTTCGTGGCGCACGACGGCAGCGGCGTGGCCGAGACTCGCGAGCGCTTGCTCCCGTTCGCCACGGCAGTGAACGAAGCGCTGGACGCCTGCGGATTTCGCTGGTGCAAGGGCAACATCATGGCCTCCAATCCCGAGTTGTGCCTGTCGGCCGAGGAGTGGCGCGACAAGATGGGGGGATGGCTGGAGAACTGGGACCCGAAGGCCCTGCTCGAGGCCTCGATCTATTTCGACTTCCGCCCCCTGCATGGCAATGCCGGCCTGGCGACCAGCCTGCGCGGCTGGATCCAGGAGCGCACCAAGTCGTTTCCGGTCTTCCTGCGCCAGATGGCGCAAAACGCGCTGCTCTGCCGGCCGGCGCTGGGGATAGTGCGCGATTTCGTCACCGAAGATGTCGCCGGTGCCCCGCACAGCATTGACCTGAAGGCCTATGGGGCACGCCTGTTTGTCGACGTGGCCCGGATTCACGCGCTGGCGCAGGGCCTGCCCCAGACCAACACCGTTGAGCGCCTGCGCGCTGCAGGGCCGGGCGCGCGCCTGTCTGCCGGCGAGGTCGAAGCGGCAATAGATGCCTTCCTGGCGATCCAGCGTCTGCGCTTGCGTTTGCAGGCTGCCCAGGATCCGGTCGAGGAGGCCACGGCGAATCGCATCGATCCGGAGCAACTCAACGAAATGGATCGGCAAATTCTCAAGCAGTCATTCCGGATCGCGCGCCGGCTGCAAAAGCAATTGAGCGTCAAGTATCAACTCT
>JAHEMI010000095.1 GCA_024643785.1 Burkholderiaceae bacterium
AGCGCCCAAGCAGTAACCCATTTGCCGGCCGGTCAGTGCGACCGGCGACCGGCAACATGACCAGGCGCTCCCTCGCGGGAGCGCCTTTTTTTTTGCCTGCCTGCCGGGCCCGCCCGGGAACTCCGCCAGCCGGGCCGCGCCGGCGCCACGACGCGCGCCTCGCGGCGTCATCGTCAGGTGCCTACAATAGCCGCTTGGGGCGCCGCGCTGCGCGGTGCAATGAGCGCGTACTGAGGAGACGGATAATGAAGATCGACGGCAAGGTGGTGCTGGTTACGGGTGGCGCATCGGGGCTAGGCGGTGCCACGGCGGCGGCAATTGTTGCCGCTGGCGGCAAGGTGCTGATTGTCGATGTCAATGCCGAACTGGGCGAGTCATACGCTGCCTCGCTGGGCGGCAACGCGCGCTTCGTGCGCTGCGACGTCAGTTCGGAAGCCGACGCGCAACGCGCCGTCGCCGCGGCCCAGGAAATGGGCACCCTCGCCGGACTGGTGAACTGCGCCGGGATCGGCCCGGCGGCGAAGACCGTCGGCAAGAACGGCCCTCATCCGCTCGACCTGTTCACCCGGGTCATCCAGGTCAACATGATCGGCACCTTCAACATGATCCGCATTGCCGCCACGGCGATGGTCAACAACACCCCCAACGAAGAGGGCGAGCGCGGCGTGATCGTCAATACCGCCTCGGTCGCGGCCTTCGACGGCCAGATCGGACAGGCGGCCTACTCGGCCTCCAAAGGCGGCATCGTGGGGATGACGCTGCCGATCGCCCGCGACCTCTCGCGCGACGGCATCCGGGTCGTCACGATCGCGCCGGGGCTGTTCCTGACGCCGCTGCTCGCCGGCTTGCCAGCCGATGTCCAGGAGTCGCTCGGCAAGCAGGTGCCGTTTCCGCCGCGCCTCGGGCGCCCGGCCGAGTATGCAATGCTGGCGTTGCAGGTCTTTGCCAACCCGATGCTCAACGGCGAGACCATCCGGCTCGACGGCGCGATCCGGATGGCGCCGCGCTAGGGTAACGAACCGCGCCCTCTCGCTACGGCCGGGTTGCACCGGCGCTGACCCGCTGCTCGAGCCATGAGCCCAGCGCGAGCAGCGCCGGGTCGCTGTCGGACCGCCCGACGACCTGAAGTCCGAGGGGCAGACCGTCGATGGCAGCAAACGGCAGCGACAGCGCCGGCAGGCCGCAGAACGAAAACGGCAGGGTCTGGCCCAGCACCGCTTCGCGCACGCTCATCGTGCCGCCCTCGACAGCCACCTCGGACTGGCCGCGCAGCGGCGCCGGCACCGGCGAGGTCGGCAGCACCAGCGCGTCGATGCCGGCGAGCACCAGGTCGAGTTGCGCCACCAGCGCGGCTCGCGCCTGCAGCGCGGCGATGTACTCGGTGGCGCTGACCAGCTGGCCGGCGCGCAAGGGCGCAAGCACGGCTTCGGAAAATCCCGCCCCGCCAGCGGCCAGCGCCGCCCGGTGGACCCAGGCCGCTTCGGCGCGCACCAGCGGGCTGTAGCTCGGCCAGGCGGTCGCGAGCAGCGGTGCGACAACCTCCGTGACCTGCGCGCCCGCCGCTCGCAGCGTCGCCAGCGTGCCCTCGAAGGCCGCGCGCACCTGGGGGTGCAGCCGCCCGCGCAGCCAGGCCGCCGGCACGCCCAGGCGCGGGTGGCGGGCAACCCGTCCGTGGTTGACCGCGCGCTGCGCCATCACCTCGTAGAGCCGCGCACAATCGGCCACCGAGCGCGCCAGCGGCCCCGCGTGGTCGCAGGTCCACGACAGTGCCAGCGCGCCGTCGAGCGGAATCGCGCCGAAGCTCGGCTTGAAGCCGGTGATCCCGCAAAAGGCCGCCGGGATCCGGATCGAACCGCCGGTATCACTGCCCAACCCGGCCATCCCGATGCCGGTCGCGACGCAGACCGCGGCGCCGCTCGACGAACCGCCCGACTGATGCAGTGGCCGCAGTGGATTGCAGACGTCGCCGGTGAACGAATTCTCGCCGGTAGCACCGAGCGCAATCTCGTGCATGTTGGTCTTGGCGAAGAGGACCGCGCCGGCGGCCCGCAAGCGCGCGACCGCACTGCCCTCATGCTCGCCCAGCTCCGGCAGCGCGGCGGCGGTGCCGGCCCTGGTGGGCATCCCGTCGACCAGATAGAGGTCCTTCACCGAGACTGGAATGCCGTGCAGGGTGCCGCGCGCGGGGCCGCGGCGCAGCTCCTGGTCACGCTCGCGCGCCTGCTGGCGCGCACCCTCCCAGTCGACGTAGGCGAGCGGGTTGAGGTTCTGGTTGGTCTGGGCCCGCTCGCAGGCCTGCTCGATCAAGGCCAGTGCCGAGGTCCTGCCGGCGGCGATGGCGGCGACGGTCTCACTGATCGATTGCATCATTGGCAGCCTTTGCGCAGAATGGAGTCGAGTCAATTATGCAGCCGGGAGCAGGGGCCATGGAACGCAGGCGAATCAGCGGCGGCCGTTTGCGCAGCGCCGAGTACCACGAGAAGGATGGCGTGCTCGAGATCGAGTTCCTCGACTATTCGCTCAAGCGTTTCCAGTCGGTGCCGATCGAAGTCTGGCGCCGGTTGCTGAGCGCGCCCAATCCCGCGACCTACTACGAGGACCGCATCGAGGAGGAATATCCGGTCGAAACGGCGGCTCATCGGGTCGATGAGTCCGCGCGCTCGCGGCTCGATTCACTGTTCGGCCCGCCGCCCGGCCCGGACGGGGCGGACCCGTCCGGGCAATCCGGCCGCGGCTGAACCGCCACCCCCGCCGCGCCCAGGTGAGCCCGGAAGCAGCCCCAGAGCCGCGGCAGCGCTCGCTTGGCATCGACATCTTTTGCCGGGTCGTCGACAACTTCGGCGACGCCGGCGTGTGCTGGCGGCTGGCGGCACAACTGGCGCGCGAGCACGGCGCGCGGCTGACCCTGTGGATCGACCGACCCGAGATCATCGCGCTGATCGCCGCGCCAGGCGCCGACACCCGGGTCGCGGTCCGTCATTGGGACGATGCTGCCGGCAACTACGCCCCGCGCGACGTGCTGCTCGCCACTTTCGGCTGCGAGCTGCCGGAGCAGGTGCGCGCGCGGCTCGCCCCTCGGCGCAAGCCGCCGCTGTGGATCAATCTCGAGTACCTCAGCGCCGAGCCGTGGATCGACGGCTGCCACCTCCTGCCCTCGATCAAGCCGGCCGACCAGGCCGTCGAGTGGTTCTTCTATCCCGGCTTCAGCGCCGCCAGCGGCGGACTGCTGCGCGAGGCGGGCATCGACTCCGAGCGGGCGCGCTTCCTGGATCAGCAGGCCGGCCCCTGGCTCAGGGCGCAAGCGCTGGATTCCGCGCCCGGCGCGCTGCGGATCTCGCTGTTCTGCTACCCCCAGGCGCCCACCGGCGAGCTGCTCGCCGAACTGGCCGGCAATTCGCACCGTCCGGTTCACCTGCTGCTGCCCGCGGGGGTCGCCGAAGCCGCGACCAGCGCTTTCCTCGGCCATGAACTCGCGCCCGGGCAGCGCGCGAGCGTCGGCGCACTGACGATTGCGCGCCACGCCTTTCTGGACCAGGCCGGCTACGACCGGCTGCTCTGGAGTTGTGACCTGAACTTCGTGCGGGGCGAGGACTCGTGGGTGCGCGCCCACTGGGCTGACCGGCCTTTCGTGTGGCAGCCCTATCCCCAGTCTGGCGACACCCACCTGCTCAAGCTCGAGGCCTTTCTCGCGCGCATGCTCGCCGAACCGCAATCCGGCGCGCCGCCGGCCGGGGCATTGCGCGGGGCCGGCCCGGGCGCACCCCTGATTCGCGCGATGATGCTGGCCTGGAGCGGCGCCGCGCCGCTGACCGGGACCATCGGGCCGTTCCTGGCAGCGCTGCCGGGTCTCGCCCCGCTCTACTCTTCCTGGCGGTTGACGCTGGCGCAGCGCCGCGACCTGGCGGCCAAGCTTTACGAATTCATGCTGACCAAGATATAATGATCGGTTGATTTCGGCCGAAATCTGGTAACGCAACACAGGAACAAAGATGAAGACCGCACAGGAATTGCGCGTGGGCAACGTGGTGATGATCGGCAAGGATCCGATGGTCGTCCAGCGTGCCGAGTATACGAAGGGTGGCCGCAACGCCTCCGTCGTAAAGATGAAATTCAAGAGCTTGTTGAGCACCTCGAATAGTGAGACGGTCTATCGCGCCGACGAGAAATTCGACGTCCTGATCCTCGACAAGAAGGACGTGACCTACTCCTACTTCGCTGACCCGCTCTACGTCTTCATGGACGCCGAGTACAACCAGTACGAAGTGGAAAGCGACTCGATGGGCGACGCGCTCAACTACATCGAGGAAGGGATGCCCTGCGCAGTCACCTTCTACGATGGTCGGGCGATCTCGGTCGAGATGCCGAACTCGGTGGTCCGCGAAGTCGAGTACACCGAGCCCGCCGTGAAGGGCGATACCTCGGGCAAGGTGATGAAGCCGGCACGCATCAAGCCGACCGGATTCGAAATTCCGGTGCCGGCATTCGTGAACATCGGTGACAAGATCGAGATCGATACCCGCACTGCCGAGTATCGCAACCGCGTCAAGGGCTGAGCCCCACCTCGTCGTCAGCCGGGTAAGCGGCCAGGCCGCGAGCCCGCCGGCGGGTCACCACCCGCCGGATCTGGCGCGCGACCGTCGCGCGCAGTGAGCGCAGCGACACTGGCTTGACCAGGTAGCTGCTGCAGCCGGCAAGCGCGCCCCGCGCCAGGTCGAAGGTTGAAGAGCGCGAAGTCAGGATTACCACCGGCACCTCGCGCAGCGTCCGGTTGCGCCTCATCTCGCGGGTCAGGGCGAAACCGTCGAGCCCGGGCATCATGACGTCGATCAGCGCCACTTCGTAGCTGCGCTGCCCGAGCGCCGCCAGCGCATCGCGCCCCGAGGCGATGGCGTCGCAGTCGACGCCCATCTGATGCAGGGCCACGGTCAACTGGCGCCGAACTGTCGGACTGTCGTCAACGACCAGTGCCCGCGGGCGGCGCGTGCCGATCTGGTCGATGAACTGCGCGCCATCGGCTCTGGCGCCTTGCGCGCTGAATTCGTTGGTGTCGACGAAGAACGCCTCAACCATCCGGTTGAGTGTCTTGAGCACGGTGGCGGTGAATTGCGACAGCAACAGGTCATCCTGGGGCCGGGCCGGATCGTCGCGCCGCCCGACCTTGATCACTGTGCGCTGTTCGAGAAAGCGGTAGAGCGTGTTCGCGACCTCCGGACCGCCCTGCGCCGTCATGTCGACCAGCGCGATGTCGAATTCGCCCGGCCCGCGCGTCCTGGCGATGCTGTAGCGATAGGCGTTGTGCCGGGCATGGCGCAAGACGATTTCCAGCAGGCGCTGGAAACGTTCCTCCAGCCCGAACACGGCAATCCGGAATCCGGGGCGGGGATCGTTGAGAACGGTAGCGATCATGGCATCGTCCCTGGTCCGGACTGCGATGCGCCAGCGGTCAACGAAGACTTGGCGCGCGGCTGGTGGACGTGGCTGGCGGCAAAATCCGTGCTGGCTTCCATGTTGCTCGGATTGTACTCGCTAAGGACCGGGTCATGGCAAGGAATGATTGCCAGAAAATCGTTGCCTGGCAGCCACTTAGCCACCGGTCTTGAGAAAGGACTGCATTATCGGGCGCGACCCGCCCTGAACCCGCGGCGCACGCGGTGCGCAGCGCGCCCGATGCCCGGAGCAGCGCCCCGCCAATGGTCGTCACGGGTCTTTTTGCCTACAATGGAAGCCAGCCGGTAGCGCCCGCTCGGTCATGGTTGCGCTGCCGTTTTTGTTTTCCCGGTGCGATTGGCTTGCGCCGGCGAACGAGCCCGCCAGGGAGATCGAAATGCCTGCCTCCGCACCGCTGATGTCGACCTATGCCCGCCTGCCGGTGGCCTTCAGCCACGGTGATGGACCATGGCTCTTCGATACCGACGGACGGCGCTACCTTGACTGCCTGTCGGGGATTGCGGTCAATACGCTCGGCTACAACCACCCGCGCCTCAGCGCGGCGTTGCGCG
Organism: Burkholderiaceae bacterium; assembly: GCA_024643785.1. GTDB lineage: Bacteria > Pseudomonadota > Gammaproteobacteria > Burkholderiales > Burkholderiaceae_E > JAGXFR01. The sequence goes on from JAHEMI010000095.1 coordinate 6,000, forward strand.
AGCAGGTCGGCAGGGTGATCCATACTTCCAATCTGTTCGAGATTCCGCTCCAGACCCAGCTCGGGCAGATGCTGGTCGATCGCGCCGCGATGACCAACGCGTTCTTCTGCAACAGCGGCCTCGAGGCCAACGAGGCGGCCATCAAGCTGGCCCGCCTCTACGGCCACAAACGCGGCATCGAGCGCCCGGAAATCGTGGTCTACGAAAAGGCGTTCCACGGTCGCTCGCTGGCGACGCTCTCGGCGACCGGCAACGCCAAGGTCCAGAAGGGTTTCGAACCGCTGGTCGAAGGTTTCGTGCGGGTCGAGATCAACGACATTGCGGCGCTGCGCACCATCGCCGCCGAGCGCCCCAACGTGGTGGCGGTCTTCCTCGAGGCGATCCAGGGCGAAGGCGGCATCCGTCCGGCCACGCCGGAGTACCTCCGCGAGGTCCGGGCATTGTGCGATTCGCAGGGCTGGCTGCTGATGATCGATGAGGTGCAGTGCGGCACCGGTCGCACCGGCAAGTGGTTCGCGCACCAGTGGGCCGGCATCGTCCCGGACGTGATGCCGCTCGCCAAGGGCCTCGGGTCGGGGGTCCCGATCGGCGCCGTGCTGGCCCACGGCGCCGCCGCTGAAGCCTTCCAGCCGGGCAACCATGGCACCACCTTCGGCGGCAACCCGCTCGCCATGCGCGCCGGCGTAACCACCATCGAGGTGATGGAGGACGAAGGCCTGATGGAGCGCGCCGCCCATCTGGGCGCGGCGATCATGGCGGAAATCTCCCGTGGCCTCGCGGATACCGGCGCTCTGGTCGAAGTTCGCGGCCGTGGGCTGATGATCGGCGTCGAACTCGACCGCCCCTGCGCTGAGCTGGTGCGCATGGCACTGGACGCCGGGTTGATCCTGAACGTGACCGCCGAGCGCGTCGTGCGCTTGCTGCCGCCGCTCATCTTCGAGCAGGCCCACGCCGACTTGCTGGTCGAGCGGCTGCTGCCGCTGCTGCGGCGGATAGTCGCCACGCCGGCACCAGGCAAGGCATAGCCCGGCGGGTCCGCGCCACCGCGGGCCACCGGAGCAAACGGAGAGCATCGTGAACACCATCAAGCATTTTCTGCAACTGAACGATTTGAGCGCGGAGGAGATCGCCTACGTCTTCGAGCGGACCAAGATCATCAAGGACCGCTTCAAGCGCTACGAGCGCTACCACCCGCTCTCGGATCGCACGTTGCTGATGATCTTCGAGAAGGCCAGCACCCGCACCCGGCTGTCGTTCGAGGCCGGCATGCAGCAACTCGGTGGCGCTGCGATCTATCTCAACACCCGCGATTCCCAACTCGGGCGTGGCGAGCCGGTCAGCGACGCCGCCCAGGTGATGTCACGGATGTGCGACATCGTGATGATCCGCACCTTCGAGCAGGCGATGGTCGAGAACTTCGCCGCCAACTCGCGGGTGCCGGTGATCAATGGCCTGACCAACGAGTACCACCCCTGCCAGATCCTGGCCGACATCTACACCTTCGTCGAACATCGCGGCTCGATCAAGGGCCGCACGGTGGCCTGGATCGGCGACTCGAACAACGTCTGCAACACCTGGCTCCAGGCGGCCGAGGTGCTCGGCTTCAACGTCCACGTGTCGACCCCACCGGAGTACCGGGTCGAACCCGAGCGCGCCGGACTCTACGGCACCGACTGCTTCGAGGAATTCGACGATCCGATGGAGGCCTGCAGGGGCGCCGACCTGGTCACGACCGACGTCTGGACCAGCATGGGCTTCGAGGCCGAGAACGCCGAACGCCGTGAGGCGTTCGCCGACTGGTGCGTCGACGCCGACATGATGCGCGTCGCCGCA
>JAHEMI010000096.1 GCA_024643785.1 Burkholderiaceae bacterium
TGGTCGGGGTCGAAGTGCGCCGCTTCGGCCTGGAAAAGGAATTGGGGGCACTGGCGAAGAAGCTCGGAATCCCGGTGGTTACCACGATGATGGGCCGCGGCCTGATGGTCGACACCGAGACCCCGCCGTTTGGCACCTACCTGGGGCTGGCGGGCGATCCGGCACTGGGCGAGATGGTCGAACACTCCGATGGACTGTTCATGCTCGGGGTAATTCTTTCGGACACCAACTTCGGCGTGTCGGCCCGCGCGATTGATTTCCGGCGCGCGATCCTCGCTGCCGACGGCGAGGTCTCGATGGGCTACCACACCTATGCCGGGGTGCGGCTGCGCGCCTACGTCGCGGCGCTGCTCGCGCGGGTCGCGGACCAGGCCGACGTCAAGCCGATGGCGCGGCCCGAGCCGGTCGTGTTCAGTCGCGGCCTGGTTGCCGACGACACCCCGATCACTCCCGGCGCAATCGCGGCCGGGATCAACGACCTGGTGGCGCGCCACGGCAAGTTTCCGCTGGCCTGCGATATCGGCGACTGCCTGTTCACCGCCTTCGACATCGAGCAGACCAAGCTGGTAGCGCCCGGCTACTACGCGACGATGGGCTTTGGCGTCCCCGCCGGTCTCGGTCTGCAGGAAGCGAGCGGCCAGCGCCCGATCATCCTGGTGGGCGACGGTGCGTTCCAGATGACCGGCTGGGAACTCGGCAACTGCGCCCGCTACGGCTGGGACCCGATCGTGGTTGTGCTCAACAATTGCAGCTGGGAGATGCTGCGCACCTTCCAGCCCGAATCGAAGTTCAACGATCTCGACGACTGGCATTTTGCCGATGCGGCCAGTTCGCTCGGGGGAGTGGGCATGCGCGTGCACACCCAACGCGAGCTTGCGGCAGCGCTCGAGGCCGCCGCCGCCCAGCGCGGCAAGTTCGTGCTGATCGAGGCGATGCTGGCGCGCGGCGCCCTTTCGCCGACCCTGGAGCGCTTTGTCAAAGGTGTCCGCCGACTGAGCCAGGGACAGGCCTGATGCCGCCAGCAACAGCGAAACGACCGGCCATCACGGCGCTGGTCACCGGCGCCTCTTCAGGAATCGGCGCCGCGCTCGCCGGCCTGATGGCCGCCGATGGCGTTGACCTGGTCATGACGGCGCGCCATGGACCGGAAATGGAAGCCATGGCCGCCCAGTGGCGCCAGCGCCATGGCGTCGCAGTGACGGTAATTCCGCTCGACCTGGCCCGCCCGGGCGCCGCCCGGGAACTGACAGCCGAAATCGAGCGCCGCGGCCTGGCGATCGATTACCTGGTCAACAACGCCGGATTCGGCACCTGGGGGCATTTCAGCGCTACGCCAGTCATCGACAGCGAGGAATTGTTGCGGCTCAATGTCGAGGCCCTGACGACCCTCACGGGGCTGTTGCTGCCGGGCATCATCGAACGCCGGGGCAAGATCATGAACGTCGCCTCGACCGCAGCTTTCCAGCCCGGGCCGCACATGGCCGTCTATTACGCCTCCAAGGCCTACGTGCTGCATTTCTCCGAAGCGCTCGCCTTTGAGTTGAAAGGCACTGGCGTCACGGTGACGACCTTCTGCCCGGGCGCGACCGAAACCGGTTTCCAGGAACGCGCCCGGATGCAGAAAGCCGCCATGTTGCATCTGGTGAAGATGCCGGGATCGGAAGAGGTCGCGCGTGCGGCCTGGAGCGCGATGCGCGCCGGTCGCGGCGTGGTGGTGCCGGGATTGCTCAATTGGCTGCTGTCGCGCGGCGTGCGTTTCGCGCCGCGCCGGATGGTCAGCTGGATGTCGGCGATGGTCGCCGGGCCGAGCCGGAACTGACTCAGAATCCGCCTGACTGCGCGCCCCACTGGTAGGCGTCGACGAAGATCGCGGCGAGTCCGGCAATGAGGACCAGCGGGCGCAGCCAGTTGCGGCGCATCGGCCGGATCAATCCCACTGACACCAGCCAGAGCCCGCTGCCGACCTTGAGCGTGGCAAACAGCGCCAGCCACGGGCTGGTGGCGAACTTGAGCATCCACGGGTTGGCAATGAAGCCCAGTGGCAGGATAAAGAGCCCGATGCCGAGCATCATGGCCCGGCCCGCGACCGGCAGCCAGGGGGTGCGGGCGATGCCCGCGGCAATGAAGACGTTGCCGCACACCGGGGGCGTGATGGTGCACAGCAGCGCGTACCAGAACACGAACAGGTGCGCGTAGAGCGGCGCGATGCCGAAGCTCTGGAGCGCGTCTCCGGCCACCGCGATGCAGATCACGTAGGCAGCGGTGGTGGGCAGTTCCATTCCGAGCAGCAGGCTCGCGAGCGCGGTCAGCGCCAACGCGAACCACATGTTGCCGCTCGAAGCCGAGAGGATCAGCGAGGTGATCTTCACACCTAGCCCGGTCTTGTTGAAGACGCCGGTAATCAGGCCGGCGCAGATCAGGATCGCCGCAATCGAAGCCACCTGGCGGCCGGAGTCGATCACCGCCACCTTCATCCGCCCGGCCCAATGGCGCAGGTCGATGCGCCCGCCGGTGTCGCAGGAGAGCAGGAATACCGTCGCGACGGTCGCGAGCAGTGCGGCATAGGGCGCGGTGAAGCGGGTCCAGCCCAGAACGTAGATCAGGATTCCGAAGGGCACGACGAAGAAGGGCATGGTGCGCATCACCCGGGCCCAGCCCGGCAATTCGTCGGGTGCCATGCCGTGCAGGTTGAAGCGCAGCGCGTACTGGTGCACGCCGACCCAGGCGGTGACGAAGAACAGCAGCGCCGCGGGCGTCGCCGCCACCATGATCGAGGTGTAGGGCAGCGCGAGCAGCTCGGCCATCACGAAGATGCCGGCGCCCATGAGCGGTGGCATGATCTGGCCGCCCGTCGAGGCCACGGCTTCGGTGGCCGCCGCGAGGCTGGGCGGATAGCCGAGCCTGATCATCGCGGGGATCGTCACCATGCCGGTCGATGCAGTGTTGGCCGAGGCCGAACCGGAGATCGTTCCGTAGAGCGCGCTCGAGAGCACCGCAACCTTGGCCGCACCGGCACGATAGCGCCCGGCAATCTGCGTCGCCAGCGACATGAATCCGGTGCCGGCGGCGCCCGCCGAAATGAAGGCGCCCAGAATCAGGAAAGGCGCGATGGTCTCGGCCGACAGCCCGGTGAGTTCGCTCCACAACCCGCTCTCGCTGATCACCAGGTCGCCGAGGAAGGAGTCGAGCGCGAAGCGGTCGTGACCGAAGGTGCCGGGCACGAGGTGGCCGAAGATGCCGTAGGCGAGCACCAGCACGGTGATCGTCGGCAGCACCGGATTGATCGCGCGCCGCGCCATTTCCAGGGTGACGACCAGCAGCACCACGGCGACGGCCATCTGCAGCGGCCCGTAGAGGATGCCGTACTGGTCGGCGAGCGCCGAGCTGTTGATCGCGACGTAGCCGGCGCCGAGCGTGCCCAGCGCGCAGGCAATCCAGCCGGCGATTGCACCGGCGCGCGAACGCGCCGGCGTGAAGACGAAGATCCACGGCAGCGCGAGCAGGAAGTGCAGCGGCCGGGTGATCAGGTTCGGGATCAGTCCCGAGACCAGCACGTAGAGATGAAAACCGACCGTCAGTACCCCGAAGGCCGCGATCACGGTGCCGGGGGGCGTCGCGCCCGGCACCGTGGCGGCTGCTTCGTTATCCGGTCCCGATTGCCGACCGGCCTGCGCAGCAGGGCTCACTGCACTGCGATTCCCTTCTCACGGTAGTAGCGCAGCGCCCCGGGGTGGACCTGGGCACCGAGCAGCTTGACCATGCCGGGATCGACACCGTTCCACCAGGGGCTCTTCTCGGCCAGCTTGGCGCGGTTTTCCCAGAAGGTCTTGGTGACGAAATACGCGACATCATCCGGCATCGCGGTGGTGGTGTAGGCGCCCACCGGCAGGCCGACGGTCTCGACCGGGGTGTCCTGGCCCTTGTAGGTGCCGGCCGCGATCGTCAGCGGGCCCGATGAGGCGTCAAGCGCCAGCACCTTGGTGCGTTCCTCGGCGCTGAGCGAAATCACTTTCACCGGCATGGTCGTGGCCAACTCGACCAGCTGCGGGGTCGGGTGCGACGAGCAGGTGGCGAACGCATCGACCTTGCCGTTGCGCATCGCCGGCGCGGCTGCGCTCAGCTCGACTTCGACGGTCTTGACCTTGTCGGTCAGGTTGAACGCCGCGAGGATCTGTTCGGTGGCGCGGCCGCAGAAGGTGCCCTTGCCGCCGGGGATCATGGTCTTGCCGGCGAGATCGGCGATCGAGTTGACGCCGGCATCGGCGCGGGCCACCAGGTGGACGGTGACGAACGGCATCACGAACAGCGTGCGGGCGTTGTCGAAGGCGCCGTCCTCGAACGGTTTCTTGCCGGCGCGGGCAGCGGCCAGCAGGCTCGGCGGCGTGGTGAAGATGAAGTTGCCGGTGCGGACCTTGGATTCCTTGACGTTTTGCACCGACCCCTGGCTTTCCTCGACGGTCGGGACGTAGCTGCCGTCGCTCGCGGACTTGAGCGCTTCGGCGATCTGCACGGTCATCAGGTAGTACGACGAAGAGGACTTGGCCGACTTGAGCGTGACGCGGGTCTCGGCGGCGTTGGACGCCAGCGACGCCGTCATGCCCAGCGTTACCAGGGCCAGCGCCAGGATCGTTCTCGGGCTTTGCATTGCGCTCTCCTTGCGTGTTGTTCGTGCGGGTCAGGAAATGGCCCGCCCGGGGGCATTCTAACCGTGGCAACGCATGGCCGGTCCAGAGACAGTTCCGCCAGGGCCTACAATCGCGCCAATGACGATCGTCCTAAAGCAATGAACACCGACCACCAGGGTGCTGGCGCAGCGGGCCAGGGCGCGCGCGAGAATCGCACCGGGATCCTGATGATGGTCACGGCGATGGCCACCTTCATCGCCAACGACACCATCATCAAGCACGTCAGCGCAGAAATGCCCACCGCGCAGCTGATCTTCGTGCGTGGAGTTATGGCCACCGTGTTCGTGCTGCTGGTGGCGCGCTCGATGGGCACCACCATCCGCCTGGGCGAGATGGCGCGCGGCTGGGTTGCCACCCGCGCCCTGCTCGACGCGGTGGCGACGATGCTCTACCTGGTGGCGCTGTTCCAGATGCCGATCGCCAACGCCACCGCGATCAACCTCGCCTCGCCGCTGTTCCTGACCGTGCTGGCAGCGATCTTCCTGCGCGAGGCGGTTGGAGCGCATCGCTGGGTGGCCACGGTCGTTGGTTTCGCCGGCGTGCTGCTGGTGATCCAGCCGCGGGCCGACGGGTTCAACGCGGCGGCGCTGGTGTGCCTGCTCGCAACTGCCCTGCACTCGGCCCGCGATCTCCTGACCAGGCGCATTGCGCTGCACGTGTCGGGGATGATGGTCACCCTGGCGACCACCGTTGCAGTCACGCTGCTGGCGTTGCTGGTGTCGTTCTTCGAGGGCTGGCAAGCGATGAGCTGGAGCCAGCTCGCCTGGCTGGCGATCGCAGCGGCGTTCCTGGCCATCGGCCACTACGCGGTGATCGGCGCGATGCGCCACGGCGAACTGTCGCTGGTGGCGCCGTTTCGCTACACCGCGCTCCTGTGGGCGCTGGTGCTCGGCTACCTGGTCTGGGGCAACCTGCCGGGACCGCTGGCGCGCATCGGCATCGTGCTGATGATCGGCGCCGGGCTCTACGTGCTGCACCGCGAACGGGTGCGCGGCGTCGGACCGCGGGGAGCCGCGATCCGCCGCTAGGCCGTGTTGGCCCGGGCGCGCGAATCGGTCCTCAGCAGCAGCTCCCCTTGCCGTGTTGCTGGATCGGCGGACAGGGCACCGAGCCGTAGGAACAGTAAACGCAACAGTCGCCCGGCCTGGGCTTGAGCAGCGCGCCGCAGGCGGTGCATTCGTAGAACCATTGGCAGGCGTCGGTGGGCATCGTCTCGCACCGGGCATGGCCGCATTCGGGGCAGGTGAGCGTCGATGCCGGCACGATCGGTTGCGCACGCGCCGCAGTTGTGGAGTGGTCAGTTGTCACGGTAGATCCCATTACAGACAGGCAGAGGCGCCAACGGCGGTGTATTTTGCAGGTATCAAGGGTAGCGCAGCGTGCCTATAATCGGCACCGAGCGCACCAACTTGGGGGTCACATGCATCGAGCATCGATCACAGGGCCGCGGCTGGTTGCACTGTTCCTGCTGGGCTGCGTGCTGTTCAATTATCCGCTGTTGTACCTCTTCAACAGCCACCAGACGGTGCTGGGCATCCCCATGCTCTACGCCTATCTGTTCTGCAGCTGGCTCGGGCTGATCGCGCTGATGGGCCTGGTGATCGAGCGCCGGCAGGACAAGCCGTGACCCGGGCCAGGAGCTGAAATGCTGCAGGGATGGGTCATTGCGCTGGCCTCATTCCTCTATCTGCTGGTGCTGTTTGCCATTGCCTACCTCGGTGACCGACGGGCGGCGAGCGGGCGCTCGATCATCGCCAACCCCTATGTCTATTCGCTCTCGCTGGCGGTCTACTGCACCACCTGGACCTTCTATGGCTCGGTCGGGCGGGCGGCATCGACCGGAATCGGTTTTCTCCCGATCTACCTCGGGCCGACGCTGATGCTGGCGCTGTGGTGGTGGGTGATGCTCAAGATGGTGCGCATCACCAAGACCAACCGCATCACCTCGATCGCCGACTTTGTCGCCTCGCGCTATGGCAAGAGTCAGTTGCTGGGCGGTCTGGTAACGGTGATCGCGGTGATCGGGGTAGTGCCCTACATCGCGCTGCAGCTGAAGGCGGTGTCCAACAGCTACACGCTGTTGCTGCATTACCCGGCAATCACCGCGGTGACCTCGGCCGAGGTGCTGACCATGTCGCAGGACACGACGCTCTACATCGCGCTGATCCTGGCGATGTTCACGATCCTGTTCGGCGCGCGCTACCTCGATGCCACCGAACGTCACGAAGGGATGGTGGCGGCGATCGCGTTCGAGTCGGTGGTCAAGCTGGTCGCGTTCCTGGCAGTTGGCGTGTTCGTGACCTTCGGCATCTACAACGGCTTCGGAGACGTGTTTACGCGCGCCAAGGAAGTCCCTGAGCTGGCGGCCCTGCTCACGGTCGAAAATTCGCCGGCGAGCTACGGCACCTGGACCTCGCTGACGCTGCTGTCGATGCTCTCGGTAATGTTCCTGCCGCGCCAGTTCCAGATCGGGGTGGTCGAGAACGTCAACGAGAACCACCTCAAGAAGGCGGTCTGGCTGTTCCCGCTCTACCTGTTCCTGATCAACATCTTCGTGCTGCCGATCGCACTGGGCGGGCTGCTGCATTTCCAGGGGGCCGGCGTTGACGCCGACACCTTTGTGCTGAGCCTGCCGCTGGCCGAGCACGCCGAAGGCCTGGCACTGTTCGTGTTCATCGGCGGGATGTCGGCCGGCACCGGCATGATCATCGTCGAGACCATCGCGCTCTCGACCATGGTCTGCAACGACCTGGTGATGCCGGTGCTGTTGCGCCAGCGGGTGTGGCCGCTCTACGACGAGCAGGATCTCTCGGGCCTGCTGCTGGCGATTCGCCGCGGCGCGATCGTGTTGATCCTGCTGCTCGGGTACAGCTATTTCCGCGCCGCCGGCGAGGCCTACGCGCTGGTCGCTATCGGACTGATTTCCTTTGCCGCGGTGGCGCAGTTCGCGCCCGCGATCTTCGGCGGAATGTTCTGGCGGGGAGGGACCAGAAACGGCGCCATGGCCGGGCTGCTGGCTGGCTTTGCGGTCTGGGCCTACACGCTGCTGCTGCCCTCGTTCGCCAAGTCGGGCTGGCTGCCGGGGCAGTTCCTCGACACCGGGCTCTTTGGCATCGAACTGCTGCGCCCGC
>JAHEMI010000097.1 GCA_024643785.1 Burkholderiaceae bacterium
ATGCAGCCGTGCGACCGAAACGAATAGATGCTCGAGGGCGCGATCGTCCCGTGGATGCCGATTCCAGGTAGCGACAATCCGATCCAGTGGCGGCCGAGCGGATTGGTCGGCCCGGGCGGCACCTCGGTGAGCACCGGCTTGCCCTCGCGCCGCATTTCCGCCTGGATCGATGGCGGCACGCACCAGGTCTTGTCCTTCTGGAGGGTGACGACCCTGAACTTGCCGCTCGGTGTCGGCCAGCTCGGCCGGCCCAGTCCGACCGGATAGGCCGCGCGCAGCGCGCCGCCGACGAAATGGAACAGCATGCGCTGGGGCAGGTTGATGACGATCCCGTCGGCCAGCGGCGGGGGAACGATGTGGCGCGCCGCGACGACCAGCGTTTGCCCGGGACTGAGCCGGTCGGCGTCGGTCAGGTGGTTATCCCGCTCCAGCAGGCGCCAGCTTATGCCGTAGCGCGCGCCGATCAGTCCAAGGTAATCGCCGGGCTGGACCACGTGCTCGACGCGCTCGCCAATGACGGCGCTGCCCAGCAGAACGGACACGGTTTCCCTCGCACCGGCCGACCCGGCGCCGAGCGATGTCACCAGCAAAGTGCCAGCCCAGAGCGCAGCAATTACAGCTGACTTCTTCGCGCTCAACGCATCCCCGGCATCATGCCCTTCATCGCGCGCATCATCTTGAGCATCCCGCCCTTTTGCATCTTCTTCATCATGCCCTGCACCTGGTCGAACTGTTTCAGGAGCCGGTTGACCTCCTGCACCTGGACGCCGGCACCGGCGGCGATCCGGCGCTTGCGGGTGGCCTTGATGATTTCGGGGCGGCTGCGTTCTGCCGGGGTCATCGACTGGATGATTCCATGCATCCGCGCGGTCTGCTTCTCGGCTGCTCCCAGGTCGGTGCGGCCGGCGGCCTGCTGCATCTGCGCCGGGAGCTTGTCGAGCATCCCGGAGAGGCCGCCCATCTTCTTCATCTGGCCGATCTGGCTGGCGAAGTCGTTGAGATCGAAGCGGTTGCCCGACTTGAGCTTCGCGGCGAGATCGGTGGCGGCCTTCTGGTCGATCAGCTTGTGGGCATCTTCGACCAGCGAGACGATGTCGCCCATCCCGAGGATGCGGCTGGCCATGCGTTCGGGATGGAAGGGCTCGATCCCGTCGATCTTCTCGCCGATGCCGGCGAACTTGATCGGCGCGCCAGTCACGGCTTTCACCGAGAGCGCGGCGCCGCCGCGGGCATCGCCGTCGAGCTTGGTCAGCACTACGCCGGTGAGCGGCAGTGCTTCCTTGAACGCATGGGCAGTGTTGACCGCATCCTGGCCCTGCATCGCGTCGACCACGAACAGGGTCTCGATCGGGTGCAGCTGGGCATGCAAGGCCTTGATCTCGGCCATCATGGCTTCGTCGATCGCCAGTCGCCCGGCGGTGTCGACGATCAGCACGTCGTGGAAATGGGTGCGCGCCCACTGCAGCGCTGCCGCGGCGATGTCGGCCGGTTTCTGCCCCGGGTCGGAAGCGAAGAAGTCGGCTCCAGCCTGGGCGGTGACGGTGCGCAGCTGGTCGATGGCGGCCGGACGGTAAACGTCGCACGACACGGTCAGCACTTTCTTGCGGCGGTTCTCGCGCAGCCACTTGGCGAGCTTGGCCACGGTGGTGGTCTTGCCCGCGCCCTGCAAACCGGCCATCAGGATCACCGCCGGCGGCTGGGTCGCGAAGCTCAGCTCGGCGTTGGTTCCGCCCATCAGCGCGGTCAGCTCGCGGTGGAACACCCCGACCAGCGCCTGCCCCGGCGTGAGGCTGGAGATCACCTCCTTGCCAAGCGCCTGTTCCTTGACGCGGGCAATGAAGTCGCGCACCACTGGCAGGGCGACATCGGCCTCGAGCAAGGCGATGCGGATCTCGCGCAGCATCTCCGCGGTGTTGGCTTCGGTCAGGCGAGCCTCGCCGCGCATCGTTTTCACGACCCGGGAAAGGCGATTGGCGAGGTTTTCGAGCATCGTTGGGTTGGATTACACTAGATAAATGAGCATTCTACTGGTTCTGATCCTGGCGCTTCCCGCAGCCATGTACGCGCTGTCATGGTTTGGCGATTGGCGGGTGTTCGCGGCACAGCGGCGCATGGCCCGTGCGCCGGCCGGCGCCGACGGCGCTGCCATCCTGGTTGCGGGCAGTTCGGGGCCGGCAGCTTTGCTGCTGATCGGGCTGGTTACCCACCTTATATCACTCTACTTCGTGACCCTCTCCGGACCGGTCTTCAGGTTCGGGTTCGCGCAGGCGCTCTCGGCAACGCTCTTCGTCGGCGTGTTTGTGCTCTGGATCGAGGGCTACCGGGTGCGCGTCGCTGCACTGCGCGCGCTGATCCTGCCGCTCGCGGTGGTAGCGGTCTTGCTGCCGCTGTTCTTCCCCGGGGTGGAATTGGTCGAGATTCGCCTGCGACCGCTCTTTGTCTCGCACTTGCTGGTTGGCACCCTGGCCTATGGGGTCCTGTTGCTGGCCGCGCTGCACGCCGGACTGATGACCGCGGCCGAGCGCGCCCTGCACGGTGCCGGCGGTCCGCGGCGCTCATTGCTCGGGGTGCTGCTCGAGGAGCTGCCGCCGCTGCTGGTGCTCGAACGCATGCTCTTCACCCTGATCCGCTTCGGCTTCACTTTGCTGACGCTGACGGCGATCAGTGGCGTTTTCTTCACCGAGGAAATCTTTGGGCAGCCGCTGCGCTTCGACCACAAGACGGTCTTCACCCTGATCGCGTGGCTGGTGTTCGGGATCCTGCTGCTGGGCCGCAAGCTGCGCGGCTGGCGGGGACGTGGGGCCCTGCGGGCAACGATCGCCGGCTACGGGGTGCTGCTGCTCGCCTACGTCGGCAGTCGCTTCGTCATCGAAGTGATCCTCGGACACATGTGATGGGCAAGCTGGCGTTCTGGGCGGCGGTGGGTGCGCTGATCTACGTCGGAATGAAGTTTCTGGCGGTATCGCAGCGCCGTGGCGACGCTGCCAAACGCCGAGATGCCGCCGGGCGCAACAACAGCGAAAAAATGCTGCAATGCGCCCATTGCGGCGTGCATGTGCCGTCCTCCGAAGCCCTGCTCTCCGGTTCGCGCGTCTATTGCTGCAGCGCGCACCGCGACGCCGACGCATGAGCCTGCCGGCGCGGCCTGGGTCGGCGCCGGACAACGTCTGGATTCCGGGGCGCAATTCGAGCGCTGAGCTGGCGCAGCCGGACTCCTCTTCAGTGCCCAATTCGTTCTGGCGCACGCTGCGCTGGTTTGCCGGTGGCCGGCTGGTAGTCGCACTGGTGCTCGTCGCCCTGACCTCCGTCTCGGGTCGCGAGCCGGTCTTCGCGTTCGATCATTTCTCGCTCTTCGCGCCGGTGGCTTTCGCCTACCTGTTGCTGGCGGTCGCCTTCTTCGCGCTGCTCGGAGTGTTGCGCCCGCTCTATTACCCGCAGGTAGTCGCCCACGTGGTGACCGACCTCGCGGTATTCACCGTGCTGATCTGGGCCGGCGGCGGAGTGCGCAGCGGGCTTGGCGCGCTGATGGTTGCGGCGATGGTGGGAGCGGCCACGGTGTCGCCACCGCGACTGGCGACGGCGTTCGCAGCCGCGGCCTCGCTGCTGCTGCTGGGCGAAACCGCGCTGCGCATGAACGACCAGGGTTACTTCGAGGCCGGCGCCTTCACCCAGGCCGGGTTGCTGGGCATCGCCTGCTTCATCGCGGCGCTGGCGGTCAGCTGGCTGGCAGCCAGGCTGCACGCGCAGGAGGCGCTGGCGCGCCGTCGCGGCGAGGAGTTGCAGAGCCAACTGGCGGTGACGCGGCAAGTGATGGCCGAGCTGGACCGCGGCATCGTGGTCATCAACGGCAATGGCGAGGTGCGGGCCATCAATCTGGTCGCGCAGGTGATGCTGGGAATTGACCCGTCAGCATGGTCCACCAAGAGGCTGCGTTTCGAGGACCTCGCCAGCGGAGCGTGGCGCGCGCTGGCCCCGGCACTGGAGCAGGCGCGCTCGCGCCGGGGCGGCACTGCAGGCGCCGAATTCGATCTGGTGCAGGATCCTGGCGCGGTCGAGCCGGTGCGCCGGATCGGTTTGCGCCTGCTCGGCAGCCGCGCCGCCGAGCCGGCTGACACGGTAATGCTGCTCGAGGACCTGCGACTGGTCGAGGACCGGGCACAACAGTTGAAGCTGGCGGCAATGGGCCGGCTCTCGGCTTCCATCGCCCACGAGATCCGCAATCCGCTCGGCGCGATCCGCCACGCCAACGGCTTGCTCTCGGAAACCCTGGGCTTGAGCTCGCAGCGTCGCCTGGCCAAGATCATCGAGGCCAACACGCTGCGCATCAATCGCATCATCGAGGATGTGCTGGCAATTGCGCGGCGCGAGCGTGCGCTCGAGGAGCCGATCGCGATGCGCGATTTCCTCGGGCGTTTCGTGGCTGATTACCGCAGCCAGGAAGGCGTGGAAGCCGAGCGGATCGCGGTGCTCGTGAGTTCCGGGCGCGAGCTCTGGTTTGACGAGAATCATCTCCGCCAGGTGCTCTACAACCTGCTGCACAACGCCCTGCGTCATGCCACTGGCTCCCCGGCGGCGATCCTGATTGAGTGGCGTGACCGCGACGGCGGCCGCAGCGAGTTGCGGGTTTGCGACGATGGACCAGGGATGAGCCAGGAGGCGCTCGCCTACGCCTTCGAGCCGTTCTTCACCACTGACTCGCGGGGCACGGGACTGGGCCTGTACCTGGCGCGCGAACTGTGCCGGTCGAACAACGCGACCATTCACTACGAGGCGCTGGGAGCGGATTCCCGGTATCGTGGTGCCTTCGTGGTTACCCAACAGGATCGTGCGGGAGGCGCTCAAGTGGCCGGCAACGATATGTTTGAATACGCCCGATGACAATGGATCGGGAAATTGGCGATGGCGTCGGGCTGCGCGGCAGCGCTAGCCCGCGCGTCCTGGTCGTTGACGACGAAGCTGATCTGCGCGAGTTGCTCGACCTGACGATCGCCGGCATGGGCCTGGATGTGGACTGCGCCGCCGATCTCGCGCAGGCCCGCGAATTGCTCGCCAGCAACAGCTACGCCCTGTGCCTCACCGACATGCGGCTTCCCGACGGCGAAGGCCTGGAACTCGTCGAGCTGATCTCGCGCGATTTTCCTGCCACGCCGGTCGCGGTCATTACCGCCTACGGCAGCGCCGAAAACGCAGTGGCCGCACTCAAGGCCGGCGCCTTCGATTACCTCGGCAAGCCGGTCGCCCTCGAGGCGCTGCGCAGCCTGGTTCGCTCGGCGATCCAGTTGCCCGGCTCCGGCCAATCGGCCGAGGCGCTGGAAAGGAGCGCCACCGATGTCACCGCGCGGATGCTCGGCGTTTCCGAGGCCATCCTGGAAGTCCGGCACCAGATCGTCAGGCTGGCGCGCAGCATGGCCCCGGTATCGATCGTGGGCGAATCCGGCTCCGGCAAGGAGCTGGCGGCGCGGCTCATTCACGAGGCCGGTCCGCGGGCTCGCGAGCCCTTCGTCGGAGTGAACTGCGGCGCCATCCCGGAACAGTTGATGGAGGCCGAGTTCTTCGGGCACAAGAAGGGCGCCTTCACCGGCGCCGATCGCGACCGCGACGGATTCTTCCAGGCCGCCAACGGCGGCACCATGCTGCTCGACGAGGTCGCTGACCTGCCGCTGGTGATGCAGGTCAAGTTGCTGCGCGCGATCCAGGAAAAGCGCGTGCGCAAGGTCGGGGCGACGATCGAGGAACCGGTCGATGTACGCATCGTCAGCGCCACTCACCAGGACCTCGCGCAGTGCGTCACCGCCGGGCGTTTCCGCCAGGACCTGTATTACCGGCTCAACGTGATCGAACTGGCGCTGCCGCCGTTGCGCGAACGCCCCGAAGACATTCCGGTGCTTGCCGATGCAATCATCGCCAAGTTGGCGGCACGCGCAAGCATGGACCATGCCCCGCAACTCTCGACCATCACCCTGCGCTACCTGCAGAGCTACAACTTCCCCGGGAACGTGCGCGAGCTCGAGAACATCCTCGAGCGTTCGCTGGCGTTTTCCGATGGCGTCACGGTCAACGTCGAAGATCTCGCGCTGCGGCCGAGTGTTTCGGACGATGCCGCCAGCGAACGCGCCGAGGTTCCCGCGACTGTACACGCCGCTGCAGCCGCCGCGGCGGCGGCCGGGCGCAGCGGGCGCACAGTCGCCAAGGTGAGTCCCGATGGCATCCCGGAGTCGTTGCCGGACTATCTCGAGCAGGTCGAACGCCAGGCCATCGAACGAGCGCTCGAGAAGACCCGCTTCAATCGCACCGCCGCCGCGCGGCTGCTGGGAATCACCTTTCGCGCGCTGCGCCACCGGATGCAGCGCCTCGACATCAACTGAGTTTCCCGATGGCTGTGAGCGGCAGGGCACACCAGTCGGCGCGCGGCAATCGCCGGGGAGAAGACGGCGGCGCGTTTTGCGCAGGCGGCTGGCTGCGCACTGCGCGGCGGGTGCCTTCACCAAACCACAATGCCCGCCCGCACGGCGCCACGGTCGACCTGGTGGTCATCCATCACATCAGTCTGCCGCCGGGAAAATTCAGCGGTGACGCGATCGAACAGTTGTTCTGCAACCGTCTCGACGCGGCCGCCCATCCGGCCTATCGTGACATCGCGCCAATGCAGGTCTCAGCGCATTTCCTGGTGCGCCGGCGCGGCGAGCTGATTCAATTCGTCGGCTGCGACGAGCGCGCGTGGCACGCTGGCGTCTCGCGTTTTCTCGGGCGCAACGGCTGCAACGATTTCTCGATCGGCATCGAGCTGGAAGGCGATGGCGAGCACGACTTCACCAAGGCGCAGTATCGGCGGCTCGAGCGCCTGATCGGCGCGCTGCGCGAGCGTTATGCGCTGCGCTACATCGCAGCACATTCCGATGTTGCGCCTGGCCGAAAGCAAGATCCTGGCGCGCATTTCGATTGGCAGCGGCTGTTGTCGTGCGCGCAGTTGGCAGGAATCGACAGGCCAACTGCCGCTGCCTGAACATCACCACCAACCGCACGCGTTGTGGGGGTATCGCGACTTCGATGATGTGATGTTTTTCTGTCACGGATTTCATTGCGTTCTGCGAACGTCGATCGTATTATCGCGCATGTGTATAACCACGGAATCTCGATTCGGTACAAGCAGTTAACGCGAAGTATTGAAGCGAGTCGTGAGATGGCGCTCGGTTATCCAAGAACGTCAATTGCCAAGTACCAGGGGAAAGCGATCCAGGCCCAGCGCGCTAGCCGCCGCGACGGTGTCGCAAACGCCCATTGGCGCACTGTCAGCAGGGCGCCGAAGATCCCGGTTTTCCCCCACCTGATCGCTGACCGCCAGGCCCACGAGCCTGGCGTTTTTTCAGCTCCTTATTCATTAGCGCAGGAACACAAAGCCGCTCTCCAAGCGGGTCTTGTGCCGATGAATGGCCCGTGCAACGCGAGTTTTTTGGATTGACCGGACGGGTCTTTCGAGTCCTTTTTATCAACTGAGGAGTTCGTCCTATGGCTACCACTAAGAAACCCGCCGTCAAGAAAGCCGCGGCCAAGCCGGCAGCGAAGAAACCCGCCGTGAAGAAAGCTGCGGCCAAACCGGCAGCGAAGAAAGCTGTTGCCAAGAAACCGGCAGCGAAAAAGCCCGCCGTGAAGAAAGCTGCGGCCAAACCGGCAGCGAAGAAAGCTGTTGCCAAGAAAGCTGTAGCGAAGAAGCCGGCAGCGAAGAAAGCTGTTGCCAAGAAAGCCGCAGCCAAGCCCGCAGCCAAGAAAGCCG
>JAHEMI010000098.1 GCA_024643785.1 Burkholderiaceae bacterium
CCGCCAAAGACCCTCCGGTGATGCGCCATCACGGCGTCAGGGATACACTTTCGGCAACGACTCCCCGTTGTCCTCAAGTTGCCGACGATGACCGTGCACTCCACAGACTGCCAGCCCCGGCGGCAACGCCCGATGATCTGGGCACCGATCCTGGTACTCGCCGCGCTGCTGTCGTCGTGCGGCGGCAGCAGCGGCGACGGCGCCTATGTCCCGCCTCTTCCCGGCACGGCGCTCAACGACTCCTCGTGCTTCTTCCAGTACACGATGCCGGGAACCATCCTCCCCGGCATCGGAGCCGATCCGCTGTTCGGCTCGCTATGGCATCTGCAAAACACCGGCCAGGACGGCGGCACCCCCGGGGAGGACATCCGTGCGCTGCCGGCCTGGAACATGAACAAGGGCGCAGGTGTGCGGGTTGCGCTGCTCGACGATGGCCTCGAGATGTTCCACGAGGACCTCTTCCAGAACGTCATAACCGGCGCCAACTACGATTACCGCCATAGGCGCTACGGTTTTCCGCTGCCCTGCGCCGCCGATGATGTCCACGGCACCCAGGTGGCAGGCGTGCTGGCAGCGCGCGACGGCAACGCCGTCGGACTGGCCGGGGCGGCGCCGCGCGTTGGCATCGTCGAGTTCAACGTGCTGGCGGCACCATATACCTCCAATATTGCCAATGCCCTCGGGCGCGACTCCCAGTTGAACGCGATCTATAACGCCAGCTGGAGCTCGATCGACGACGGCGCCCTGCACCGGGTGGACGCGTCATTCCGCGATGCGATCGACCTCGGGATCGCCGCCGGCCGCGCCGGCAAGGGCTCGATCTACGTGTTCGCGACCGGCAACGGCGGCTGTTTCGCCAAGGACATCAACGATGTCTGCCAATCGGACAACCCCAACTTCGACGGCTACCTGACGCATCGCGGCGTCAACGTGGTCTGTGCGGTGGACAACAACGGCCGGCCGCCGTGGTGGGCAGAAACCGGGGCGAACACGCTGTTGTGCGCGCCGTCGAGCGGCGATGATCATCCCCCGCTGGGGTACATCACGACTACTGCGGTCAACGCCGCCGGCGCCGACAACCAGACCTACACCCAGGACTTCAGCGGCACCTCGGCATCGACCCCGATGGTCTCGGGCGTGATCGCGCTGATGCTCTCAGCCAATCCCAGCCTCAGCTGGCGCGACGTTCCCCTGGTGCTCGCCAAGAGTGCCCGCAAGAACGACCCGACGGACCCAGATTGGAGCACGAACTTCGGACTCAACTACAACCCCCGCTACGGATTCGGGGTGGTCAACGCCGAGTCGGCGGTCGCGCTGGCCACCGGCTGGACTTCGGTCGGCAGCAGTGCCACGCTGAGGTCGTGCCAACCGCTGGGATCGGGCGGGCGGACGGTGAATATCGCACTGCCCGATGCCACTCTTGGCGGCGCCATCTCGCCACGGACCGATACCGTGAGCGTGAGCGGGGGCACCTGCCTGATAAGCAAGATTGAATTCGTCGAAGTGCAGTTCGAGGCAAACCACCCCTATAGCGGCGACTTGCGGGTCGAGCTGGTCAGCCCCAGCGGGCTGGTCAGCGTGCTCGCCAACCAGCGGGTCTGCGAGGGTGATGGCAACTCCTGCGGCAGCTACATTCCGGCGTGGACCTTCGGCTCGGTGCGCCATCTTGAAGAGCCAGCGGCCGGCACCTGGACGATGCGGGTGACTGACGAGCAGAACGGCGACGTCGGCACCTGGGTCAGCTGGAACATCCGCTTCTGGGGACGGTGATGAAATTGCTCTTGCCACTGACGATCGCCATGCTGCTGGGAGCCGGGCACCTGCCGGCAACGGCCCAGCCGGCGAACCCGCAACAGCGCCCCGTCGTTACCAAGAAGTCAGGCGCCAAGGCGCCGGTGAGCGCGCCGCAGGCGTACTGGTATGACGGCACCGTGCGCCGCGCTCTGGTCGTAGATCCGAACCAGGTCGCCGATTTCAGCCAGCCGGGATCCCCCGTGCCACGGGGACGACCGCAGATAACGAAGTCTTCAGCAACTGCAACGCTTCAGCCCGGAGCGAAAGTCTCGCCGATATTTCGCGGCCTCGGCGCGCCGGCCTCCGAGCTTCGCGCCCTGCCTGGCGGAGTCATCGTGACGCTGCGCACTGCCGGCGGCGCCGACGCCGCCAACCAGGCGCTGGCGCCGTTCGGGCTGCGCGTGAGCAGCCAGGTGGACAGCACCGGGCTGCGGTGGCTCGTCGCCACCGACGCTGGCATGGCGGCGCTTGAAACCGCCAACCGCCTTCACGAAAGCGGTGCCTTCGCCTCGGTCACGCCGGACTGGTGGATCGACGTGACCAAGAAGTAGCGCCGGCGCTCAGTTCAACGCGGCACTTCGATGACGATCCGGCGCATCCTGCCGTTCGGGCCGGGGAACTCGCTGAGCAACGCCCTCATCAGCATGCGCAGACCTTCAAGCGCATCTTCCTCTGCCCCGTCGTTGACCGCGTTGCCCTCGAAAACCAGACGCGGCGGCTTGACCTGTCGGTCGCGGATTTCGATGCGCAGGGCGCGCTCGTAGAACAGTTCGTCGTGCGCCATGCGGGCGCGCATGTCGAGCAGATCCAGCGTTCCGCCGAAGCGCCACGGGTAATGCGGTAGCCCATAGGTGCGCCAGAAAAACGCCGCGCCAAACGGCTCCTCTTCAAATACGCGTCGCAGCGAACGCCCGGTCACGAAGTCGAACCGGATTTCGAAGCGCGCGCCAGCCGATTCGCTGAAACCGGCCCGGATCAGTTCCGAACGCACCACCTTTTCAAAGGCGGCATGGCGCAGGCTGTCGCGCTGCTCTGGTTCGCGCACCAGCGTGAAGCTCGGTTGGGTGACGTTGGCCGGCCACTCGTGGAAGACGCTTACATCATTGACGACCTGGGTAGCGCAGCCACCGAGTGCCAGAAGTGTCGCTGCTGCCAGCAGCAACGTGCCCGAGCGTGCCCAGCGGAGCGCCGAAACTGAAAATTTTCGTCGCATGATCAACCCCCCTGTAACCCTCGTACACCCTACAATGCACCCTTCTTCGCCGAGGTGCAACGATGCGCTCCAAGCCAGCGAAAACCATCAACAGAAGCGAGTACCAGCCACCGGAATTCCTGGTGGATGCGATCGCGCTGGAGTTCGATCTGGGGGCCGCCTGCACGCGGGTCAAATCGACTCTCGAAGTGCGTCGCAATGGCGCCGCGACCGGCCCACTGGTGCTCGATGGCGAAGGCCTGAGCCTGATCGAACTGCGCCTCGACGGTCAGATCCTGCCGCCCGCACGCTATGTTCTCGACGAGACCAGCCTGACCATCAGCGACTGCCCGCCGAGCGCCGTGATCACGCTCATCAACGAAGTCTCACCGGAGCGCAACACCGCGCTCGACGGCCTGTACGTCTCGAACGGGAATTTCCTCACCCAGTGCGAGGCGCAGGGTTTCCGGCGCATCACATTCTTTCCCGATCGCCCCGACGTAATGGCGCGTTACCGGGTCCTGGTGCGCGCCGAGCGCGCCTCCTGCCCGGTGCTGCTGGCCAACGGCAACCTGATCGACCAGGGCGAATGCGAGGCCGAGCGCCCCGGCTGGCACTGGGCGCTGTGGGAAGACCCGTTTCCCAAGCCCTGCTACCTGTTCGCACTGGTAGCCGGCAAGCTTGCCGTGCGCGAACGCCGCGTCACCACCGGATCGGGGCGCGAGGTGCTGTTGCAGGCCTGGGTTGAACCGGGCAACGAGGAACGCAGCACGCATGCACTCGACTCGCTGGTGCGGGCGATCGCCTGGGATGAGCAGCGCTTCGGCCTGGAACTCGATCTCGACCGCTTCATGATCGTGGCAACCGACGATTTCAACATGGGGGCGATGGAGAACAAGGGCCTCAACGTCTTCAACACCAAGTACGTCTTCGCCAATCCGCGGCTGGCAACCGACGCCGATTTCAGGGCCATCGAGTCGGTGGTGGGCCATGAATACTTCCACAACTGGACCGGCAACCGGGTCACCTGCCGCGACTGGTTCCAGCTCACGCTCAAGGAAGGGCTGACGGTCTTTCGCGACCAGGAGTTCTCGGCCGACATGCGCGCCGCCCAGGCGGCCAGTCCGGCGGCGGCGGCCAGCGCGCGCACCGTCGGGCGCATCGACGACGTGCGGGCGCTGCGCGCCTCGCAGTTCCCCGAGGACGCGGGCCCGATGGCCCATCCGATCCGCCCCGAGAGCTATCGCGAGATCAACAACTTCTACACCACCACGGTCTACGAGAAGGGCGCCGAGGTGGTGCGCATGCTCCAGACGCTGGTTGGCGTTGCGGGCTTTCGCAAGGGCATCGACTGCTATTTCGAGCGCCATGACGGCCAGGCCGTGACCTGCGACGATTTCGTGGCGGCGATCGCGGCTGCCAATGACCGCGACCTCGGACAGTTTTCGCGCTGGTATGCCCGCGCCGGCACGCCGGTGCTCCAGGCCCAGAGCGCATACGACAGTTCCCGCCGGGAATTCACGCTGACGCTCACCCAGCGCAGCGGTGACGCGGAGCCGCCGCTGCACATCCCGTTCGCGGTCGGCCTGGTTGGCCCCGACGGACGCGACGTGCCGCTGCGGGTCGCCGGCGCATTGTCCACCCCGGACGCTGGCGCTGCGCACACCATGGTGCTCGACTTGCGCGCCGACGAGCAGCGCTTCGTCTTCGAGGATGTGCCGCCGGGATGCGTGCCGTCGCTATTGCGCGGGTTCTCGGCGCCGGTGATCATCGAGGCCGGCTACAGTGACGAGCAACTGTCGTTCCTGGCCGGCAACGATCCCGATCCCTTCAACCGCTGGGAAGCAACCCAGAGTCTCGCCCTGCGCGCGGTGCTCGCGGTCCTCGCCGGAGGCGCCGCGCGCGCGGCCGGCGCCACCCTGGCGCAGGCCTGGCAGCGCGCTCTCGGCGATGAGTCGCTCGACCCGGCCTATCGCGAACAGCTGATCGCTCTGCCGCCCGAGGCCGTGATTGCGGAGCATGTCGAAGTGATCGACCCGGTGGCGCTGCGCGCCGCCCGCAACGAGTTGCGCCACGAGCTCGCCGACGCGCTGGCGCCGCTCTGGCCGGAGCTCTGGCGCAGCCTGCGCGATCCTGGCCCATATCACCGCGATGCTGCCGCCAGCGCGCGCCGCGCGCTGCGCAACGCCGCCCTGTCCTACTGGGTGGCAACCGGCCGGCAAGAGGCATTTACCGCCGCGGCCGCGCAGTGCCACGAAGCCGACAACATGACCGACCGCGCAGCTGCGCTGGCAGCGCTCACCAACAGTGCCGCACCCGAGCGCGACCCGGCGCTGGCGGCGTTCGCGGCCGAATTCCACGACGAACCGCTGGCGCTCGACAAGTGGTTCGCGCTGCAGGCGATGATGCACCGCCAGAAGGGCGAGCAGCCAGTGCTCAGGCGGGTCCGCGAACTGCTCCGGCATCCCTCGTTCTCGCTGCGCAACCCCAACCGGGTGCGGGCGCTGATCGGCAGCTTCTGCCACGGCAACGCCGCCGAGTTCCACGCTGCCGACGGCTCGGGCTACGAATTCTGGGTCGAGCAGGTGCTCGCGCTCGATGCGATCAACCCGCAAGTGGCGGCGCGAATCGCACGCGCATTCGAGCGCTGGCCCAAGTACACGTCGGAGCGCCGGCACGCGATGCGTTCGGCCCTGCTGCTGGTGGCTGACCAGGTCGAGCTGTCCGCCGACGTGCGCGAAATCGTCGACCGTTCGCTGGCCCAGTAGAATTCGCTTACGAGCCCATTGTCGCCAGGAGTCCCAGATGACCGCACCAGTAAGCCTGACCCAGTACCTGATCCTGAAGCAGCGCGAAAAGGGTCTGATTCCGGGCGAACTGCGGCTGCTCATTGAGGTGGTGACCAGGGCCTGCAAGCGCATCAGCATCGCGGTCAGCAAGGGAGCGCTGGGCGGCGTGCTGGGCGACAACGGCACCGACAACATCCAGGGCGAGAGCCAGCGCAAGCTCGACGTGATCGCCAACGAGACGCTGCTCGAAGCCAACGAGTGGGGTGGACACCTCGCGGCGATGGCCTCGGAGGAAATGGACCACTCGTACACCATCCCGAACCGCTACCCCAAGGGTGAATTCCTGCTGTTGTTCGATCCGCTCGACGGCTCATCGAACATCGACGTCAATGTCTCGGTCGGCACGATCTTCTCGGTGCTGCACCTCCCCGAAGGCGTCACCGAGCCGCGCGAGGAAGACTTCCTCCAGGCCGGGGTGCGCCAGCTCGCCGCCGGCTACGCGATCTACGGTCCGTCGAGCCAGCTGGTGCTGACCGTCGGCGACGGCGTCGCCTGCTTCACGCTCGACCGCGAGGCGGGCAGCTGGACCCTGACCGAGGATCAGCTGCGCATTCCCGAAACCACCCGCGAGTTCGCCATCAACGCGTCGAACCAGCGCCACTGGGAACCGCCGGTACAGCGCTACGTCAATGAACTGCTGGCCGGAACCGATGGCCCGCGCGGGACCAACTTCAACATGCGCTGGGTTGCCTCGATGGTTGCCGACGTCCATCGCATCCTGACCCGCGGCGGCATCTTCATGTACCCGCGCGACGCCCGCACGCCCGACCGTCTCGGCAAGCTGCGCCTGCTCTACGAAGCCAATCCGATGTCGTTCATCGTCGAGCAGGCCGGCGGCGTTGCCACCAACGGCCACCAGCGGATCATGGAGATCGAACCGCAGGCGCTGCACGAGCGCGTGGCGGTGTTCCTTGGATCGCGCGAAGAAGTCGAGCGGGTTACTTCCTACCACCGCGCCGGCTGACCGGCGCAACGCCAGCCGCTGCGGCCCTGCCTGATGGCTGGCCGGGCGGCGCGCTGGCGGTCTCGACCAGGTCCTTCGCGACCATCCACAGAGTCGGGTCATCAGGATCCGGGGTGACCTGGAACTCGAGGTGCCGCATCAACCCGAGCATTGCGCGGTTGGCACGCAGGACCACGCCCTGCATCTGGCGCAGGCCCTTGTCGGTGGCGGCCTCGATCAGCGCCTTCATCATTTGCGAACCCAGCCCGCAGCCCTGGTAGGCGTCGGAGATCGCTACCGCAAACTCGCAGGTCTCGCGATCGGGATTCAGCAGGTAGCGCACGACCCCGATGATGCGTTCCGGAACGCCCGGCGCCGGGGCGCTCACGGCGCCGTCGGCACCAATCACCGCGACCAGCGCCAACTCGCGATCGTAGTCTATCTGCGTATAACGCACCAACATCTTGGGCGTAAGTTCGCTTATCGTCGAGACGAACCGGAAATACCTCGACTGTTCGGAGAGCGAACGCATGTGCTGCTGGAGGGCCTCGGCATCCTCGGCCCGGATTGGCCGCAGCCCGCAGGACTTGCCGTCGCGCAATGACAACTCGCGAACCATGTGCGCCGGGTACGGCAGGATCGCCATGTGCGCGTAGCGCCCGCGCCCGACTGTTGCGGCAGGCTCGCGCGCCAGCACCACGCGGGCGTCGACCGCCACCGCGCCGTGCGCGTCGACGATGATCGGGTTGATGTCCATCTGCGCGATCACCGGGATCTCGCAGACCATTTCCGAGACCCGCATCAGGATCGTCTCGACCGCGGCGATATCGGCCGGCGGCGCCCCGCGGAATTCTCCCAGCAGCCGACCGACCCCGGTGCGCTCGATCATCCGGCGGGCGAGGAAGCGGTTGAGCGGCGGCAACTCGATGGTGGCGTTGCGCATCCATTCGA
>JAHEMI010000099.1 GCA_024643785.1 Burkholderiaceae bacterium
TGTTCGTGCCCGGTCATATGTGCGACGAACGACTCTATGCCGCGCAGCTGGCGGCGCTCGGCCCGGACTTCGACTGCCAGGTAATGGTGTTTCGCCGCGAGCACTCGCTGGACGAAATCGCCAAAACCATTCTCGCGGCCCAGCCGGCGCACTTCCATTACGTCGGCCTGTCGATGGGTGGCTACATTGCGTTCGAACTGCTGCGCCAGCAGCCCCAGCGCCTGCTCAGTCTGGCGCTGTTCGACACCAAGACTGCCGCCGACCAGCCCCAGCAGCGCGACGCCCGCCTGGCCGATCGCGAACTGGTGCGCACCAATGGACTCGAACAACTCGCTGTCCAGTTGCCGGGCCGCTGGCTTGCCCCGAAACATAGTGCCGATGCCGCGCTGTGCGAACTCGTCAAATCGATGGCACTGAACATCGGCGGCGCCGGTCTGATCGCGCAACAGGATGCGATGCTCTCCCGCCCCGACTCCCTGCCCGATCTGGCCGACATCACCTGCCCCAGCCTGGTCGTGGTCGGGCGTCAGGACCAGGTCACGCCGATCGCCGATCACCAGGCAATAATCGAGCGCATCCGCCGGCATCGCGCCGACTGCCGCTTCGAGGTCGTCGAAGACTGCGGTCATCTGTCGACCATTGAACAGCCGGAGGTCACGAGCCGGCTGCTGCGCGCCCGGTTAAAGCAATGACTGCGCTGCAATTCCCCCGCCCCAGGAGGTATCCTCATCCCGGTCGCCGGGCGTCGCCGCCTGCCATTTGAATCACTGGAGTCAATCGTCATGCGCTACAACCCGCTCGGCCGCACCGGCCTCTTCGTTTCCGAACTCTGCCTGGGCACGATGACTTTCGGCGGCAGCAGCGGGATCTGGGGCAAGATCGGTTCGCTGCAACAGGCCGATGCCGAACGCCTGATCGCCACCTCGCTCGAGGCCGGCATCAACTTCATCGACACCGCCGACGTCTATGCCGACGGCGTGGCCGAAACGATCACCGGCAAGGCACTCCGCAACCTCAAGGTGGCGCGTGAGGACGTGGTGGTCGCGACCAAGGTCTTCGGTGAAACCGGCAAGGGCGCCAACGCCCGCGGGGCATCGCGCAGCCACATTCTCGACGGCATCAGGGCCAGCCTGAAGCGGCTGCAACTTGATTACGTCGACCTCTACCAGATCCACGGCTTCGATCCGGCGACGCCGATCGAACAAACCGTGCGCGCGCTCGACCAGCTGGTGCGCGACGGCGATGTGCGCTACGTCGGGGTCTCGAACTGGGCGGCCTGGCAGATCGTCAAGGCGCTGGGCATCGCCGAGCGCCTCGGGCTGTCGCGCTTCGAGTCGCTGCAGGCCTATTACACGGTGGCCGGGCGCGACCTCGAGCGCGAGCTGATCCCGATGCTGCGCAGCGAAGGCGTCGGCCTGATGGTCTGGAGCCCGCTGGCCGGCGGCCTGTTGAGCGGTAAATACGATCGCGCACAGCAGGCCGAGGGCGACAGCCGCCGTGTGATCTTCGACTTCCCGCCGGTCAACAAGGAGCGCGCCTGGGACTGCGTCGACGTGATGCGCCCGATCGCCAGTGCCCACGGAGTGTCGGTGGCGCAGGTGGCGCTGGCGTGGCTGCTGCAACAGCAGCAGGTAACTACGGTCATCATCGGCGCCAAGCACCCCGATCAGCTCGCCGACAACATCGCCGCCACACAACTGGTGCTGAGCGCCGAAGAGCTCCGGAGCATCGACCAGGTCAGCCGCTTGCCGGCGGAGTATCCGGGCTGGATGTTCGAGCGCCAGGGCGAGTACCGGCGCAAGCAACTGGCAGGATCATCGCTGACCTGACGAAGGCCGCGTTGGACAGCATCTTGCCCGCCGCACAAGACGCCCCGGATGATTCGATCAGCAGGAGAACCGCATTGCCGCAGTTACCCATGGCCACCGAGGGACTATTTCCGGGATTCGAGCAACTGAGCGTCGCGGCTGGGGGCGGGATCCGGATTCACGCCGTGATCGGCGGCAACGGCCCGCCGCTGCTGTTGCTCCACGGCCATCCCCAGACCCACGCCATCTGGCACAAGGTCGCCCCGGCCCTGGCCGAGCGCTTCACCGTGGTCGCGGCCGATCTGCGCGGCTACGGCGATTCCTCCAAGCCGGCGGGGGAAGCTGACCACGTCAACTATTCGAAGCGCACCATGGCGCTCGACCAGGTGGCAGTGATGCGCAAGCTGGGCTTCTCCCGCTTCGACCTGCTCGCCCACGACCGGGGAGCGCGGGTGGCGCACCGCCTGGCGATCGATCATCCCGACGTGGTGCGCCGCCTGGTCATGCTCGACATCGCCCCGACCCTGGCCATGTACCGCGCCACGACCGAGGAATTCGCGCGCGCCTATTGGCACTGGTTCTTCCTGATCCAGCCTGCGCCGCTGCCCGAACGCCTGATCGAGGCCGACCCCGCAGCCTACGTCAGCGAGGTCATGGGCGGACGCAGTTCCGGGCTGGCACCGTTCGATCCCCGCGCCCTCGCCGAGTACCAGCGCTGCCTCGCCCAGCCCGGTGCCGCCCACAGCCTGTGCGAGGACTATCGCGCTTCGGCCAGCATCGACCTCGAGCACGACCAGGCCGATATCGCGGCGGGCCGGACGATCGCAGCGCCGCTGCTCGTCCTGTGGGGCGAGCAAGGCGTGATCCAGAGTTGTTTCCAGCCGCTTGACGAGTGGCGACGCCTGGCCAGCGATGTCCGCGGCGCCGCACTGCCCTGTGGTCACTATGTCCCGGAAGAAGCGCCCGAGGCCTTGCTGGCGCAGGCCCTGCCGTTCCTGGCGGAAGAGGCCTGATCAGTCCAGCGGCCTGGTCAGGTAGACCCCCTCGCGACCCACGACCGGCGTGCGCGCCGGCATGAAGATGGTGCATTCGTCACACGGGGCACGCACCTCCGCCGGGCCATCGGTGGCGATGAGCTCGTCCCGGGCGAAGGTCTCGAATCCGATCAGCGGGCGCGTGAAGGCAAAGTTCTCGTTGGCGATGACGTGGGTCCGGAGCAATTCGAAGCGGCGACTCGTCGTGGGTGCCGCCGGCTCGCGCTCGATCAGGCCGAAGTGGCCCAGCAAGTCCAGCGTCACTGCCACCGCGATGTCGGCCGTGTCCTGCTTGAAGTGCTGCCCGCATTCGACCACCAACGCGGCGCCGGGTCCGTCTTCCTGGCCGTGGCTGCCGTGCTGGATCAACGGCGTACCCGAGCCCAGGCCGCTGGGCATGACCAGATGCACGCCCGGTTGCGGCAAGGCACTGGCAACGACAGCGTTGCGCTCGTAGCGCGGGTAGACCCAGAACGGCACGACGTCTTCGCTGGTCGAATGGATATCGAGGATGTGGTCGGCAGCGGCCACCGCCGGGCGTAGCGCGCGTGCCCGGCGCAGTTCGACGCTGTCCTCGTTGCCATCGAGCCACTCGCGCGACCAGATCCGGTTGAAGTTGTGGGTGATCTGCCGGCTGGCGAAAGGATTGGCCTGATCGAAGGTCTGGTAGGCCGCGACATTGGCGAAGCTCATGGTCAGGGTGCCGATCCTGGGGCGCACGTCGTTATCCAGCAGGTGGCAGACCGCCACCATCCCGCAGAATTCGTTGCCGTGGGTCAGCGCGTTGATGAGCACGTGGGGACCGGCCTTGCCCGAGTCGATGCGGTGGACGTAATCGATGCCGGTGTTGCCGCGCCGGTAGGCGGACAGGTCGCGCGGCAGCACTTCGAAGCTCGGCTGGCTATTGGGCATGGCTCGGCTCAACTGATGGGAGGAGCGCGAGTTTAACCCCTGAGTCCGGGCAACGGCGAACCGCCGGCGATCAAACCGGCCCAGCGATGAACGCCGTCGGGATGCTAGCGCTCAGGTCGAACCTGGTCAGCGACGCTGGAGGAACCAGCCGATGCCCACCAGCAGGAGGATGAGCGCTCCCGCCTGCGCTGGGTTATCGAGCGCCATCCCCAGGAGCTCACCCCCGACCCGTGTCAGCGACGCGAACCAATCCGACAAACCATTGGTCACCGCCGACCCCGATCCGGAAAGGAAACCGTACTCGATCATCTGGTACCCCTGCCGTTTGCGCGCTACCAGCGGGTCACCATCGCGCGCGCGGCGACTCCTGTCAAGAGAGAGCTTTGCCCCAGTTGCCCGGCGAAAAGTTGCCTTGCCACCGCCAAATTGGCTTAGGTAAGTTAACTAGTTTTCTATTGTTTTCCGCTAGTTATAGTCGGTTTTTAAAGCGTTTTCTTATATTTGTTCGTGCCACGGTCACTGCCCCGAAGGGTACCTCTGGGCATTGCTCGCCAGCTTGTCCCTGACGGCGGCATCCAGGTCGACGCCCATCACGAAGGCCAACCGCACCAGGTAGATCAGGACGTCGGCGAGTTCGTCGCGTACTGCCCGAGCGGTAGCCGGATCACTGGCGACGCCCCGCGATTGCTCTTCGGTGAGCCATTGGAAGATCTCGACGAGTTCGCCCACCTCCCCCGTCAGCGCCATCGCCAGGTTCTTGGGCGAGTGATAGTGCTGCCAACCACGCGCCTCCGCAAACCTGGTCAGAGCCCTCTCCAGCCCGGCAACATCCACCAGCCGCTCGCTCATGCTGCCATCACTCCCCGCCAGCCAATTGCCGGCTCAGCCAGTCCGCCGCAAGTCTTGCCACCAGCTCGAGCGTACCTGGCTCCTCGAAAAGGTGGGTCGCACCCGGGACAATCTCGATTTGAATCGGGCAGTCCATCTGTGCGGCCGCCGCCCGGTTGAGTTCGATCACCTCCCGGTCGTGCCCGCCGATGATCAGCAGCACCGGTGCCTTGAGCGCCCGGAGCGCTTCCTTGCCGGCCAGGTCCGGACGCCCACCACGTGAGACTACCGCCGCCACCCTTGCCGGATCCCGGGCCGCAAGCTGGAGCGCCGCCGCTGCCCCGGTGCTCGATCCGAACAGCCCGAGTGCCATATCAGCGGTCCGCTGGTCCTGGGCAAGCCAGTCGGCGGCCAGGGCCAGGCGCTCGGTGAGCAAGCCGATATCGAAGCGCCGTTCGTAGTCCAGGTCCTCCTGTTCGGTCAGCAGGTCGATGAGCAGCGTGGCCAATCCGGCCTGCTGCAATTGTTCGGCCACAAAGCGATTGCGCGGCGAGTGCCGCGACGAGCCGCTGCCGTGGGCAAACAGGACTATCCCCCGGGCGGCCCCGGGCAGCGTCAGGTCACCGATTATCAGTGCCGAATCGTGGGCGATGCGCACCGTTTCGCTCTGCATGGAAACACCTCCTCTGGCGCTTGGAAGCTTGTTTGCAGGATACGCCTGCTTGTGCGCCCACAACGCGGGAGCAGCTGCTTCGGGGTCCGCGTGCACCGGAGCGCCGCAGGTGACCTGCTGGCCACCAGCTCGCGGTAACATCCGGCCGTGACGCGCGGCTTTCTCATTGCATTCCTGCTCTCGTTCGGTCCGGCGGTGTCGAACTCGTTCGCCCGCTTCGCCTACGCCTTGCTGTTGCCCGCAATGCGCGCCGACTTGCACTGGAACTATGCCCAGTCGGGCGCCATCAACACCTTCAACGCCGTCGGCTACCTGGTCGGCGCGTTGCTCACGCGCTGGCTGGTCGGTCGTGTCGGCAACCGGGTGCTGTTCTGCGCCGGGATGCTGCTCACCTCGGTCGCGCTGCTGGCAACCGGACTGGTCAGGGATCTCGACCTGCTGGTCGCGACCCGCATCGTCGCCGGCATCGGCGGCGCCGCGGCTTTCATCTGCGGCGGCGCGCTGTCGGGGAATGTGTTCCCCGACCGTCCGCAGCTGGCCACGACGACGATTGCGATCTACTTTGCGGGCGGCGGCATCGGCCTGATGATCAGCGGCGTGGCAGTGCCGCTGATGCTCGAAGCGGGTGGCGACGCGGCCTGGCCGCAGGTCTGGCGCTGGATGGGCTGGGCGTCCCTGGCGATGACACTGGCCACGACCTGGGCGGCGCTGGCGATCGAGGAGCCGGGTACGGCGCCGGGCAGCGCCCGCTGGCGGGCCGCTCCGCTGATGGCGCAGTTCGCGGCCTACAGCATGTTCGCGATCGGCTACATCGGCTACATGACTTTCGCGATCGCCTGGATCCGCGAGCACGGCGGCAGCACCGCCACCGTGATCGCGGTCTGGTTCGTGCTCGGACTGGCGACGCTGCTCGCACCGCTCGTCTGGCGCCGTCCGAGCGAGAACTGGCCAGGCGGCCGGCCGCTCGCCGCGGTCATGGCGGTGCTGGCAACCGGCGCGGCACTGCCGCTGGTGAGCGCACATCCGGCAGTGATGCTGGTATCGGCGGCGCTGTTCGGGCTGGCGATGTTCAGCGCTCCCTCATCAGTGAGCAGCTTCATCAAGCACTCGCTGCCCAAGCCAGCCTGGGGCTCGTCGATGGCGATCTTTACGGCGGTCTTCGCTGCCGGCCAGATCGTCGGCCCGACGGCTACCGGATGGCTGGCCGACCGCTTCGGCTCGTTGCTGCCCGGACTGGCAGCGTCGGCGGGAGTGCTGGCGCTGGGCGCCCTGCTCGCCCTGCTCCAGCGCGACTTGCGAGCAGCGGCGCCGGGACGCAGCCACTGAGCAGCACCGCCGCTCAGTCAGGCTCGCGGTCGTGGCGCTTGACCAGCGCCGCAAAAGTCAGCGCCAGCGCCATCAGCAGCAGCGCCGAACCGACCAGGACGCTCTCGTAGCCAACCGTATCCACCAGGACGGCGCCCAGCGCGACCCCGGCCGACTGCCCGCCAAACAGCCCGACCGCGAACGCCGCGATCGCGGTGCCGCGGATCTGCGGGGCCATCTGGGTCGCGAAAACCTGCAGCGTGTTGTGCAGCATGAAGAATCCCATGCCGGAAAGCGCGCAGAAGAAGGTTTGCACCGGCCACCATGGGCCGCCGAGCAGCAGCATCCCGGCGGCGAACAACGCCGCCCCGCCGAGGATCAGGCCGCGCCGGCGCAAGCGCGAGATCAGCCACGACGAGCCCAGCACGTAGGCCAGGCCGCCGAGCCCGAAACCGCCGGCCGCCAGGCCACACTGCCACAGCGGCAGGTCGTAGCGCAGATGCAGCCAGCTGGGCACGTAGGCATATGCGCCGAACACCAGCACCCCTTCGAGGCTGACGACGATCAGGATTACCCTGGCCCAGGGGACGGCGAGCACGGAGCCGAATTGCGCCGCGATCGCTGCCGGCGACGGCAGCGGCGCCCGGCCCGGCCTGAGCGCGCTCGCGGCGACACCCGAATCACCGGAGGCGCTCCTCGCCGCCGCCGCCGCGCGGCGCGCATCCAACACCAACACCGCGCCAACCACCGCCAGCACCAGGGCCGGAAAGGCGAAACTGAGCCGCCAGCCGATCGTGTCAGCCAGCACGCCGCCGGCTACCTGGCCAAACACCGCGCCACAGGTGGAGCCGGTCATGAAGCGCGCGAGTACCTTCTGGCGCGCCTGGAAGGGAACCGAATCGCCGATCCAGGCGAGCGAGAGCGGAATCAGGGCAGCGCAGGCCGCACCGGCGAAGAAGCGCAGCGCCACCAGCTGCAAAAGGGAACCCGCCAACATGCAGGCGGCCGAGGCGATCGCCGCGACCAGCGCCGCGTAGCGCACCCAGCGCAACTTGCCGAAACGATCGCCCATCGGTCCGTGGATCAGCTGGAACAGGCCGTAGGCGATAGCGAATGCGGTGATCGCCTGGGCGGCCTGGCCCA
>JAHEMI010000023.1 GCA_024643785.1 Burkholderiaceae bacterium
GACTGATGGAACCGGATCAACTGGTGGCACCGGCTCAACTGGTGATACCGGCTCGACCGGAACTGGTTCCACGGGTGACACTGGCTCGACTGGCGGCACCGGCTCGACCGGTGATACTGGTTCGACTGGTGGCACCGGTTCAACTGGTGATACCGGCTCGACCGGGACTGGTTCCACGGGTGACACTGGTTCGACGGGCGGCACCGGCTCAACTGGTGATACCGGCTCGACCGGTGGCACTGGCTCGACCGGCGATACCGGCGGCACCGGCGGCACCAGCGGTACCGGAGACGATCTGGTGGCGGGATCCACTCCGGTGGAGAAATGGTCGCTGTCATTTGCCAATGCCGGCAGCGGAATCTCCCTGCCAGCGATGCCCGCCGGTTCGACCGTAGTGCTGAACGACAGCTACGGGCTGGAGTCGATCGGGATTTGCCCTGGCAGCCCGTGCCTGAAGCGCGACTCGGCGCAGATCGCGGACGCCGGCGCCGACACCTATGTGACCTGGGGCCGCTGGACTGACGGTACGGTGCTGCGCACCGATGCCGGCGTCACCACCACGACCACGCTCAGCGCCAACCAGGGCTTCCATTACCTGATCGGCACACCGTCGGTGACGACGCCGACCGCCGGGGCGTACATCTATGAACTGATCGGTGCTTCGAAGCCGACGATCTCCGATGGCAGCCTGGCGCCCGGGACATTCAGCGGCCTGGCTGGCGTCGAGTTCAAACCCGGGGTCGCCTCCAAGATCGGCATCGAGGGAACAGTCGTCATCGGCGGTGCGACCTTCGCATTCGCCACTACCGGCGGCGCGCACGATCCCGGCAAGAGCACCTTGACCGCGGGTTCAAGCCAGGGATTCAACGGCTGGTTGCGCACCAACGTCAGCGACAGCAACCCCCTCGGATGCTCCGAACACAATTGCCGCATCGACCTTAGCGGGCAACTCTATGGGCCGATGGCAAGAGACCTGGGGATTCGTTATTCCATCAATGGCGGCAGCACCTCAACTACAATCGATGGAGTCAGTGTTTTCCGGCGGCCCTGAAACGCCGCCCCGCCATCCTTGAAATCCAAGAAACTCGAACACACCCTCGAGGGCGCCGACAACCGGCGCCTGGCCAATCTTTGCGGACCGCTCGACGAGAACATCCGCCAGATCGAGGGGGCGCTGGACGTCCGGATCAGGCGCCGCTCGCGCACCTTCACGGTAACCGGTGAACCAGCCCGCGCCGAGCAGGCGATCGCCGCGCTGACGTACTTCAATGCCCTTTCGGAGCGTCGCCTCGGGCTCGAAGACGTCCAGCTCGGACTGATCGAACTGCGCCGTGACGCGACCCAGGCGGCCGATCCGGAAGACGAATCGCCGGTGCTGCACACCCGACGCAGCGACCTGCAGGGGCGCACGCCGCGCCAGCGCCAGTACCTGCGCGACATCCTCTCGCACGACATCACCTTCGCCATCGGCCCGGCCGGTACCGGCAAGACCTATCTCGCAGTAGCCTGCGCGGTCGACGCGCTCGAACGCGACGCGGTCAAGCGCATCGTGCTAACCAGGCCGGCGGTCGAGGCGGGCGAACGCCTGGGCTTCTTGCCTGGCGATCTGGCCCAGAAAGTCGATCCCTACCTGCGCCCGCTCTATGACGCGCTCTACGACTTGATGGGGTTCGAGCGCACGGCACGCATGTTCGAGCGCCAGACCATCGAAATCGCGCCGCTCGCCTACATGCGTGGCCGCACGCTGAACCACTCGTTCGTGATTCTCGACGAGGCCCAGAACACCACGCCCGAGCAGATGAAGATGTTCCTGACCCGGATCGGGTTCGGCTCCCGGGCGGTCGTCAACGGCGACACCACCCAGATTGACCTGCCCAAGGGACAACCCTCGGGACTCACGCAGGCGCGCCGCATCCTCGACGGGCTGCGCGGCATCGCTTTCACCGATTTCGACAGCAGCGACGTGGTGCGCCATCCGCTGGTCGCCCGCATCGTCGATGCCTACGAACGCCATGTCGAACCGCGCCCCGAAGGCCGCTGAGCCGCGGCTGCGGCTCGCGGTGCAGCTGGGCGAGCGGGTCAGCGAACTGCCGCTGGCGCGCGCGCGGTTGCGTCGCCTGGTGGCGGCGGCGCTCGAGGCCGACGCCGAACTGACGCTGCGCTTCGTCGCCCGGGCCGAAGGCCGGATCCTCAACACCGCCTATCGGGAACGCGACTACGCGACCAACGTGCTCACCTTCATCTACGAACCGGGGCTTGCCGACATCGTGCTGTGCCTGCCGGTAATCCGCCAGGAAGCGCGCGAACAACACAAGCGCTTCGAGCACCACCTGGCGCACCTGACTATCCACGGGGTGCTGCACGCACAAGGCTACGATCACGAGGAAGCGCCCGAGGCCGCCGTGATGGAAGCGCGCGAGACCGAACTGCTGCGCCGCTTCCGCATCCCCGACCCATATCGCGAACGCTGAGCTGCGCGGCGCTGGCGCACCCGCCCAGCCGGCCGGAGAAGCCCATGCGCTTTGACGGCGGCGCTTCTTCGGGTATCCTCGACGCTCCAATATCAAGCAGAAAAGTCCATGTCTGAACCCCCCTCGGGCGGTTCCACCAAGCGAACCTTGCTTGAACGCCTGGCAGCAGTGCTGCTGCGCGCCCCGGAAGATCGTTCCCAACTGATGGGCGTGCTGCGTCAGGCGCACGACCACCGCCTGATCGACGCCGACGCGCTTTCGATGATCGAGGGCGTGCTTCAGGTCTCGGAGCTGGCGGCGCGCGACATCATGGTGCCCCGCGCGCAGATGGACGTGATCGACATCAGCCAGCCGCCGGATGAATTCCGGGCCCATGTGATCGAGACCGCGCACTCGCGCTTCCCGGTGGTC
Organism: Burkholderiaceae bacterium; assembly: GCA_024643785.1. GTDB lineage: Bacteria > Pseudomonadota > Gammaproteobacteria > Burkholderiales > Burkholderiaceae_E > JAGXFR01. The sequence continues at coordinate 2,883 of JAHEMI010000023.1, forward strand.
GAGGGTGATCGCGACAACGTGCTGGGCATTCTCCACGCCAAGGAGTTGCTGCGGCTCTACGAGCACGGCGACGTCGATGTCCGCGACCTGCTGCGGCCGGCGGTGTTCATCCCCGAGTCCAAGCGCCTCAACGTGCTGTTGCGCGAATTTCGCGTCAACCGCAACCACCTCGCCGTGGTAGTCGACGAATACGGCGGGGTAGCCGGGCTGATCACGATCGAAGACGTGCTCGAACAGATCGTCGGCGACATCGAGGACGAGTTCGACTTCGATGAGGCATCGGACCATGTCCTGGCGGTCGAGCCAGGCCCTCACGGGCCGCGCTACCGGGTGCGTGCCATCGCCGAGATCGGCCCCTTCAACAAGGTGTTCGGGACCAGTTTCTCGGACGAGGATTTCGACACGGTCGGCGGACTGGTAACCGAGCAGCTTGGGCGCGTGCCGCGCCGCGGCGAACGGGTCGAATTCGGTGGCCTGAGCTTCGAGGTGCTGCGCGCCGACGGTCGCCAGGTGCAGCTGCTGTTGGTCGAACGGGGCGCGCCAAACCTGGCCAACTCGCCACCGGACCGTGATTCCTGAGCCTGCCGGCAGTTCGCCGCGGCGTTCTGCCCTGATCAGCTGCGGCGCGGCCCTGGCCTTGGGTGCCGTCCATGCCGCAGCCTTCGGACCTCTCGATGGCTGGTGGCTGCAGTTGCTGGCGCTGGCCGGACTGATTGTCATCCTCCACGGCGCCGGAGAGCGCTCCGGGTCGTGGCACAGTTTCCTTACCGTGATGTCCTTCGGGCTCGGCAGCTTCGTTGCCGGTGTCGGCTGGATGTACGTGAGCATGCACCGCTACGGCGGCATGCCGGGGCCGATGGCCGCCGCCGCGGTAGTGCTGCTGTCGGCCTATCTCGCGGCCTTCGGCGCCCTCGCGGCGACACTCGCGCGACGACTCGCCGGCAATGTTGCCGCGGGTGATCAGTGGCAATCGGACCTCGGGGTGGCATTGTCGTTCGCCGGCTGCTGGACGCTGGGCGAACTGGCCCGCGGTTACCTGCTCACCGGTTTTCCCTGGCTGTCGATCGGCTACGCCCATCTCGGCGGAGTGCTCCGCCACTTCGCGCCGATCATCGGGGTCTACGGAGTGGGAGCGGCGGTCGCCCTGGTTGCGGTTGGCCTGGCCCTGATCGTCATCAACCTCGGCCGGCGGCGCTCGGTGCTGGTTGGCGTAGCGCTGGTGGTGCTGCCCCCGGCGCTGGCCATCGGCCTGGCCGGCATCAGTTGGGTAGAACCCAGCGGCAGACCGTTCTCGGTGCGGCTGCTCCAGGGCAACATTGCCCAGGACATGAAGTTCGATCCGGCGCGGACGCTGGCGACGATGAGGACCTACGTCGAGATGGTCGAAGCGGGCTCGGCGGACCTCACCGTGTTGCCGGAGACGGCCTGGACAGTGCCGTGGCGGGTCACTCCGCGCGAGATCGCCGGGCGCCTGAGCAACTACGCCGCGACCGGCAATGCCCTGGTGATCGGCATGCCGCTCGAAACCGACGCGCCGGACAGGGCCAGCCAGGGCCCGCGCATTGCCAACAGCGTTGCGGCGATCGGCGCCGGAGGCCAGGTCGTCGCCCGCTACGACAAGCGCCACCTGGTGCCTTTTGGCGAATTTGTCCCCGCGCTGTTCGGCTGGTTCGTCAGGATGATGGACATTCCGCTGGGCGATTTCGCCCGGGGCGAATCGTCACAGCCGGAGATGGTGCTTGGCGACCAGCAGATCGGCTTCAATGTCTGCTTCGAGGACCTCTTCGGCGAGGAACTGGCGGTGCAGGTGCGCGCCGGCGCCACCGTGCTGGTCAACGTCAGCAACCTCGCCTGGTTCGGCGATTCGCACGCGCTCGACCAGCATCTGAACATCGCCCGGATGCGCGCTCTCGAACTCGGCCGCCCGATGCTGCGCGCGACCAACACCGGGGTCACGGCGATGATCGGCGACGACGGCGAGGTCCTGATCAAGCTCGCCAGTGGCATCCGCGCGGCTCTCGGGGCAAAGGTCCAGGGCAGCGGCGGCCTCACGCCCTATGCCAGGTACGGAAACCTGCCGGCGCTGGTGCTCGCCTTGGTGCTGGTGGCAGCCGGTGCAGGGCTTTGTTCCCGGGGACGGCGCCGAACCCGGTAAAATCCGTGGTTTTCAGACCCGAGCCAGCCATGCTTTCGTTCCAGCAGGTGATTCTGCGCCTTCAGGACTACTGGGATCGCCAGGGATGCGCCCTGCTCCAGCCCTATGACATCGAGGTCGGTGCCGGGACTTTCCACACCGCGACCTTCCTGCGCTCGATTGGCCCCGAACCATGGCGGGCAGCCTACGTCCAGCCGTCGCGCCGGCCCAAGGACGGGCGCTACGGTGAGAACCCGAACCGGCTCCAGCACTACTACCAGTACCAGGTGGTGCTCAAGCCGTCCCCGCCCGAGATCCTCGATCTCTACCTGGGATCGCTCGAGGCCCTGGGCATCGACACCCGCGCCAACGACGTGCGCTTCGTCGAGGATGACTGGGAATCGCCGACGCTGGGCGCCTGGGGGCTGGGCTGGGAGGTGTGGCTCAACGGCATGGAGGTCACGCAGTTCACCTATTTCCAGGAGGTCGGATCGCTCAAGTGCCAGCCGATCACCGGCGAGATCACCTACGGCCTCGAGCGCCTGGCAATGGCGCTGCAGAACGTCGAGAGCGTCTACGACCTGGTCTGGACCGAAGGAGTGCGCTACCGCGACGTCTTTCACCAGAACGAAGTCGAGCAGTCGACCTACAACTTCGAGCACGCCAACACCGAGATGCTGTTCCGGCACTTCAGCGAATACGAGGCCGAGTCCACGCGCCTGATCGCCGCCCAGCTTGCCCTGCCGGCTTACGAGATGGTGATGAAGTGTTCGCACACCTTCAATCTGCTCGATGCCCGCGGCGCCATCTCGGTGACCGAGCGGGCGGCCTACATCGCCCGGGTGCGCGCACTGTCGCGGGCCATCGCGCAGGCCTACTACGAATCGCGTGAGCGGCTCGGTTTCCCGATGCTGGCAAGCGCCAGCGGCGCAGCTCCGGGTGCCGCCGCGAAGCCAATGGACAAGCCATGACGAGCGCACCGCTGCTGATCGAATTGCTCACCGAGGAACTGCCTCCCAAGGCGCTGCGTGCGCTCGGCGAATCGTTCGCTGCCGCGATCGCGCACGGGCTGCGGGTGCGCGGGCTTGCCGGTGCCGACGCTGGCGTGACGAGCTTCGCCACCCCACGGCGACTTGCGGTACTGGTAGGGGCGGTGGTCGGGCAGGCCGAGGACCGCGTGATCGAGCTGCGGGGACCGTCGCTCAAGGTGGCGCTCAATGACGCCGGCGAACCCACCCAGGCGCTGCTCAAGTGGTCGGAAAAACAGGGCGTCGCGATCGCCGACCTGAAGCGTGGCAATGACGGCCGCCAGGAGTGCTTCGTCGCCACGCGGGTGGCCCCCGGGGCGCTGCTCAGGCAGTGCATCGACGAACTGCTGACTGAGGCGCTCGCCGGACTGCCCATTCCCAAACTGATGCAGTACCAGCTCGCCGACGGCCAGACCACGGTGAGCTTCGTGCGCCCCGCCCACGGGCTGGTGGTGCTCCACGGCAGTGAGCTGGTGCCGGCGAACGTGTTGGGGATCAAGGCCGGGCGCAGCACCCGGGGACACCGCTTCCAGTCGCCCGGCCCGCTCGTCATCGACTACGCCACTTCCTACGAGACGATGCTGCGCGAGCAGGGCCGGGTGATTGCCGGTTTCGAAGCCCGGCGCGAGCGCATCAGGGATGAACTGCTGGCGGCGGCCTCGCGGCTCGGCGCGACGCTCGGTGACGAAGCGCCAGTCACGGCGCTGCTCGACGAAGTAACGGCGCTGGTCGAGTGGCCGGCGGTTTACGTCGGAAACTTCGATCAGGAATTTCTCGCCGTGCCGCAGGAATGCCTGATCCTGACGATGCGCACCAACCAGAAGTACTTCCCGCTCTTCGATGCCGAAGGAAAACTGCTGGCGAGTTTCCTGATCGTCTCCAATCTGGAACTCGACGATCCGGCGCTGGTCATTGACGGCAACGAACGGGTCGTGCGCCCGCGCCTGGCCGACGCCCGCTTCTTCTACGACCAGGATCGCCGCAAACCGCTGGCGGCACGGGTCGCAGCCCTGGCCGGGGTCGTGTATCACGCCAAGCTCGGGACGCAGGCCGAGCGCTGCGAACGGGTCGGCAAGATCGCCCTTGGGATCGCCACTGCCCTTGGGGTGGATCCCGCCCCGGTGGTCCGCGCCGCGCTGCTCGCCAAGACCGACCTGCTCACCGGCATGGTGGGCGAATTCCCCGAGCTGCAGGGAATCATGGGCGCGTACTACGCCCGCCACGACGGCGAACCCGAGGCCGTGGCAAACGCGATCGAGGAACACTACCGCCCGCGCTTCGCCGGCGATGCGCTCGCCGGCACCGATGCCGGGCTGGTACTGGCGATGGCCGACAAGCTGGAGACCCTGGCGGGCCTGTTTTCGATCGGCCAGTTGCCCAGCGGCGATCGCGACCCCTTCGCGCTGCGCCGCCACGCGCTGGGCGTGATCAGGATGCTGATCGAGCGCGAACTGGCCCTGGAGCTGGACGAATTGCTGGCCGGCGCATTCGCGGCATTTCCCGCCGCGGCGCCGAGCGCCCGGGAAGAACTGACCGGTTTCTTCTATGACCGGCTCAATGGCTATCTCAGGGAGCGGGGGTTCAGCGCGCAGGAGATCGGTGCGGTGATCGACTCGCGCCCGGCCGTTCTTGCCGAGGTTCTACCCCGGCTCGACGCGGTCCGCAGCTTCCTGCAACTGCCCGAGGCAGAGTCCCTGGCGGCCGCCAACAAGCGGACCGCCAATATCCTGCGCAAGTCAGCCGACGGCGCCGCCGCGCCGCTCAACCCGGCGCTGCTCGCCGAACCGGCCGAGATTGCGCTGGCACAGTGCGTCGCAACGCTGGCGCCGCGGGTTGACGAGCATCTGCGCATGATGGACTATGCTGGCGCACTGGCGTTGATGGCTGATGCGCGCGACGACGTCGACCGTTTCTTCGAGCAGGTGATGGTGATGGCACCGCAAGCCGAGATTCGTGCCAACCGGCTGGCGCTGCTCAGGCGGGTGAGTGAACTGATGAACCGGGTAGCCGACATTTCGAGACTTTCGAACTCGTGAAACTGCTGATCATCGACCGCGACGGCGTGATCAATCACGACAGTGCGGCGTTCATCAAGAGCCCCGAGGAATGGCGGCCGATTCCCGGCAGCGCCGAGGCCATCGCGCGGCTGTCCAAATTCGGCTACCGGATCGCGGTCGCCACCAACCAGGCGGGTATCGCCCGCGGGCTCTACGACCTGCCGACCCTGCACGCAATGCATGCCAAGATGCACCGCATGGTCCAGGAGGCTGGCGGCCGGATCGACGCCGTGTTCTTCTGTCCCCACCACGAAAACGGCAACTGCGAGTGCCGCAAGCCGCGGCCGGGGATGATTTTCGAAATCCTGCGCCGCTTCGAGGTCGAACCCGGCCAGGCGTGCATGATCGGCGACCGCCTCACCGACCTCCAGGCCGGGCACAGCGCCGGTTGCCGCACGACGCTGGTACTCACCGGAGAAGGCCAGGCCACGCTCAAGGCGGGCGGCTTGCCAGCCGGCACCAATGTGCGGGTCGATCTCGGCGCGGTCGCAGCCGAGCTTGCGCCATGAACCGCAAGGCGACGGGCAGCGTCGGTGCCGGGGCCCAAGCGCTCACGGTGCTGCGCTCCGCCCTGTTCCACATCTTTCACATCGCCACGCTGATTCCGTACGCCACCGCGTGCCTCATCTGGTCGCCGCTGCCGCTGGCGCTGCGCTACAAGCTCACGGTTGGCTGGCTCAAGCTTTCGATCGGCGCGGCCCGGCTGATCTGCGGCATCGACTACCAGGTGCTGGGACGCGAAAACCTGCCCGACGGCCCGGCGATCCTGCTGTCCAAGCACCAGTCGACCTGGGAGACCTACTTCTACCCGGCGCGGATGCCCCACGAGGTCTGTTACGTGTTCAAGCGCGAACTGATCTACCTGCCCTTCTTCGGCTGGGCGATCGGGCTGCTGAACATGATCCACATTGACCGCAGCAAGGGGGTCAGCGCATTCGAGAACGTCGTCAAGCAGGGCGTGCGCAAGCTCGCCGAAGGGCGCTGGATCGTGATGTTCCCGGAAGGCACCCGCATCCCGGCCGGATCCAAGGGCAAGTACAAGACCGGCGGCGCGCGGCTGGCCTGCCGCACCGGCGCTCCGGTGGTGCCGATCGCGGTCAATGCCGGCGAGTGCTGGCCCAAGCGCTCGTTCCTGCTCTATCCCGGGATGGTCACGGTGTCGATCGGCCCCCGGATCGCCTCTGACGACAAGACCCCCGACCAACTCAATGCCGAAGTCGAGACCTGGATCGAGAGCGAGATGCGGGTCATCAGCCCGCACCTCTACCACGACTCCAAGGCTCCGGTGGCACGGCGCCCCGTGAGGGCAAAAGAAAAGTGACCGGTGCTGCGCGCCGCAACGGCGATCCCGGGCAGGCAGCCCTGCAGCTCACCCTGCCCTTCTTCGCACCGCCACCGCCGCCAGCGCCAACCGGACCCTCGATCCGCATCGAAGGCGAGGTGGTCGGATACTGGCTGCGGCGCACGAAGCGCCGCACGATCGGTTTCACGATCGACGACCGCGGCCTGGGAGTAACCATCCCGCGCTGGGTGAGCAAGGCCGAGACCGAGGCCGCGATTCGCGAAAAGTCGCGCTGGATCGCGCGGCAGCTGGCGCGCTGGCGCGAACACAGCGAGCAGCGCGCACGCCTGGCGACGCGCTGGGAGGACGGCGGCAAGGTGCGGCTGTTCGGCACTGATCTGGTTCTGGCGCTCGATGCCCAGGCCCGTGGCGTGACCCTTGACGGCGAGCGCATCGTCGTGGGCATGGCGCCCGACGCCGGGCCCGAGCGCCTGCGCAACCGCGTCCACGGCTGGCTGCAGGAACAGGCACGGGCCTACTTCGCCAGCCGCGTCCCGGTCTTCTCGGCGCGCCTGGGCAAGGCGCCGCAGCGCTGGTCGCTCAGCTCGGCGCGCACGCGCTGGGGCAGCTGCACCCGCGACGGCGCGATCCGGCTCAACTGGCGTCTGATCCACTTTCGCAGCGACGTGATCGACTACGTCATCGCCCACGAGATTGCCCACCTGCGCGAACTCAACCACGGCGCGCGGTTCTGGGCAACGGTGAGCGACCTGTTCCCCGACTTCGAGAAGGCGCGCGCCGAACTGCGCGCCGCATCCGATACCGTTGCGGCCGACTGACCGCCCGCCCATCGTCACCGACAGGAGTTACGGCCCATGAAAATCCTCCACACCATGCTGCGCGTCGGCAACTTGCAGCGCTCCATCGACTTCTATACCAAGGTCATGGGAATGAAACTGCTGCGCACCACCGACCGTCCGGCGCAGGGGTATACCCTGGCATTCGTCGGCTACGTGGAGGATGCCGCCGGTGCGGTGCTCGAACTGACCTATAACTACGGAGTCGAGAACTACGAAACCGGCACCGGGTACGGCCACATCGCGATCGCCGTACGCAATGCCGCTGCAGCCTGCGAGAAGGTGCGCGCTGCCGGCGGCACGGTCACCAGGGAGGCCGGAGCCGTTCAGGGCGGTACCACGGTCATTGCCTTCGTCGTCGACCCCGACGGCTACAAGATCGAGCTGATCGAACAGCGCTAGGCGCGGCGCGCCTGCGCGACCAGTTCGGCAATCGCGAAATACTGGGTCGGGGAAAGTTCCTCGGCGCGGGCCGTAGGCACGATCCCGGCCGGCTCGACGCCTTGCGTCGCCAGCCAGGGCAGCAAGGTGCCGCGCAACATCTTGCGCCGCTGTGCGAACGCCACCGAGAGCACGGCCCCGAGTTCGGTGAGCGCGCCGGTGCGCGGTTCAGCCAGGACGCGCATCCGCACCACCGCCGAGTCGACCCGCGGCGGTGGGTCGAAGGCCTCGGGTGGCACCTCAAGCACCGTCTCGCTGTCGTAGTGGGCTGCGAGCATCACCGTGAGCCGGCCGTAGTCGCCGTTGCCTGGCGCGGCCGTGATGCGCTTCACGACCTCGCTCTGGAGCATGAAATGCTGGTCGATGATGACGTCGCGAAACGACGTCAGGCGGATCAGCAGCGGCGACGAGATGTTGTACGGGAGATTCCCCACCACGCGCAGCTTGCCCGCCGTTGCCAGCGATGCGAAGTCGAAACTGAGCGCATCGGCGAGGTGCAATTCCAGGCGCCCGGCTCCGAACCGCCTGGTCAGCCGGGCAGCCAGGTCGCGATCGATCTCGACCGCCGCAATCTGCTCGACGCGCGAGAGCAGCGCACCGGTGAGCGCGCCCAGGCCGGGGCCGATTTCAACGATCCGGTCGCTGCTTGCCGGAGCAATCGCGGCCACAATGGCCTCGATAACGCCGTGGTCGGTCAGGAAGTTCTGACCGAAGCGCCGGCGCGGGCGGTGACCGGAAACGGATTTGGCCAGATTTCCCCCGGGCGCGGGCGCTACTTGGAGTCCAGACGGTACTCGACGTAGGCTTCGTCGCGCAGTTCCATCATCCAGGCCTCGGTCGCCGTCTCGATGCGCTTGGCCCGCAGGACCTGGCGCGCCGCCTGGCGCTGGCGTTCGGGCGAGGCCACATCCTGACGGCGTTCGAGCACCTGGATCAGGTGGACTCCGAACCGGGTCGTCACCGGTTGGCTCACCTGGCCAGGCTCGAGAGCATCCATCGCGTGCTCGAATTCCGGAACGGTATCGCCGGGGTAGATCCAGCCGAGATCGCCACCCTGGGCAGCGCTGCCGTCGGCCGAGTACTGCTGCGCAAGCGCGGCAAAATCGTCGGAGCCGGCAGTCAGCCGGTTCTTGATGTCGGCGACGCGGCGTTCGACCTCGGCCTCGGAAAGGGTTGCCGACGGCTTGATCAGGATATGCCTGACCTTGGTCTGCATGATCGGCGTGTTGGCTGGCGTTGCGCCACCGCGCTTGTCGAGCAGCTTCAGGATATGGAAGCCGGCGGGACTGCGCAGCAGCGTCGAGTACTGGCCCAGCTGCAACGGCGCCACCGCCAGCGCGAACAATTGCGGCAGCTCGTCGGCCCGGCGCCAGCCCATGTCGCCAGCGCTGTTGTCGGGATACTGCTTGCGCAAGGCCTCGAAGTCGGCGCCGGTTCGCAATTGGCGCTCCAGGTCTTCGCCACGCTGTTGTTGCAGCTCGACCTCCTGCCTGCTCGCCCGCTCAGACACCCGCAGCAGGATCTGCGCAACCAGGTACTCGGGGGGGGTGACCGCCGAGGCATCGTGACCGGCGAGGTAGGCATCGATGTCGGCATCGCTTACCTGCACCTTGGAATCGACCTCGCGCTCGCGCAACCTCAGCCTGACTATTTCCGCCCGCACCTGTTCGCGGAACGACTCGTACTTGTCGCCCTGGGCTTCGACCCGGGAACGCAGCTCTGCCGGCGAAAGCCGGTTTTCCTTGGCGATGTTGCCAATGGCGTTGTCGAGCTGCCCGTCGTCGACGCTAATTCCCAGTTCCCTCGCCTTCTGCTCCTGGACGCGTTCGATGATCAGCCGCTCGAGCACCTGCTTCTCGAGCACGTCCGCGGGTGGCAGCTGGCCCGGGCGGGAACCAATCTGGCGCGTGATCATGTCCACCCGTCGCGACAGCTGGCTCGCGGTTATGACCTGGCTGTTGACGACCGCGACCACCCGGTCGAGGGCCGCCACCGGTTTCTGTTGCGATAGCGCCGGGGCGCTGCTCGCACCCAGCCACGCGCCGATAATGATCTGGCCGAAAACGGCCGTTAGCAAACTGGTCTTCACGTTCATTCGTATCCGTAATAGCGGCTGGGCGTTACAAGCCGGTCGGTTGGCAACTGATAGCCGGGAATGTTCCGGCGCAATATATCAAACGGATCGGATCCGATCCTGGCTACACCCTTGAGCTCGAGTTGGATGAAGAAAGCGGTAGCGGCGGTTTGCTCGGCGGTCACGAAACGCTGGACCACGAACCTGGTCGCCCAGCAACAGGCATGGTACTCGACCCCGAGCACACTCTCGACCACGCCCGGGCTGGCCGGGACCAGCTGCGAAGTGGTGATATCGACGCGCTGGTCGAGCCACGAGTAGCTGAGCCGGCCCATCGTGCGCCAGGCTGGGGACAGCGGCCACTGCCACGACACGTCGAACTGTCCGATCTCGCTGCGCAGATACCGGACCCCGGCGTTCAACACGCGCTGTTCGCCGGGAGCGTAGCGCCAGTTCACGCTCAGGCGCTGCAACTGGGCATCGCCAAGGCTGTACTGCAGCTCGCCGTCGATGCTGGTCTTGACGCCAAGCTGGCCGGCAGCGCCGAACAACAGGTCGGAGCGGGCGTCGGTGCGCAACCCCACCCCTGGAATCGATACCAGCTGATCCGAGAAATAGAACCGCTGGCCGATCGCCAGCCGCAGCGCCTCGCTTCCCGATCGCGGGTCGATCATGCGCGACACCAGTGCCGTGGTCAGCTGGTTGGCGTCGGCAACCCGGTCGCCGCCAACGAAACTGTTGGGGGTGAAGAGCTCCGCCAGGTTGAAGTCCGCGACCCCGGTGTCGAAGACCGGAATATTCGACTGGTCCCGATACGGGGTCCGCACGTAGTACAGCCTTGGCTCGAGCGTCTGCCTGAACGTACGTCCCAGGTATTGGGCGTCGCGCTCGAACACCAGGCCGCTGTCGAGCGAGAAGGTCGGCACCGCCACCTGCACTGTCCGCTGCCCCAGCGAGTCGTGGTCGTTGAGCCAGTACGCCCCCAGGTGCATCCCGACCCGCGGGATCAGGAAGCCCTCGGGCCGCCTGATGGGATAGCTGAGCCCCGGGCTGGCCACGACCCGCAGCCCTTCGGTCGCACCGGTGAGCGGCTGGGTGAACCAGGTTGCATCGTAGAGTCCGTCGATATCGATCCCGCTCAGGCCGCGGCGCTGGTGCCGGAGCTGGAACTGCGGCATCCGGTCGTAGGGCGGCGCCGCCCTGGCATCGAGGATGTTCTGCCAGCTGCTCGAGCGCACCAGCAGCGACCAGTCGCCATAGCCGCGGGCCAGCCAGAAATCGCGCGGCAGGCTGCGTTCCGAACTGACCAGGATCGAGCGCGAATAGTCGATGAAGTAACGGTCATCGGAAACGCCTTTCACCGTCCAGCCGCCGGTCCAGCCATCGAGATCGGTCACCGTGTGGCGGCTGTTGAGGAAGTACCTGGTGCTGCCAGTGCTCGCGTCGTTGGGCGTGATGTCGAAACGGGCCCGCCCGTAATTGGACGGCAACAGGTAGCGGTATTCGGTGCCGAGCTGCAGTCCGCGCCGTGCCACCAACCCCGGATAGAAGGTCACGTCGTGGTTGGGCGCGATGTTCCAGTAGTAGGGCAGGACGAATTCGAGACCGCTCTGGCTCGATACCGAAAATGACGGCGGCAGCAGCCCGCTGCGCCGCTGGTCGCCGATCGGGAACTCGAAATACGGCGTGGCGAGGATCGGGACACCCTTGAAATACAGCCGCGCCGAACGGCCCTTCCCTTCCCCGGCACGTTCGTCGACGTTGAGGGTAGCGGCCTTGAGGACCCAGTCCGGGTCATCGCCTTCGCAGGTCGTGTAGGTGGCGTTGCTCAGGCGCATTCGCTGCGGGCCCATGAATTCGAGCTTGTCCGCCGCCCCACTGCCCTGGTAACGGGTCAGCGAATAGGTCGGGGTGCGAAAGACTCCTTCACTGGCATCGATGCGCAGCTGCAACTCCGGGCCGCTGACCACGCTGCCCTCGCGCGCCACCCGAACGTTGCCGGTCGCGACGAGTTCGTCGTCGGCCTCGCGATAGGTCATCTGCTCGGCGTTCACCACCGTGCCGGCCTTGCGCAACTGGGCGTTCCCGGTGAGCACCGTCTCCTCGCCCAGACGCCCGCTCATCCGGTCGGCGCTGACGAAGACCGGCACCAGCTCGCCCGGGCGCGGGCCGCGCTCGCCCAGCGCCGGATCGAGCCGCAGCCTGACCCCGCTCCCCTCGGATTCGGCCGCGGGTTCCCCCGCCCCGCCGGCAGCGGCCTCGTTCTGGGCAAGCAGGACCGCTCCCGGTCCACGAACCAGCCCGCCGGCCAGCCCGGCACCAGTGACCCGAGTTGGCGCTGCCCCGTCGGGCAACGGGCAATACCACAGCTGGGGGGAAGAGCGAGATGATTGCGCCAGTGCATCACCGGCACCAACACCGACCACCGCGGTCGCCAGAGCGACCACGACCCCGCTCAGGGCGCGCAAGTACATCCCGGACTGCAGGGCAGTCCGCGCGCGGGTCGGGAGTCGCCGGGGCGACGAGTCCTGTTGGGCATGGGCTCGCACAGGGTGGTGGGAAACGTTCGACTATTATACGAACGACTCGCGCCGGGCACCGCACAAAACGCTTCCCATGACCAAAGACCAACGACTCGAAGAACTCCAGGGCTGGCTGCGCACCATGCCCGCCGAATACGGGCTGCGGCCCGAGTCGCTGCGGCCGGCGTCCGATGACGCCAGCTTCCGGCGCTACTTCCGCGTCGACGCCGCAGACGCAGCGACGATGATCGCGATGGATGCACCGCCGCCGATGGAAGATTGCCGGCCATTCGTGCATGCCGCGCAAGTGCTGGCGGAAGCCGGGTTGAGCGTGCCGACGGTCATCGCGGCCGAGCTGGAGCGCGGGTTCCTGCTGTTGCGCGACCTCGGAACGCGCACCTATCTCGAAGAACTCGGCAGCGCCAGCGCGCCACGGCTGTACAACGACGCACTCGCCGCCCTGGTGCGACTGCAGCGGGCCAGCCGCAGCGGCGTTTTCCCCGACTACGATCGTGTCCTGCTCGAGCGCGAGCTGATGCTGTTCCCGCAGTGGTATGTCGCCCGCCACCGCGGGGTCGAGCTCGGCGCCGCCGATCAGAAGGTCATTGCCGACACCTTCGAGACCCTGCTCGCCAACCTGCTGGCGCAGCCGATGACCTACGTCCATCGCGACTATCACTCGCGCAACCTGATGGTGCTGCCGGGATCCGACAACCCCGGCGTGCTCGATTTCCAGGATGCGGTCTTCGGCCCGATCACCTACGACCTGGTATCGCTGCTGCGCGACGCCTACGTGGTCTGGCCGGAGGAGCAGGTCATCGACTGGGCAGTGCGCTACTGGGAGATGGCGCGCCGGGCGGAACTGCCGGTCCAAGAGGACTTCGGTGCCTTCTACCGCGACTTCGAATGGATGGGGCTGCAGCGCCACCTCAAGGTCCTCGGAATCTTCGCGCGGCTGAACTATCGCGACGGCAAGAGCCGCTACCTGGCTGACCTGCCGGTGGTGCTGGAATACGTCGAACGCACCGCCCGGCGCTACAGCGCCTTTGGGCCGCTGATGCGCCTGATCGAGCGCGTCGAGGGTCGGGCCCAGCCAGCTGTCGGCTACACCTTCTAGGGCCCGGCCGGGATGCGCGCGATGATCCTCGCAGCGGGCCGTGGCGAACGGATGCGGCCGCTGACCGACACCTGCCCCAAACCGCTGCTCCAGGTTGGCGGCAAGGCGCTCATCGTCTGGCACCTCGAGGCGCTGGCGCGCTCCGGGCTGCGCGAGGTGGTGATCAACCACGCCCACCTCGGCGCCCAGATCGAAGCCCAGCTGGGCGACGGCTCGCGCTGGGGCTTGCGCATCAGCTACAGCCCGGAGGCTGAGGCGCTCGAAACCGCCGGCGGCATCGTCCAGGCGCTCGACCTGCTCGGACCGGACCCATTCCTGGTCGTCAATGGCGACGTTTACTGCGACTTCGATTTCAGCCGCGCTCCGGCCATCGCCAGCGAAATGATCGCGGCCGACCTGCTGGCCTGGTGCCTGCTGGTCGCCAACCCCGAGCACCATCGCCAGGGTGACTTCGAACTGCGCAACGCTCGCCTGGCGGGCAGCGGCGATCCCGCGCGCCCAGCCGCGCGCCTGACGTTCAGCGGCATCGGCGTCTATCGCCGGGAACTGTTCACCGGCATCGCAGCGGGGGCACGCGCCGCGCTGGCGCCGCTGCTGTACAGCGCCGCGGCGAGCGGCCGCGCCGGGGGCGAGCTGCACAAAGGTCACTGGACCGACGTGGGCACCCACGAGCGGTTGCGGGAACTGGATGCACAATTGCGGGGCAACGGAGAATCCACTACATGAAACCATTTATCGACCGCCGCTCACGTCTGATCGCCGCGATGCGCGAGCGCGGGGGCGGCGTCGCCATCGTCTGCACCGCAGGGGAATCCCCGCGCAACGGCAACAACCACTACCCGTTTCGCTGGGACAGCAACTTCTACTACCTGAGCGGCTTTCCCGAGCCCGAGTCCGCGCTCGCGATCGTGGTCGCCGGGGAGCGGGTCGAGACGGTGCTGTTCTGTCGCGAGAAGGACGAGGAGCAAGAGATCTGGGACGGACTGCGCTACGGCATCGAGGAGGCACAGAAGGAATTCGGTTTCGATCGCGCGCTGCCGATCGCCGCGCTTGACGAGGAAATCCCCAATCTGCTCGCCAACGCGCCGGCGATCTACTACGCGCTGGGCGCCGACGCCAGGCTCGACGAGCGGGTGCGGCTGTGGCTCGGCAAGGTCGGCGCCAAGGTGCGCGCACTTGTTGGCCACCCGGCCCAGGCCTTCGACATCGCTGCGCTGGTCGGCGAGATGCGCCTCGTCAAGGATCGCTACGAACTGGATACGATGCGCCGCGCCGGCGAGATCAACGCCGCCGCCCACGTGCGGGCGATGCTGGCAACGCGTCCCGGCCGGCACGAATACGAGGTCGAGGCCGAACTGCTGCACGAGTATGCCCGCTGCGGCTCGCGCTCGCCGGCCTACGAATCGATCGTCGCCGGCGGCGCCAACGCCTGCGTGCTGCACTACTGCACCAACCGCGACCGGCTGCGCGACGGCGACCTGCTGCTGATCGACGCCGGCTGCGAACTCGACGGCTACGCCTCGGACATCACCAGGACCTTCCCGGTCAACGGCCGCTTCAGTGCCGCCCAGCGCGAGCTCTACGAGATCGTGCTGGCAGCCCAGCACGCGGCGCTCGCTGCCATCCGCCCCGGCGCGCGGCTGATGGACCTGCACGACGCCGCCACCAGGGTGATCGCGGCCGGGCTGATCGAAACCGGCCTGATCGCCGGTCCGCTCGAGGAAGCCCTGGCTGCGGGCAGCTACAAACGCTTCTTCATGCACCGCACCGGTCACTGGCTGGGCATGGACGTGCACGATGTCGGCAGTTACCGCGAGGCCGGCGAAGAGTCCACCGGGGAAGGGACCCCGTCGCGCATCCTGCATCCCGGGATGGTGTTCACGATCGAGCCGGGCATCTACGTGCGCGCCGCCCCCGACGTGGCCGAGCGCTTCCATGACATCGGCATCCGGATCGAGGATGATGTCGTGATGACGGACAGCGGCTACGAAATTCTCAGCTCCGGAGTGCCGAACACTGCGGACGGAATCGAGGAGCTGATGCGGAAGCGATGATGGGCAAGGTCCAGGGCAAGGCACCAGCGATCAGGATCGACGGCTCCGGCCCAGTGGCGCTGGCGTGCGCGCTGCTGCTGTTGCGCCAGGGTTTTGCCCCGCAAGAGATTGCGCTGACGCTGCCGGCCGAGCCGCCACCCGCTGAACTGGCCCGGCGCGCGATCGCGACCTCACACGGCAGCTGGCTCACGCTCGGGCGCATCGTGGCGCTGCCCGAGAGCGCCGTGATCCGCCACGTCGAGGTGAGAATCCCCGGGCAACCCGGGATGCTGCCGCTCGAGGCCCAGGAGCTGGGCCTGCCGGCGCTCGGGCATGTGGTCCGCTATGGCGAGCTGGCCGGCGCGTTGCGCGCCGCCGCCTCCAAGGCCGGGCTGGGCGTGGCGAGCTGCGGACCGGATCAAGCCGCCGAGATCGTCATCGATGCCGGCGGCGATCCCGGTGACGACAGCGAGGTTCGCGACTTCGGCCAGTCTGCCTTGCTTGCCGACATCGCGGCCCCGCATTGCGCCGCCGATTGCGCCCTCGAGTGGTTCACCGCCAACGGTCCCATCGCCCTGCTGCCCCATCCCGAAGCGCAGCGTTTTTCGCTGGTGTGGTGCGGCACGCCCGAGGACACGCAACGCCGGCTCGAACTTGACGCCGAGGACTTTGCCGCCGAACTGGCCGCGGCCATGGCCGCGGGTGGGCGCGGCAACGCAGCGCATCCTGCGCCCGCCCCGGAGTTCACGCTTGCCGGACAGCGCCACGGCGTCGCGCTCAAGCGCCGGGCACGGCGCCGTCTGGTCAGCGGCACCGCCGTGGCGATCGGCAATGCGGCGCAGGCGCTGCACCCGGTCGGCGCCCAGGGCCTGAATCTCGGTTTCCGCGACGCCTTCGAGCTGGCCCGGTGCCTGGGCGATGCCCGCGCTGCCGGACGCGCGCTCGGCAGTGCGCTCGGCCAGTACACCCGCTCCCGGGGGCTTGACCGCAAGGCAGTGATCGCGGCCACCGACACCCTGGCAGTAGCGTTCCGGTGGCCGCTGCTGCACCCGCTGCAGTCGTTCGCGCTCGATGTCCTCTCGCACCTGCCCCTGACCCGCCGGGCGATGGTCCGCGCGTTCATGTTCGGGCTGCGCTGAGCGGCGTCAGGTCGCGTCGGGTTCCTGCCCACTTTTTGAGCAGAACGCCGCTTTCCGATAGAATCCGCATCTTGCAGGTGCACGGCTCGCCGGGTGGCTGCACAGATCAATTGCTGTCCGCCGTCCGCCGCCGTCCCTCGCGAGGCCACGAGTCCGAAACGATGAAAATCGGCCCGTTCAACATTTCCAGCCGTGCCCTCCTCGCGCCCATGGCCGGGGCCACCGACCGGCCATTTCGCGAGCTGTGCCGGCGCTATGGGGCCGGCTACGCGGTTTCGGAAATGATCGCTTCCAACCCCCGGCTGCGCGCTTCGCGCAAGAGCGCCCGCCGGGCGGTGAGTGACCGCGACGCCGAGCCGCGCGTGCTGCAGATCGTGGGTGCCGATCCGGCCACCATGGCCGACGCGGCCCGCCACGGAGTGGACCAGGGTGCCCAGATCATCGACATCAACATGGGCTGTCCCGCCAAGAAGGTCTGCAACACCATGGCCGGATCGGCGCTGATGGCCGACGAGGATCTGGCGACGCGCATCGTCGCGGCGGTGTGCGCGGCAGTGACGGTCCCGGTGACGGTCAAGATGCGTACCGGCCCCACCCCACAGCGGCGCAACGCAACCGCCATTGCGCGGGCGGCGCAGGAGGCCGGCGCCGCCATGATCGTGGTCCATGGCCGCAGCCGCGCCTGCGGCTTTCGCGGCGACGCGAGCTACGAGACCGTCGCCGAGGTCAAGGCCGCATTGAACATCCCGGTGGTCGCCAACGGCGACATCGATTCGCCGGCCAAGGCCCGGGCAGTGCTCGAGTTCACCGGCGCCGATGCGGTCATGGTCGGGCGGGCAGCCCTGGCGCGGCCGTGGCTGTGCGGCGAGATCGACCATTTCCTTGCCACCGGCGAGTTGCTGCCGGAGCCGTCGCGCGATGAATTCGGCAGGCGGGTCGGGGAGCACCTGCTCGCCCATTACCAGTTCCACGGCGAATACGACGGGCTGCGCACCGCGCGCAAGCGCGTCGGCTGGTACCTGGCGGGCATGCCCGAGGCCACCGGCTTCATCGCCACTTTCAATCTGCTCGAGAGCGCCGCGGCGCAGCTCGAGGCCCTCGAAGACTTCTTTGCCTCCGGCGCTGCGAGCGCCCGGAATACGACCTGGAGAAAGGCCGCGTGAGCAAGACCCAATCCCTCAACGAAACCGTCGCGCGTTGTCTCGAACGCTATTTCAAGGATCTCGACGGCAACGCCACCGGCGGTGTCTACGACATGGTGATCCAGGCCGTCGAGCGCCCGATGCTGGAGATCGTGATGCGCCAATCCGAATACAACCAGCTGCGCGCCAGTGCGATCCTCGGAATCAACCGCAATACCTTGCGCAAGAAGCTCCAGAACCACGGGCTGCTCAACAACCATGAGTGAGGCGACCAAAGTGACCCTGCCAGGCCAAGCGCAGCGCGTCGCGCGCGCGCTGATCAGCGTTTCCGACAAGACCGGCATAGTGGCCTTCGCCAGCGAACTCGCCGCCCTGGGCGTGGCCATCCTCTCGACTGGCGGAACGGCGCGCCTGCTGGCCCAGGAGGGAATCGCGGTTACCGAGGTCGCCGACTACACCGGCTTCCCGGAAATGCTCGACGGCCGGGTCAAGACCCTGCACCCGAAGGTCCATGGCGGACTGCTCGCACGGCGCGACCTCCCCGAACACATGAGCGCCATCGCCGCCCACGGCATCGAGCCGATCGACTTGCTGGTGGTCAATCTCTACCCCTTCGAGCAGACCGTGGCCCGGCCCGAATGCACGCTCGAGGAAGCGATCGAGAACATTGACATCGGCGGCCCGACGATGCTGCGGGCCGCGGCCAAGAACCACAGCGCACTCACGGTGATCGTGGATCCGGCCGACTATGAACAGGTTGCGGCGGCGCTGCGCACCAGCGGCACGGTTGACGCCGATACCCGCTACGTCCTGGCACGCAAGGTGTTCTCCCACACGGCGCGCTATGACGCCGCGATTTCGAACTATCTCGGCAGCCACGGCGCTGAAGACGCCAACGGCCACTTCCCGCCGACCTTCACCCAGCAATGGGAGAAGGTCCAGGACCTGCGCTACGGCGAAAATCCCCACCAGGACGCGGCCTTCTATCGCGACCTCAACCCGGCACCGGGTTCACTCGCCAATTACCGCCAGCTCCAGGGCAAGGAACTTTCGTACAACAACATCACCGATTCCGATGCCGCCTGGGAATGCGTGCGTACCTTCGAGGCTCCGGCCTGCGTCATCGTCAAGCACGCCAATCCCTGCGGCGTCGCGGTCGGCACCGACGCCGCCGACGCCTACGCCAAGGCCTTCGCCTGCGACCCGACTTCGGCCTTCGGCGGGATCCTGGCCTTCAACCGGCCGCTCGACGGTGCGGCGGCGCAACTCGCGGTACGCCAGTTCGTCGAGGTGCTGATCGCTCCGGCATTCACGCCCGAGGCGCTGGCGGCGTTTGCCGGCAAGACCAACGTGCGGATCCTCCAGATCGCTCCTGAGGCGGGCAGCAACGAGCGCGATTTCAAGCGCGTCGGCGGCGGCATGCTGCTGCAGTCGCCCGACACCCGCAACGTCGTGGCCAGCGAACTGCGGGTAGTGACCAAGCGCCAGCCCAGCGAGAGCGAGTTCGCCGACCTGCTGTTCGCCTGGCGGGTGGCGAAGTTCGTCAAGTCCAACGCGATCGTGTTCTGCGGCCAGGGGCGCACGCTGGGCGTGGGCGCCGGGCAGATGAGCCGAATCGACTCGGCACGCATCGCCGCGATCAAGGCCGGCAACGCCGGCCTGTCGCTGGCGGGATCGGCCGCCGCCTCGGATGCCTTCTTCCCGTTCCGTGACGGACTCGACGCGGTCGCCGACGCCGGCGCCACCGCGGTGATCCAGCCGGGCGGGTCGATGCGCGACGACGAGGTGATCGCCGCGGCCGATGAGCGCGGACTGGCGATGGTCCTTACCGGCATGCGCCACTTCCGGCACTGAGGCCAGCGCGCGTGCACGAGATGACCGGTGACACGACGATCATCCTCGGTGTCGACCCCGGCCTGCGCGCCACCGGCTTCGGCCTGATCGAGATCCGCGAAAATCGTCCGGTCTATATGGCCAGCGGCACGATCCGCACTTCCGATGGCGACCTCGCGAGCCGGCTCGGAACGATCTTTACCGGACTGCGCGAGCTCGCCGAACGCTACCGGCCGACGGTTGCGGCGATCGAGAAGGTCTTCGTCAACGTCAATCCCGCCTCGACGCTGCTGCTGGGCCAGGCGCGCGGAGCCGCGATCACCGCGCTGGTGAGCGCCGATTTGCCGGTGCACGAATACACGGCGCTGCAACTCAAGCAGGCGGTCACCGGGCACGGCCACGCCACCAAGGAGCAGGTCCAGCTGATGGTGCAGCGCCTGCTCGCCCTGCCAGGCCTGCCGGCGAGCGACGCCGCCGACGCGCTGGCCTGTGCGATCTGCCACCTCCACGGCGGCGCCTTGCGCGCTGCGGTGGCCGGAGCGGGGTCCGGACTGCCTGCCGGGATGCGGCTGCGCCGTGGCCGCCTGTCCTGACCCGGGCTCTGGTGTAACCTCTCGGACATCATGATCGGAAGACTCAGCGGAACCCTGGTCGACAAACGCCCGCCGGCGCTGCTCCTCGAAGTCAACGGCGTGGGCTACGAGCTCGACGTACCGATGAGCACGCTCTATGGCCTGCCGGCGATCGGCGAGCGGGTAGTGCTGCTCACCCACCTGGTAGTGCGCGAGGACGCGCACCTGCTCTACGGTTTCGCGACCGATGCCGAACGCGATGCCTTCCGGCTGCTCATCAAGATTTCGGGCATCGGCCCGCGGATCGCGCTGGCGGTGCTCTCGGGACTGTCGGTCGACGAACTGGCGCGCGCCATCGCCACCCAGGAGACTGCCCAGATCACGCGGGTGCCGGGAATCGGCAAGAAGACTGCCGAGCGGCTGCTGCTGGAACTCAAGGGCAAGCTGGCCCCGGCGCTCGACCAGGCTGGTGCCGGCGTGCCCACCGACGCCGGCGCCGAGGTTACCCGGGCCCTGATGGCGCTGGGCTACTCCGAGCGCGAAGCCGCGCTCGCGGTGCGCGGCCTCGAGGCCGGGAGCACTGTTGCCGACGGGATTCGCCGGGCGCTGAAGTCACTGGCCAAGGGTTGAGCAGGAAACGCCACCGATGATCGAACACGACCGCCTGATCGCCCCCGCTGCTGCCTCGCCGCGCGAGGAGGCCGTGGAACGCGCGCTGCGTCCCCGCAGCCTGGCCGAATACGTCGGCCAGCAGCGGATTCGCGAACAGTTCGAGATCTTCATCACCGCGGCCCGCAACCGCGCGGAAGCGCTCGACCACATCCTGCTCTTTGGCCCGCCCGGCCTGGGCAAGACCACGCTCGCGCACATCGTGGCGGCCGAGATGGGCGTGAACCTGCGCTCGACCTCGGGACCGGTGCTCGAGCGCGCCGGCGACCTCGCCGCGCTGCTGACCAATCTCGAAGCCAACGACGTGCTGTTCATCGACGAGATCCATCGCCTTTCGCCGGTGGTCGAGGAGATCCTCTATCCCGCGCTGGAGGATTTCCAGATCGACATCATGATCGGCGAGGGGCCGGCGGCGCGCTCGATCAAGCTCGACCTGCAACCCTTCACTCTGGTCGGAGCGACGACCCGGGCCGGCATGCTGACCAACCCGCTGCGCGACCGCTTCGGGATCGTGGCGCGGCTCGAGTTCTACGACATCCCCGAACTGGCCCAGATCGTGTTGCGCTCGGCGCGCCTGCTGGAAGCCCGGATCTCGGACGAGGGCGCCCACGAAATCGCCCGCCGGGCACGCGGCACGCCGCGCATCGCCAACCGCCTGCTGCGCCGGGTGCGCGACTTCGCCGAGGTCCGCGCCGACGGTGCGATCGACGAACGAATCGCCGACGCCGCGCTCAAGATGCTCGACGTCGACGCCGCCGGCTTCGACGTCATGGACCGCAAGCTGCTGCTGGCGATCCTCGAGAAGTTCTCGGGCGGGCCGGTCGGGCTCGACAACCTGGCGGCGGCGATCGGCGAGGAACGGGACACCATCGAGGATGTCATCGAGCCTTACCTGATCCAGCAGGGCTTCCTGCAGCGCACGCCGCGCGGCCGGATCGCCACCGTTTCGGCATACCGGCACTATGGCCTGGTGGCGCCGGGAGCAGAGAGCGCGGCCGAATTGTGGTCCGACGAAAGCGGCGGCGCGGCCAAATGATGGCGGTGCGAACGGGCGCTGACAGTGCCGCAGAGCGCGCTGCCAGCAGCGCCGTGTTCGAATTCCCGGTACGGGTCTATTACGAGGACACCGACGCCGGGGGCATCGTCTACTACGCCAACTACCTGCGCTTCTTCGAGCGCGCCCGCACCGAGTGGCTGCGCGCGCTGGGCGCGACCCACGCCCGGCTCGAAGCCGAGGACGGGCTGATCTTCGTGGTCCGGGACCTCGCGGTCGAGTACCTCAGGTCGGCGCGGCTTGACGACCAGCTGATAATCGACGTGCGCGTCGCCGAGGCGCGGCGCGCGTCGCTGACGCTCGTGCAGAGCGCGCGGGTCGCAGGAACTGACGAGATACTGGCGAATGCCAGGGTGCGCGTGGCCACGCTGCGCCGCGGCGCGACCCGCCCGGCGGCGATGCCGGATTGGCTGTTGCAGGAGTTGAACCGATGAGCAACGATCTTTCGATCTTCACGCTGGTGGCGCAAGCGAGCGTCCTGGTGCAGGTGGTGATGGCGCTGCTGATGCTGGTATCGCTGGGCTCGTGGAGCGTGATCTTCCGCAAGATCTTCGTCATCCGCGCCGCCCGGATCGCCACCCAGCGTTTCGAAGACGAGTTCTGGACCGATCGCGACCTGGGCGTGCTGCACGAGCAGTTGCGCGAGCAGCGGCGCGACCATGGCCCGCTGGCGCGGATTTTTGCCGCGGGCATGAATGAATTCCTGCGCACCCGCCAGCAGCGTCCCAACGATCCGGCCGCGATGCTCGACGGCTCGCGCCGGGCGATGCGCGCCACCAGCCAGCGCGAGATCGACGCACTCGAGTCGAGCCTGGCGTTTCTCGCCTCGGCAGGATCGGTCAGCCCCTACGTCGGGCTGTTCGGCACCGTCTGGGGGATCATGAATTCGTTCCGCGGGCTGGCCAATGTCCACCAGGCCACGCTCTCGGCGGTCGCGCCCGGCATTGCCGAGGCGCTGGTGGCCACCGCGATTGGCCTGTTCGCCGCCATCCCGGCGGTGGTCGCATACAACCGCTTTGCCTACGACATCGATCGCATTTCGAGCCGTTTCGAGACCTTCATCGAGGAATTCTCGAACGTGCTCCACCGGCAGGTCGGGTAGCGGGAATGGCGGCGATGCAATCCCGCTCGAGTTCCCGGCGCGGCAAGCGCCTGGTCTCGGACATCAACGTCGTGCCCTATATCGACGTGATGCTGGTGCTGCTCGTGATCTTCATGGTCACCGCCCCGCTGCTGCCGCCAGCGACCATCGATCTCGCCCGCGCCGGCGGCGGCGGCAGTTCTCCGGAGCGCTACGTCGAGGTCCAGGTCAAGACCAACGGCGAATTGTCAGTGCGCCGGGTGAACGCCGGCGACCCCGGCCTGCGCGTGGTCAAGCGCGGCGATCTCGACAGCACGGTGGTGCAGATGCGCGGCGACGAGGCGTTGCCGATCGTGATCACCGCCGACAAGGCGGTGCCCTATGGTGAAGTTGCCGCCATCCTCGGACAACTGAAGCAGGACTCCGGCGCCCGGGTCGGCCTGCTGGTCCAGCCGGAACGCTAGGCATGGCGCCAACCCGTCCCCCCGTGAGTGGCGGTCGCTGGAAGGCGATCGGCCTGGCGGTGGCCGTGCACCTGTTGCTGGCCGCGTTCCTGATCGTCGGCATCCGCTGGAAGACCAGCGCGCCGCCGCCGTTGCAGGCCGAACTGTTCACTCCGCCGGTCAACCCGGTACCCAAGCCGGTCGATCCGGTGCCGCCGCCAGCTCCCAAGCCCCCGCCACCGGTCCAGCCGGCACCCAAGCCCGACCTGGCCAAGCCCGACATCGTCACTGAAAAGGCGCGGCTCGCCGCCGCCGAGGCCGAGCGCGAGCGCTTTGCCAACGCCCGCAAGGAGACCGAAAAGCAGCTGCGCGACAAGAAACTCGCCGAGGAACAGGCACGGCGCAAGGCCCAGGAACTGGCGGACGCCAAGGCCGCGGAAGACGCCAGGAAGCGGGCCGCCGAACAGGCCAGGAAGGAAGCAGCCGCCAAGGCGCGCAAGGAAGCCCAGGAGAAGGCCCGCCAGGAGGCTGAAGAAAAGGCCGCGCTGGCTGCCGAAGAACAACGCAATACCTACCTGAAGGGCCTGATGGACAAGGCCTCCGGCAGCGCCGCGGGCGGCGGCGCGGCGAGCGCGTCGGGCACCACCGGGGCGGGCGGGGGCGGCGCGGACTCTTCGTATCGCTCGCTGCTCTCGTCACGGATTCGGGCCGGCACGACATTCTCGATACCGGCGGAACTGAGCGGGAATCCCAAGGCAGTCTTCGTGGTAACCGTAATGCCCGACTGCACCATCGCGGCCATCAAGCTGCGCAAATCGAGCGGCGTGCCCAGCTGGGACCAGGCCGCCGAGCGCGGCATCCAGCGCGCCAGCCCGCTGCCGCGGATGCGCGACGGCACCTGCCCGCCGGAACTCGAGATCACCCGCGGACCACGTGACTCCGATTAGCGGGGCAGTCCATCCGCCAGGCGGTAACTGCAGCCGACGAATGGTCATGGTGGCGTGACTATAATGACGACAGCCCATTCCGCGTCCAGGGCGCATAGCGCCAGCGCGCACTTTCCCGGAACCACGACACGAGATGGCAATGTATTTTTCTGAACTCGGACCAAGGGTGCGGCGCAGCGCAGGCATCTGCCTCGTAGCGCTGACCACCTTGCTGCTGCCTGTCATCGGCGGGGCACAGATGCGCCTCGACGTCTCGGGCGTCGGCGCGGCCCAGTACCCGGTGGCAATCGCCAATTTCGCTACCGATGGCCGGGCGGGGACCGACATCGCGGCGGTAGTCCGCACCGATCTCGCGCGCAGCGGCTCGTTCCGGATCGTGGATGTGCCGTTCACCATGTCCGACACCGGCAGCATCGACTTTGCCCGCCTGCGCGAACTCGGCGCCGATGCCGTGCTCGGCGGTTCGATCGCGCGGCTCGCCGACGGCCGCTACGACATCCGTGACCGCCTTACCGACACGGTGCGCCAGTACCCGCTGGGCGGCGAGGCGGTAATCGCCTCGGAGGCCGACCTGCGCTTTGCCGCCCACCGGATCGCCGACTTCGTCTACGAGAAGCTCACCGGCGAGAAGGGCATCTTCTCGACCCGCATCGCCTACGTTTCCAAGCAAGGCAACCGTTACCGGCTCAATATCGCCGACTGGGACGGCGAGAACGTTCAGTCGTCGCTGACTTCGAGCGAGCCGATCATCTCGCCGTCGTGGTCGCCCGACGGCAAGCGGATCGCCTACGTGTCGTTCGAAAGCGGCAAGCCGGTGGTTTACGTCCACGACATCGCCAGCGGCAAACGGCGCGTCGTGGCCAACTTCCGCGGCAGCAACAGCGCCCCGGCCTGGTCGCCCGACGGCAAGCAACTGGCAGTGGCGCTCACCCGCGACGGCCTCTCGCAGGTCTACGTGATCTCGACCGACGGCAGCGGCACACCACGGCGCCTGCTCTCGTCGAGCGGGATCGACACCGAACCCTTCTATTCCGCCGACGGCCGCTTCCTGTATTTCAGTTCTGATCGCGGCGGCTCGCCGCAGGTCTACCGGATTTCCGCCAGCGGTGGCGACGCCACGCGGGTCACCTTCGGTTCGAACTACAACTCCAGCCCCCGGGTCAGTCCCGACGGCCGGACGCTGGCCTTCGTCAGCCGCCGCGATGGAAGGTATTTCGTGGCCATCAAGGACCTCGCGGGCGACGGCAAGGAAGAAGTGCTCTCGCAGGGCGGTAACGAAGAGGCGCCCAGCTTTGCGCCCAATGGGCGCTGGGTCATGTACGCCACCAAGGCCGGCGGCCGCGACATGCTGATGGCAGCATCCATCGACGGCCGGGTCAAGCAAAGGCTCAGTGCAGCTGCCGGCGACATCCGCGAACCGACCTGGAGCCCGTATGCGCGCTAGGCTGAACACCCCCACCAATCACGAAACCTGTAACCCCGGCGACCGCTGATCGAGTCGGCGCCGAAACAAAGGAGGCGACATGTCAAGAATCCTGCAACTGCTGCTCATGGCCGCAACCGCCGCAACGCTCGCAGCGTGCGGCTCCAACGTCAAGCTCGACGATCCCCAGAAGCCGGCGGCGATCGAGAAACGCGACGCTGACGCTGACGCCGCCGCTGCCGCCGCTGCCGCGGCTGCCGCAGCAGCCAAGGCCGCGGCCAACCAGGGCAGTTCACGCACGGTTGCGCCGGTGGTCGCGGATGCCAAGGATCCGCTCAGCGACCCTGCCAGCCCCCTGTCCAAGCGCAACATCTACTTCGAGTACGACAGTTTCGCGATCGGCGCCGACTACCTGCCGGTGGTCGAAGCCCACGCCCGCTACCTCAACGCCAACAAGCAGCGCCGGGTCACCATCGAGGGCAATGCGGATGAGCGCGGCGCGCGCGAGTACAACCTCGCACTCGGGCAACGACGCGCCGAAGCGGTGCATCGTGCGCTGGCAGCGCTCGGCGTGGCTGAGACACAGATGGAAGCCGTGAGCTTCGGTGAGGAGCGTCCGCGCGCCACCGGCACCGACGAAGCCTCGTACGCCGAGAATCGGCGCGCCGACATCGTCTACAAGTAACCGAGGGGCACCGACACCAACCATGCAAGCACAACTTTTCCCGAACCGGCAACAGTTGCGCGCGGCAGGTCTTGCGGTCGCACTTACCGCGACCGCGCTGTCGGTGCTGACCCCAAAGAGCGCCTACGCGCTCTTCGAGGACGACGAGGCGCGGCAGGCCATCGTTGAACTGCGCACCGAGTCACGCAAGAGCAACGAACAGGCGGCCCTCGCCATCGAGCAGATGAGGGCGCGCTTCGCAGCGCAGTTCGATGACATGGCCAAGCGACTCGACCGCCTCGAGGCCACCGCCCGCGGCCAGCTCGAACTCCAGGGCCAGCTCGACGCGTTGCGCCAGGAACTGGCAACGCTGCGCGGCCGCGTCGAAGTCCAGACCAACGAGCTGACGCAGACCCAGCGCCAGCAACGCGAGGTGTTCGCGGCAATCGACTCCCGGCTGCAGCG
>JAHEMI010000100.1 GCA_024643785.1 Burkholderiaceae bacterium
GCGCACCGGTGCCAAGGAACACCACGTGCTTGAGGCCCGTGCAGTCGCGCGCAATGGCGGTCGGCAGATGAGTATGGTCGATGATCGCGATCCCGGCGCCGGCCAGAACTGCCGGCAACATCGGGCTGGTGATGTCCGGCTGGCGGTTGACCGCCAGCGCGGGGTCCCCGGGGCGCAGCAGGCGCTCGGCAATATCACCGAGCACCTGGTTGGCGTCGACAAACACGGCACGCAAGGCGGCGCTCATCTCGTCTCCCAGTAATGGCTCATCAGCTCGTGTGACCACTGCGGCTGCCTGAGCTCCTGGCGCGGCAGGAATTCGCTCATCACCGGCTTGATGTCGAGCACCGGCGTGGCATCGATGGCGTCGAGCTCGGCAACGTAGAGCCGCGTGCCCTCCACCCGCAACAAGCGGCAGATCGTGCTGCCGATGCGGTTGGGGCGGTTCTTGCCGCGCTGGGCGAAGATGCCGACCGCCGGCCAGGCGGGGTTGTTGCGTGGGTGCCGGGCGCCGGTGACGATCTTCGCCTGCTGGACCTCGTGGAACAGGAAGATGATTTCGACGTGCGAGAACTCGGCGAGCCCCTGCAGGGCCTCGGCGCCGAACTCGGCGGTCAGCTCGATGCACGCCTCCTCGCCGCCCCAGTAGTCGTCCTCGGCATGCGGGCGCGACGCGGCGACGAAGCCGATCGCGCGGACTTGTTCGATCATCACGTTCACCTGCACGGCTGTTCTTCAGCCGCAAGGGTAGCGCCGTATCGGACCGGATGGAAACCTAGACCTTGGCCGGAATCGCCTCGTAGGGGCGCAGCACCTGCGCGGTGATGTCGCGCTTGGCCAGCTCGCTGCCGAGCTTGTGGCGCAGGAACGCGCCGCTGGTGTAGCGCTTGACGTCGATGTAATAGGTTTCCTCGACGTACTTGACGGCATCGGCATACTGCGCGAAGACCTCGTCATCGCAGGAGAAACGCTCGTAGTTGACGACCGCGTGGACCCGCTTGCCCAGCCCGCCGAGCAGCTTGTCGACCGCGGCGAGGATCGTGGCGATGTCTTCCGCGCTGCGCACCCGCATGCCGGCGTAGTTCATGTAGACGGTGTTGAGCTCGGCGTCGTAGGTCAGGCGCTCGTCGATGTGGATGTCGAGCAGGCGCGAGCGCAATCCCATCGCTCCCGGCTGGTAGATCGCCGGGTCCATCGCGCGCGGCCCGTCGATGGCTGGCACAAATGGCAGCAGCGCGAGGATGTCGCGCTCGATGTCGATGCCCGGCGCCACCTCGCTCAGCGTCAGCCCCTCGGGGCCGAGCCGGAAGACACAGCGCTCGGTGACATAGAGCACCTCCTGTCCGCGCCAGCGTGCGTACTCGGCGCTGAAGGTCGTCTGGCTGATCTCGGGAACGAACTTGGCGAACCGGCCTTCCTTGGCGATGCTGACCTTGCCGTCGTCGATCGCCAACTTCAGTCCGCCCGAAGTGAAGGTGCCGACGAACACGATCTTCTTGGCGTTCTGGCTGATGTTGATGAAACCGCCGCATCCGGGCAACCGATCGCCGAAGCGGCTGGCATTGACGTTGCCCTGCGCATCGCATTCTCCGAAGCCGAGGAATGCGGCATCCAGCCCGCCGCCGTCGATGAAATCGAACTCCGAACAGTGATCGATCACCGCCTGGTAGTTGACCGCCGCGCCAAAATCCAGCCCGCTCATCGGCACTCCGCCCATCACGCCGGGGTCGACCGTCAGCGTGATCAGGTCCTGGACCCGCTCCTCGTCGGCAACCAGCGGAACCTGGTCGGGAACGGTGCCGACACCGACGTTGATCACGCAGTTCGGTGACAGCTCCAGTGCGGCACGCCGCGCGATTACCTTGCGGTCGTTGAGCTGGCCAGCCAGTACCTTCTTCTGGGGCACCCGCAGCTCGCCGGCGAACGCCGGGTTGAACTGCGTGCCGTAGGTTTGCATGTGGTGCTCGGGATCGGCGAGCACCACGCAATCGACCAGCACCCCGGGCACCTGGACCCGGCGCGCGTCGAGCGAGCCTTCGGCGGCGATCCGCTCGACCTGGGCCAGCACGATGCCGCCCGAGTTGCGCGCGGCTATCGCCAGCGCGAGGTTCTCGAGCGTAAGCGACTCGCGCTCGGTGGTGATGTTGCCGTCCGGGTCGGCGGTGGTGCCCCTGATCAGCGCGACCTTGATCGGAAAAGCCTTGAAGAACAGGAACTCCTCGCCGTCGATCTCCATCAGCCGGACGATTTCCTCGGTGGTCATCGCGTTCATGCGGCCGCCGCCATGGCGCGGATCGATATAGGTGCCCAGGCCCACCGGCGAGAGCGTGCCGGGCTTGCCGGCGCCGATGTCGCGATAGAGGTGGGTGAGGATGCCCTCGGGCAGGTTGTAGGCCTCGATCTGGTTGCCGACCGCCAGCTTCTCGATGCGCGGAATGAGCCCGAAGTGACCACCGATGACCCGTTTGAGCAAGCCGGGGTGGCCGAGCCGGTTGAGGCCCTTTTCGCTCATGTCGCCCTGGCCGCCGGCGAACACCAGGGTCAGGTTGCGCGGCAATCCGGTCTTGAGGAAACGCTCTTCCAGTGCTACCAGCAGCTGGTCCGGGGTGCCGTTGCCGCCGTATCCGGCCGAGGCTATGACATCACCGTCATGGATGACTGCAGCGGCGTCTTCGGCCTCGATGATCTTCTTCAGCCTCATGGCGACTCCTCTGGACAGGCGGTGGCGAACGCGCCGCTTACACCTCCGAACTGAAAGCGAAGTTGGTGGCGAATCCGCAGCGGCCCTCCCAGCCGAAATCGAAGTTGGCGTCGGCGTCGGCGATCCGCACCGGTCCGGTCACCACCTCCTGCCCGGGATGGTCGTGACCCGGTATGCCGCAGCTGACCGACGTATCGCTGACCACCGGATGGTCAGTCGCGGCACTGATGTAGGAGCCCACCCGGATCACCTCGCGATTGGCCGTGTGGTCCAGTTCGATGCGCGCCGGCTTGACCGCAAACACCTCGCCGATCACGCAGGCATAGTTGCTGAGCGCCGTACCGCCGGCGCGCCCGAGGAAGATATCGGCGAGCATCCGCTGCTGCTCGCTGGTGGCGCGCTCGTCGACGTAGAGCACCACATGCCAGGGCGGATCGGGGATCGCGGAGCCGGGCGGCGGTGACTCGGCGTTGTCATAGCTGCCAGCCAGCGCCACCCGCAGCCCGGCCAGGTCCAGCCCGTCGGCTTGCCCTTCACGAATGAACCACGACAGCGCGAAGTCGCAGGTGTCGTAGGTCGAGCGGCCGCCGAGCTTGTCGCCCTGGCGCCGGCAGGGGCAGATCGCTTCGCAGTTGCAGACCTCGTAGTAGCTGCCGGCTACCTGCCATTTTCCCGGGACCGTCATCACTGCCTCCTTGCAGAATCGCCGTTTGTATAAAGGTCGCCCGCCAGATACTTCATGCCGGAATCGCAGGCCACGGTCACGACCGCATGCCCTGGCCCCAGTTCGCGCGCCAGCTGCAGGGCGCCAACGACGTTGAGGCCGGTCGAGGTGCCCGCAAAGACGCCCTCCTCCCGGGCAAGCCGGCGACTCATCGCGCGGGCCTCGCCTTCTTCGATCGCACGAGCCTCGTCGTAGCGCGCGCTATCGAGCAACGAAGGTACGAAACCAACCCCGACGCCTTCGACGTGATGGGGCCCGGATACGCCCTTGGTCAGAACCGGCGAGGAGGCCGGTTCAAGGGCCACCACGCGGGTGCTTTGGTCCTTTTCCTTGAGGGCTGCGGAAACGCCCATCAGCATGCCGCCGACGCCGACGCCACCGCAGTAGGCCGCCACCCGACCAGGGAGCTGCTGCAGCAACTCCTCACCGATGAGCCGATAGCCAGGCAGCGAGTCACTGTTGTTGAACTGGTCTGTGAAGTAGGTATTCGGGTCCTCGGCGATTTCGCTGGCCCGGGCAATCATTTGCTGGATCAGTTCCGCGGTAATCTTCCCGCTCGGGCTGTGGATGACCTCAAGCTCGGCGCCGAACGCCCGCATCGTGCGCAACTTTTCGCTTGCAAACGCATCCGAGGAAACGACGTGGAACCGGTAGCCCTTCACGGCGCAGACGAAAGCCAGCGACGAGCCGGTGCTCCCGCCCGTGTACTCGACGACCGTCATCCCGGAGCGAAGCGTGCCCCGGCGCTCGGCCTCCTCGATCATGGCCAGCGCCATGCGATCCTTGTACGAACCGGTCGGGTTGAAGTATTCCAGTTTCAGGTAGACCGACGCGCAACCTGCGGGCACTACACGCCGCAACTGGAGCAGCGGCGTGTTGCCAATCGAGTGCAACGTCGTGTTGATCTTCTCGGGAGGTCGGCCCATAGGTTGTCCCCGGTGCCCAGATGTTCGAGGCCCAACCTAACCGACGTTTGGCCGCGCCAAGCCCTTCTCCTTACTGCCCGAGAGGATTAGCGAACCCGCCACCCGGCGCCCCGGGCAGGCCTGCGATCAGCGCCCGAGCTGCGCGATTTCCAGTCCGCTCGGGTCGCGCGGCACGCCGACCATGAACACCACTATGCGGCATGGTTCGCTGCCGAAGTTGCGCCAGGCGTGCCGGGTGCCGTTCTGCACCACGGTATCACCGGCGCGCAGATGCACCGTCGCGCCGTCGTCGAGTTCCAGCCAGACCTCGCCCGAGATGATGTATTCGAAATCGATGGTGTCCGTTGTGTGCATCCCGGGGTGCTTGCGCTCCATGTGCTCGGCCAGACCGGGCAGCTTCTCCCGGATCTCGCTGCGCATCGCGTCCCGGCTGACTGCCGACTGCTCCGACTGCGCCTTGGCCTGCTCCTGCGGCGCGACGGTGAACATCATGAAGCGAAAGCCGCCGAGCGGCGGGAAGTAGCCCGGGGCTGGGGACGGCGCGCCATCGTCGGGAAAGCGCGGCGGGACATCTGCACCCCAGAGGCGGTGAAAGTCAGCGCCGGGCAACAACGCGACGGTGTCGCCAGCGACTAGCTGATCGCTGATCACCACCGCCTTGCCCTCAGGGCTGTGGCCGGTCGTTACCCGCCGCACCTTCGTCTCCTCACCACCAGCCATCAGCACTCCCCTCCATCAGTCAAACATCGCTACCCCAGACCAGCACATCACTCGGCGCCAGGCACCGCACCATTGAACAATTGCCAGCGCCAGGCGCTGCCGCGCTTGACCATCACGATCGCAAAGCGGTACGGCATTCGCCTTGTCGCACCGTCCGCGCCGGCGTGAACCATCTCCCCGTCGACAAAAACCCACGCCATGTTGGCGTCGCGCCGAATGGTCATCTCCGGCATGTCAAAGGAAAAGAGAAAAGGCAGCGCAAACAGCTGATTCAGGAAACCGGCGACGGCGGCTCGACCCTTGAATACTTCGCCGACATCGGACCCGATCAGCACAATGTCGTCGCTGTCTTCAAACAGCGCCATGAACGCGGGCAGGTCACGGCCCGCCAGTGAAGAGTTGAGGGCGTTGAGCGTTGCCGCCACCGCGTCATCGCTATCGAGTGAGCCGGCGCCCAGGTCGTTCATGAGTGCGCTCCTGTCGGATTTAGCCAAAGATACAAGTTGGCCTGCTGTTGACAACCCCGGTTCGCTGCCCCGCAGCGATCACCTGCGGCCTTATGATTCCATTCTATTCCCCGGAGAATCGGCATGCTGAGGCTTTTCGCGGTTGGTGTCCTGCTCTTTCATCTTGTCGCCGTTAGTGCGCAAGTGCCGGCAACTACTGTGGCCGCAACGGCACCGGTCAGCGTTTCGGCCGTGCCGGGTGAGGCGGCCCAGCGCGCTGCGAGCGCACAACCGATCGATCCGACCGCCGCCACCGAGGTCTTCATGAATCGCCTGCAGGGCGAGGCCCGCGCACGCTCCGATTCCTATGCCGAAGGTGGCTACTGGCTGCTGCTCTGGAACTTCCTCTACGGCCTGGTGGTGGCCTGGTTGCTGATCCGCTCGCGAATCTCGGTGCGCATGCGCAGTTTCGCCGAGCGCCGCACCCGGCGCCGCAACCTGCAGACCACGATCTACGTACTGATGTACGTGCCGTTGGTCGCGCTACTGACCTTGCCACTGGCGCTCTACCAGGACTTCTATCGCGAACACCAATATGGGCTCTCCAACCTGTCGCTTGGCCACTGGCTGATGGAAGGGGTGATTGGGCTGGGCGTCAACATGGCGCTGCTGGCGCTTGCCCTTACCGGTTTCTACGCGCTGCTGCGGCGCTTCCCGAGAGCCTGGCTGACGTGGGCCACGATCGCCGGCGCGGGCTTCTTGATGCTGCTCTTCATGGCCGCGCCGGTATTCATAGCGCCGCTGTTCAACACCTACCAGCCGCTGCCCGACGGTGCGCTGCGCAGTGAGATCCTGTCGCTGGCGCGCGCCAACGGCATTCCCGCGGACAAAGTCTATTACTTCGATGCCTCCAAGCAGACCAAGAGGATCAGCGCCAACGTCAGCGGCCTGTTCGGCACCACCCGGATAGCGCTCAACGACAACTTGTTGAATCGCACGTCGCCGGCTGAAATCAAGGCGGTGATGGCCCATGAGATGGGGCATTACGTCGCAAATCACGCGATGTGGTTCACGCTGTCGTTCACCATCATCTTCATGGGCGGATTGCTGTTCATCAGGGGCAGCTGGAACTGGGCGGCCAGCCGTTTCGGGAATCGCGCCGGGGTACGTGACATCTCCGATCCGGCCGGCCTGCCGCTGCTGGCGGCACTGCTTTCCGTCTACCTGTTCCTGATCACGCCGCTCACCAACACCATCAGCCGCTCGGCCGAAACCGAAGCCGACATCTTTGGTCTCAACGCGGCGCGCGAACCCGACGGGTTTGCCGAAGTGACCCTCAGACTGGCGGAATATCGCAAACTCCGGCCGGGGCCGGTGGAAGAGTTCATCTTCTTCGATCACCCCAGCGGCTACAACCGCATCTACGGCGCGATGCGCTGGAAGGCGGAGAACCGCCAGTAGACAAGGCGGCCGCGCGTCCCGACCGATGCCGGGCCGACGCCGGCTCAGCCCCGGATCTCGACTTCGGCTTCGATCTCGACCGGGATGTTGAACGGCAGTTCCGCGAGACCCACGGCGCTGCGGCTGTGGGCGCCGACTTCGGGGCCGAAGAGTTCGAGAATAAGGTCCGAGAATCCGTTGATCACGCTCGGCTGCTGGTTGAATCCAGGCGCCGAATTCACCATCCCGAACACCCGCGACCAGGCTGAGATCCGGTCGAGATCGCCGAGCGTTCGCTGGAGACTGGCGAGAATCGACAGCGCGGTGAGCCGCGCTGCGCCATAGCCCTGCGCCACCGAGACCTCGCGGCCCAGCCTGCCGAGCGGCCCGGCGATCGAGCCGTCGGGATTCTGCGGCCCGTGGCCTGAAACCAGCGCCCGGTGGCCAACCACCCTGACGAAGCGAAACGGCAACAGCACCCCAGGTGGCGGCTGCATCTCGGGCGGGAGTGCAAGCCCGAGGGCGAGCAGTTTCGCTTCGATCTGAGCCATTCTTCAACCTCGCCTTGTGGTTGGTGCTGCAAACCGCCGCTAGTCGACGATGAAGAGTTTCGCCCCGATCGCCGTGTAGGAGCGGTGG
>JAHEMI010000101.1 GCA_024643785.1 Burkholderiaceae bacterium
CACCAAGGCGCGAGAGCGCGCGTTGGGCAGCGTAGCGTCCGAGCGCCGCCGGGTCGGCCAGGCGCGCCGGGTTGCAGTGCGCCGAGTACCAGTCGTCGCGCTGCATCGAGCGCCCGCGACGCGCGATCGGCGAACACGCCAGCGAGTGCCGGCTGAACTGGTAGCCACCGGCGAAGCCGAGCGAATTGGCCGAGAAGAAATGGCCGTACCCGACCGACACCGAAGCCCCGTCGCTGTTGCGCACCAGGGCGCTGGTGTCGAATGCCGCCGACTCGGCTGCGATGGCAATTGCGATCGCCCGCTCGGCGTCCACGTCCCAGAGGTGGAACAGGTCGAGGTCGGGAGAGGCGAGCGCCAGCGTCTCCGGATCGGGGAGTCCGGCGCAGGGGTCCTCGGCGGTGTAGCGGGCGATCTCATAGGCCGCGGCAACGGTCTCGCCAAGCGCGCCGAGGTCGAAGTCGCTGCTGCTCGCGTGACCGCGCCGGGTGCCGACGTAGACCGTCACGCCCATGCCCTTGTCGCGAGTCTGCTCGATGGTTTCCACCCGGCGCCGGCGCACGTTGACATCGAGCCCGACGTTCTCGGAAACATCGACCGCGCAACCGCTCGCCCCGAGGTCGCCGGCGCGGCGGATAACCGCCTCGGCAATCGACTTCAAACTGTCTGAATCGTATTCGAACATCCTGGCTCCCACTGTACTGCGGGGTATCATATCAGCGTGCCAGAAACCGACGACCAGAGCGAAATCTACACCCGCGCCAGCAAGTCGCAGCGCAAGCGTGACGCGCACGCGTTGCAGCAACTCGGCGCGCGGCTGGTGGCCGCCCGCCCAACCCAGGTCGCCGCCCTGGCGCTCGACGAAACGCTCCACGACGCGATCGTCATGGCCCGGGGAATCCGCAGCCACGGCGCCCTGCGCCGGCAGATGCAGCTGATCGGCAAGCTGATGCGCGACGCCGACGCCGAGGCCATCGCCACGGCCCTCGACCAGGACGCGCAACATGACCAGGCCGGGGTCGCCCGGATGCACGCCGCCGAACGCTGGCGCGAACGACTGATCGCGGACCAGGACGCGTATGCCCAATGGCGCGAGCGCTTCGGTGAGCAGAACGCCGCCCGGGTCGAGGAATTGCTGCCGGCGGCGCGCGCCGAACTGGCGCGGGGCGAGCGGGGACGGCGCTACCGCGACCTCTTCCGCCACCTGCGTACGGTACTGGAAGAAGAATCCGACAGCAGCGAGAACCAGCCATGAACACCGTCATCCGCATCGGCCTCGTCTCGATCAGCGACCGCGCCTCGAGCGGCGTCTACCACGACGAGGGCCTGCCGGCACTCGAGGAGTGGCTCAGCGCGGCGCTCAGCACACCCTTTGAGCTCGAGCGCCGGCTGATCCCGGACGAGCGCGCCCAGATCGAGACGACCCTGGTGGAACTGGTCGACCAGATCGGCTGTGCGCTGGTCCTGACCACCGGCGGCACCGGCCCCGCCACCCGCGACGTCACGCCCGAAGCCACTTTGGCGGTGGGCGATCGGGTCATGCCCGGCTTCGGCGAGCAGATGCGCCAGGTGAGCCTGCGCTTCGTGCCGACCGCGATTCTCTCGCGTCAGGTAGCAGTAATCCGCGGTCGGGCGCTGATCGTCAACCTGCCCGGCCAGCCGCGCGCGATTCGCCAGACCCTCGAAGGCCTGCGCGACGACGACGGCAAGATGCTCGTCACCGGCATCTTCGCCGCGATCCCCTACTGCCTGGACCTGATCGGGGCGCCACGCATCGAAACCCGGCCAGCGGTGTGCGAGGCCTTCCGCCCCAAGCCCAAGCCGGCTGCGCCGCTGGCGAGCTGATCCCGCGGCGGCAGGCGATTTTCCCGCGCCGAACGGCGCGCCCCAGTCAGGGGCCGCTCAGCGCCGCGCGGCCGATATCACGCCGGGAACCAAACGCACCGCGCCCAGCGTCTGTTCGAGTTGCGAGGTATCCGAGATCTCGGCCGTGAACCGCATGCTGGCCAGGAAATCCTTGGTGTGGGTCTTGACCCCGACCACGTTGATGCGGTTGCGCGAGAAGGCGTCCGAGACGTCGCGCAGCAGCCCCTGGCGGTCGTTGGCGCGGACCTCGATGTCGACCGGATAGGTCTGGCCGCCCTCGGGTGCGCCGGACTTGCCCAGCGCCCAGGCGGTCTCGATCACGCGCTCGGGCGAGCGCTCCTTGAGCTGCAGGAAGGTCGGGCAATCGGCGCGGTGGATCGAGACCCCGCGCCCCCTGGTAACGAAGCCGACCACCTCGTCGGGCGGCGCCGGCCGGCAGCATTTGGCCAGCTGGGTGAGCAGCGAATCGATGCCCTCGACCAGCACGCCGTCGCCGGTGTCGCGCCGCCGGGTGCGATGCACCACCCCCAGGGTTTCGGGCGTCTCGCTGGCTGCGGCCTCCGGGGCGCGTTCGGCGCTGCGAGCGTCGATCCGCAGGGCCTCCTCGACCGGGCGTGAGCCCAGCTCATCGCGCCCCGCCGCCAGGAACATCTGCGCCGGGTCGTCGTAGCCGAGCCGGGCGGAGAGCGTTTCGAGCTTGATCGCGGTCCGGCCTTCGCGCTGGAGAATGCGTTCGATGCGGTCGCGGCCGATGGCCGCATCGCGCTCCGCCTCCTGGGCGTTGAACCACTGCCGCACCTTGGCGCGCGCCCGCGGACTGCGCACGTAGCCCAGCTGGGCGTTGAGCCAGTCGCGCGACGGACCGTCGTTGCCCGAGCCCTCGCGCGCCGAGATCACCTCGACGGTCTGGCCGTTCCGGAGCGCGGTGTTGAGCGGCACCAGTTGCCCGTCGACCCGCGCGCCCCGGCAGCGATGGCCGAGACCGGTGTGGATGCTGTAGGCGAAATCGATCGGCGTCGCGCCGGCGGACAGCTCGACCACCCGTGCCTGGGGTGTGAGCACGTAGACGTGCTCGTCCTGGGGCAACTGCAGGTTCTCGGCAGTCCCGATCGCGTGGCCGACCTCGCGCTGCCAGGCGAGCAGCTGGCGCATCCAGGTAACGCGCTCGTCGTGGCTCTGCGTTCCCGGCGGCGCCGCGTCACGGCCCTTGCCGGCGCTCACGCCGGTAGTGCGCTCCTT
Organism: Burkholderiaceae bacterium; assembly: GCA_024643785.1. GTDB lineage: Bacteria > Pseudomonadota > Gammaproteobacteria > Burkholderiales > Burkholderiaceae_E > JAGXFR01. Next base: position 3,103 of record JAHEMI010000101.1, read on the forward strand.
GTAGCGCCAGTGCGAGGCCACGCCGTACTCGGCGAACTGGTGCATCTCGCGGGTCCGGATCTGAATCTCGAGCGGCTTGCCGTCCTCGGCGATCACGCCGGTGTGCAGCGAGCGATAGCCGTTGGGTTTGGGCCGCGAGATGTAGTCGTCGTACTCCTCGGGGTTGGGCTGCCAGATCTCGTGCACCACCCCCAGCGCCGCGTAGCAGTCATCGACCCGGTCGACGATCACCCGCAGGGCGCGCAGGTCGCGCAGGTCGGCAAAGGCGAGACGGCGTGAGCGCATCTTGGCGTGAATACTGTAGAGATGCTTGGGTCGCCCGCTCAGGTCGGCCTTGATGCCGGCGCGCGCCAGCGCCGTGCGCAGGCGCGCCAGCGCCTGGGCCACGAATTCTTCGCGCTCCTCGCGCTTCTCCTCGAGCTGCGCCGACAGCGTCCGGTAGGCGTCGGGGTTGACGAACAGGAACGACAGATCCTCCAGTTCCCACTTGAGTTGCCACAGGCCCAGGCGATTGGCGAGCGGCGCCAGGACCTCGAGGGTCTCGCGGCAAATCGCCAGATCGGGCTTGACCCCGGAGGCGACGTGCTCGCGCAGGGTCTGGAGCCGCACCGCCAGCCGGATCAGCACCACCCGGATGTCGACCGTCATCGCCAGCAGCATCCGCCGCAGCGCCTCGATCTCCTCGGGACCCAACCCGCCACTGCCGCCATCGGCCCGGCGATGGATTTCGCGCAGCTTGCGCAAGCGGCGCATCCCCTCGACCAGCAGCGCCACCTCGGAGCCAAATTCGCGCTCGACGTCGCGAATCGGCAGCTTTTCGGGCGACCCGAAGAGCGCGGCTGCGGCCCGGGACTGCTCGTCGACCCCCAGTCCCTCGAGAATGCCGATCGTGCCCTCGGCGTGGCCGATTACCGCCCGGCCCTTGGCCAGGGCCGCCACGTTGTTGCCCGCAGTGTCCTCGGGAATGAGCCGGGCGCGGGCAAATTCCAGGGCGCGCGCCGCCAGCCCCGGCTCGCCAGGTGCTGGCGGCAGGGGGCTCGCGGCGGCGGCCGGCGGCGCTCCGGACTGGCTGTTCAGTCCGGCATCGCCAGGTCCGTTGCCGGCGCCTTGGTTGGGGGTATGTTTTCGGCTCATCTGCTCTCCCCGACAATTATAGGGACTGGCCGCCCGCCCGGCCGTTAACCTGGGCAAACTGCCTCCCGCCGGGGCCGATGCGGCTATGATCGGTGCGATGTTCCAGCGACTGATCCGCCGGCGCGACAGCGCCCCCGACCCCGACACCTGGCGCTCGGTAGCTGCCGGCTTCCCGTTTCTCGACCATCTCGACCCCGCCGGAATGGACCGGCTGCGCACGCTCTGCGGGCGTTTCCTCGCCCGCAAGCAGATTTCCGGGGCGGCCGGCTTCGTGCCCGACGAAGCGGCCCGCCTCGCGATCGCGATCCAGGCCTGCCTGCCGATCCTGCACCTTGACCTCGGCGCCTACGACGGCTTTGTCGAGATCGTGGTCTATCCGGCCCGCTTCCTGGTGCCGCGCGAGCAGGTCGACGACGCCGGAGTGGTCCACGAATCGATCGACGCGCTCTCGGGCGAGGCGATCGACGGCGGGCCGGTGGTGCTGTCCTGGGAGGACACTTCTGCCGAGGGCCTGGAAACCGGGATGAGCGTCGTGATCCACGAATTCGTCCACAAACTCGACCTGCTCGACGGGCTGGCCGACGGCATCCCGCCGTTGCCGCGCGCTCGCCGCAAGCATTGGCGCGCGGTGCTGGAAGGCAGCTACCAGTGGTTTGTCGCAGAACTCGACGAGCTGGAATCGCTGATCCCGGACACTGTCGACCCCGAATCGCCGGCGGCCGACCGCTGGTACCGGCAACTGCCGCTCGATCCCTACGCGGCCACCGACCACGCCGAGTTCTTCGCGGTGGCGGCCGAAACCTTCTTCCTCGAACCGGGAGTGCTGGCCGATGCCATGCCCGAGTTCTACCGCGAGCTGGCGCTGTTCTTCCGCCAGGACCCGCTGATCGCCGCGGGAACGTCCTGACTTCACCCGAAAGTACCGGGCGGCCGAGCCATGACAAACACCGTGTAGTGGGTATACTCAAAAGTTCCCGTATTGCTGTAAAAGTGGAGTCGAGCGGCGCGCGATCAGACTGAAGATTTGCCATTGCCTGTGACTTAATTCATCGCGGCCAGACCAGGCGCGCCCTACCCTGACCCCAAACCTGCGCTTATTGCGGGCAAGGAAATCGATGATTCGGTTGTTCAATCACTATCTGTCGCTGCGCGTGCTGGTGCTGACGCTGGTCGAGGCGTTGGTGCTGTTCCAGTCGCTGGTAGTCGGATTCGAAATCTGGACCATCGGCCGGGCATTGCCGTCGCCGATCACCCAGGCGGTGCTGTTTGCGCTGGTCATGCTGCTGATGATGACCGCGCTCGGCCTCTACGAGGCCTATGACGAGTCGTTCCGGGTCACGCTGCAAAGGATCGTGGTCGCCTACGGGCTGACGCTGGTCACACTGAGCGTGGTCTTCTACGTCTTCCCCGGCACCTACGTCGAGCGCGGCGTCTTCGCGGTGGCCTCGGTGTTTGCGCTGGCCGGCGAGATCCTGGTGCGGCTGTTCTTCTTCCGGGTCACTGCCGCCGGGCTGCCCCGGCGCCGGGTGCTGGTACTTGGCAACGGCGTCGAGGCCGAACAGGTGATCAGGTTCCTCAACGAAGGCTCGCGCGGGCGCACGATCCAGTACGCCGGGCTCTATCCGGTGGTGCCCGAGAAGGACGCCAACGGCAAGACCCGCACCATCAACCACGACCACCTGTTGCGCACGATCCGCGACCTCAACGTCGGCGAGATCGTGATCGCGGTACGCGAGCAGCGCGGCGGGGTGCTGCCGCTGCGCCAGTTGCTCGATGCCAAGCTGCGCGGCATCCAGGTAATCGACCTGGCCACGTTCTACGAGCGCGAACTCGGCATGCTCTACATCGACCACATCAAGGCGAGCTGGCTGATCTTCGGCGAGGGCTTCTCGCAGGGGCTGCTGCGCGACGTGGTCAAGCGGGTCTTCGACCTGTTCTTCGGGCTGCTGCTGCTGATCGTCTCGCTGCCGGTCCAGTTGCTGGCAGTAATCGCAATCCTGCTCGATAGCGGGATGCCGATCCTCTACCGCCAGGAACGCGTCGGACAGGGTGGACGGATCTTCACGATCGTCAAGTTCCGCACCATGATCGACGACGCCGAGAAGGATGGCACGCCACGCTGGGCGCAACAGGGCGATGCGCGGATAACCCGGGTCGGGCGTTTCCTGCGCTTCACCCGGGTCGACGAGCTGCCGCAACTGTTCAACGTGCTGCGCGGTGACATGAGCTTCGTCGGGCCGCGCCCGGAACGGCCGTTCTTCGTGCGCCACCTGCTCGAGGACATCCCGTTCTACGACCTGCGCCACAGCGTCAAACCCGGGATCACGGGCTGGTCACAGGTCCGTTATCCCTATGGGGCTTCGGTCGGCGACTCGATGCAGAAGCTCCAGTACGACCTCTACTACGTCAAGAACCACTCGCTGTTCCTCGATCTGCTGATCCTCGTCGACACCGTCCAGGTCGTGTTGCTCGGCAAGGGCGCGCGCTGATCGCCTGATGAACCTCCAGGGTATCGCAGTCATCGGCTTCGCCTTTGCGGCGCTGGCCTACCTCGCGCTGGCCGCACTGCTGGCGCTGCGCCGCAGCGGCACCGCTCCGGGCCGGCTGCTGACGCTGGCGGTGGCGGTCCAGGCCGCCTGGGCGGCGGCAGTGGCGCTCGCCCTGGCCGGCGCACTGGGCGCGCTCACCGTCGATTGTGCCGAAGCACTGCGCAGCTTCGCGTGGATCGCCTTCGTCGCGGTCCTGCCGCGGGTAGCTACCAGCGGCAAGATCCCGGAAGGCAGGATCGAGCGCAGCACCGCGATGGCCATTGCCCTGGCCGCAGTGCTGGCTTTGATAACCGCTGGCGAGGGTGTCCTCCAACTCGGTCCGACGGCGCGCTTCGGCGCCGGGACGCTGCTCGCGGTGCTCGGCCTGGTGGTGCTCGAGCAGGTCTATCGCAGCGCCGACCCGGCGGGCCGCTGGGCGCTCAAGTTCCTGGCGATCGGGCTGCTGGCGATGTTCGGCTTCGACCTGGTGATGTACAGCGACGCGCTGCTCTTCGCGGCGCTCGACCCCGACTGGTTCGTGGCGCGCGGCTATGCCAACGCCCTGGTGGCACCGCTGATCGCGGTCGCCGCGGTGCGCAACCGCAAGTGGAAGCTCGATATCTCGGTCTCGCGCCACGTGGTTTTCCACTCGGCGGCGCTGGTGGCGATCGGCGCCTACCTGCTGCTGATGTCGCTGGGCGGCTACTGGCTGCGCTACTTCGGCGGGGAATGGGGCCAGATCGCCGC
>JAHEMI010000102.1 GCA_024643785.1 Burkholderiaceae bacterium
TCACGGGTTGCTGGGGAAGAGCGAAAGTTAATGACAGTTTAATCGGCGATTAAGTACAACGGGATATTTCGTTATGGGATTTTTGCCCCATGTGCCGGTACCTTGAGCGCGGTACCTAGTCGCGGGCCGCAATACAATTCATCCATGAATACGCTTGCCCGCTTCCTCGCCCAGCACCCGGCCTACGCTGGTACCAGTGCGCTTGACCAGCTCCGGGCCGCGGAATATGGCCGCCTCGATCGGCAAGGGCAGGCCTATCTCGATTACACCGGCGCCGGTCTCCAAGCCGACTCGCAGGTCAGGGAGCACGCCCAGTGGCTCTCGCAGCAGGTATTGGGCAACCCGCACTCCGCAAGTCCGAGTTCGATGGCGTCGACCCGCGCCGTCGAGCAGGCGCGGGCGGCGGTTCTGGCCTACTTCAATGGCACCGACGACTACACGGCAGTCTTCACCCTCAACGCCTCGGGCGCGCTGAAACTGGTTGGCGAGTCCTATCCGTTTACCGCGGGCGGCTGCCTGCTGCTCACCGCCGACAACCACAACTCGGTAAACGGCATCCGCGAATTTGCGAAGGCGAAGGGCAGCAGTGTGGAGTACGCACCGCTCACCGTCCCTGAGTTGCGCATTGCGCAGCCGGAACTGACTGCCTTGCTCGATGGCGCCGATCGCTCTGCCGCCAACCTGTTCGCCTTTCCGGCCCAGTCGAATTTCTCGGGCGTAAAGCATCCGCTGTCGCTGATCGACGCGGCCCAGGAACGCGGTTGGCACGTGTTGCTCGATGCCGCGGCGTTCGTGCCGACCAACACCCTCGACCTGCGAGCCGTGTCGCCGGACTTCGTGTCGATTTCTTTCTACAAGATGTTCGGCTATCCAACCGGTATTGGCTGCCTGCTGATTCGCAATACGGCGCTGGCGACGCTGCAGCGACCGTGGTTCGCCGGCGGTACCGTGAATTTCGCGACCGTGGCTGGCAGCCTCCACGTCCTGTCGCCCGGCGAGGCCGGATTCGAGGACGGCACCCTGAATTACCTGAGCATCCCGGCGGTGGAGATTGGCCTGCGCCATCTGCAACGAATCGGCATCAAGGCGATCCAGGCGCGCGTCGAATCACTCACCGGCTGGCTGCTGACCGAGTTGGCGGCGCTGCGCCACGGCAATGGGCGGCCGATGGTCCGTATTTACGGCCCAACTTCGACGGCGATGCGCGGCGCTACGGTGACGATGAACTTCTACGATCCCAACGGCCATTTGCTCGACTATCGGCGCATCGACGAACTTGCCGGGCTGGAAGGGATCTCGCTGCGGATCGGATGCTTCTGCAATCCGGGCGCCGGCGAGACCGCTGAGGGACTGACCGAAGAGGACATGCGCGCCGCAGTGTCGCAGGATGCTGACATTACGCTGCCGCGCTTCCTGCGGATCATGGAGCACCGTGGCGGCAAGAGCGCCGGCGCGATTCGGGTGTCTCTCGGACTGGCGAGCAACTTTGCCGACGTCGATCGCTTCCTGGCCTTCGCCGCCGGCTTCCGCGACCAGACTACGCTGACCATCGGCGCAGTGACCTTTGATGTCGAATCCTGCCGTGTGATCCGCGACGGCAGCTGATTTCACCAAGGTATCCGATGCCAATTGTTTCCGCCGGGGAATTCGCGGTCGACTACATTGATTCTGGCTCAGGGCCGACCGTGCTGCTGGTCCCGAGCACGGCCAGCGGCAATCGGCAGTGGCGCGCACTGATCGAGGCTGGCGGCGAACGCTACCGATTCCTGGCGATGAACATGTTCGGCTACGGTGGGACCAGCCCGTGGCCGGCGACGCGCCGGCAGTCGATTGCAGACCAGGCTGCGCTGGGGCGCGCGCTGGCACAGCTGACCGATGGGCCCATCAGCATCGTCGGTCACTCCTTCGGTGGAACCGTCGCCGCCCAGATCGCACTCGAGCTCGGTCAGCGAGTCCGTGGCTTGGCGCTGTTCGAACCCAATCCTTTTCAGCTTTTGCGCGTTGCCGGCGAGGACGATGGGCACGCCGAGGGCCGTCGGATCAGAAACATAGTCAAGGAGCGAGGTGGCGCTGGCGACTGGATGGGCGTGGCGGAGGAATTTGCCAACTATTGGGTTGGCGATGGCGCTTGGGCCGCAATGGCGGAGGGCCGCCGAAACGCGTTGGCGGGCGCTCTCACTCCGAACTTTCACGAATGGGACACGCTTTATGGAGATAGGGACGACGACCAGGTGGTGGCGTTCGATCTTGCGCAGCTCCAGGCACTGTCGTGTCGAATCCTGGTATTGCGTTCCGAAAACCCGAGGCCGGGCATTGCCGCGATTGACCGGTTGTTGCGAACCAGTTGTCCCGAATGGGAGTTCCGCGAGGTGGCAGCGGGAGGGCATATGGCACCGCTGACGCGCCCCGACCTTGTTAACCCGCTGCTGCTCGATTTTCTGGATCAGGTGAACTGATTCGACAAGAAAGGGTCAGTGTTCGCTTGTTTGCGAGCGTTGTTGCCAAGGGCTCAATCCGGGGGCACCTGCGATTCAAAGAGATCGGCCCCCAGCGCCTGTCTTAGCCCAGGCACGACCGCCTGTGAGGCTTTCGGCAGCGTTTGCCCAGGATCGGCGAGACCCAAAAGAAAAGGGGCTAGCTCGCGCTAACCCCTTGATGTAACTGGCGCGCCCGGCAGGATTTGAACCCACGACCCCCTGGTTCGTAGCCAGGTACTCTATCCAACTGAGCTACGGGCGCACAGCCGCGCATTATATCAGTTCCCCGGAGACAACTGTATGGCGGCCGCGCCGCGGCAAGAGCGGGTGCTGCTCCCGGGGATATTGAGGCCGGTAATTCAGCAATGGCCGACAATCGTCGTTTATAGTGACTGAGCTAGGCGCTGGCGCAGATTTGACCATAGTTGGAATAGGCGTTTTGACTGTGGCATATCGTATAGCGGTAGAATTTTGCGCCAGATGAGATATAACGTGGGCTGCTGCATGGCGGCCCCTGTCGATCGCCAGTAGAACGCCAAACAACAAGGAGCAGCCCATGTCTGCCGGTTCCCACCTCCTCAACGACGATCTGCCCCAGGATTCCGACAACCTCGAGACCGGAGAGTGGCTTGACGCCCTCGAGGCCGTCATTGACCGCGAGGGCCCGGAGCGCGCCCACTATCTGCTCCAGCGGATGATCGATCTGGCGCGACGCAGCGGCGCCTACCTGCCGTTTTCGGCCCATACCGCTTACGTCAACACGATTCCTTCGCATCTGGAGGCGCCCAACCCGGGCAATACCGAGTTTGAGGAGCGGATCCGCTCCTACGTGCGCTGGAACGCGATGGCGATGGTGGTCAAGGCCAACAAGCACAATCCGCCCGACGGCGGCGACCTCGGCGGGCACATTGCTTCGTTCGCATCGCTGGCGACCATGATCGGGGCCGGGATGAACCATTTCTGGCACGCCCCGCACGAGGGCCACGGCGGCGACCTGGTCTATTTCCAGGGGCACACCGCGCCCGGCCTCTACGGCCGCGCCTTCGTCGAGGGACGGCTGACCGAAGACCAACTGCTGCATTTCCGCCAGGAGGTGGATGGGAAGGGGTTGCCGTCGTATCCCCATCCCAAGCTGCTGCCCGATTTCTGGCAGTTCCCTACCGTGTCGATGGGTCTCGGCCCGCTGATGGCGATCTACCAGGCGCGCTTCCTCAAATACCTCCATGCCCGCGGGCTGGCCGACACCAGCAACCGCAAGGTCTGGGTGTTCTGCGGCGACGGCGAGATGGACGAGCCCGAGTCGCTGGGCGCGATCGGCATGGCCTCGCGTGAGAATCTCGACAACCTGATCTTCGTGGTCAACTGCAATCTGCAACGGCTCGACGGGCCGGTGCGCGGCAACGGCAAGATCATCCAGGAACTCGAGGGCGACTTCCGCGGCAGCCACTGGAACGTCATCAAGCTGCTGTGGGGTTCCTACTGGGACCCGCTGCTCGCGCACGACAACGAGGGCATCCTGCGGCGCGTGATGGAGGAGACCGTCGATGGCGAGTACCAGGCGTACAAGGCCAATGACGGCGCCTACGTGCGCAAGCATTTCTTCGGCAAGCATCCCAAGCTGCTCGAAATGGTCTCGCGCATGACCGACGAGGACATCTGGCGGCTCAACCGTGGCGGCCACGATCCCTACAAGGTCTACGCCGCCTTTGACGCGGCCGTTCGCCACAAGGGCGAACCGACGGTGATCCTGGTCAAGACCGTCAAGGGCTGGGGAATGGGTCCCGCGGGCGAAGCCAAGAACCCGACCCACCAGTTGAAGAAGCTCGACACCGAGTCGATCAAGGCGTTTCGCGACCGCTTCAACATTCCGGTCCCGGACGAGAAGCTGGCCGATCTGCCGTTCTACAAGCCGGCCGAAGACGCGCCCGAGATGCAATACATGCACTCCCGCCGTCAGGCTCTCGGCGGTTACCTGCCGCAGCGCCGCCGGACGGCTGACGAATCGCTCAAGACACCCGAACTCGCCGCCTTCCAGGTGATGCTCGAGCCCACGGCCGCGGGACGCGAAATCTCGACTACCCAGGCGTTCGTGCGCATCCTCACTGCGGTGCTTCGCGACAAGGAAATCGGGCCGCGGACAGTGCCGATCGTGCCCGACGAGGCACGCACTTTCGGGATGGAGGGCATGTTCCGCCAGCTGGGCATCTACGCCCCCGAGGGCCAGAAGTACGAACCGGTCGACCGTGACCAGGTGATGTATTACCGCGAGGACGCGGCCGGCCAGATCCTGGAGGAAGGGATCAACGAGGCGGGCGCGTTCAGCTCGTGGATCGCGGCGGCGACTTCCTACTCGACCAACAACCGCATCATGCTGCCGTTCTACATCTACTACTCGATGTTCGGCTTCCAGCGTATCGGCGACCTGGCGTGGGCAGCGGGTGACATGCAGGCACGCGGCTTCCTGCTCGGCGGCACCGCGGGGCGCACGACGCTCAACGGCGAGGGGCTGCAGCACGAGGACGGCCACAGCCACATCATGTCGGCGACTATCCCCAACTGCGTCTCCTACGACCCGACCTTCGCGCACGAGCTGGCGGTGATCATGCAGCACGGCATGAAGCGCATGGTCGAGAACCAGGAGAACGTCTTCTACTACCTGACGCTGATGAACGAGAACTATCCCCATCCCGGCCTGAAGAAGGGCGACGAGGAGGGGATCATCCGCGGGATCTACCAGATCCAGAAGGGCAAGAAGCGCGCGTTGCGGGCCCAGTTGCTCGGTTCGGGGACGATCCTGCGCGAGGTGATGGCGGCGGCGGAAATGCTCGAAGCCGACTGGGGCGTGGCAGCCGACGTCTGGAGCGTGACCAGCTTCACCGAGTTGCGCCGCGACGGCCTCGATTGCGAACGCAACAACCTGCTTCACCCCGGCGGCAAGCAGCAGGTGCCCTACGTTACCAAGGCCCTCGAAGCTAGTTCCGGGCCGATCGTGGCGGCGACCGACTACATGAAGCTGTTCGCCGAGCAGGTTCGCGCCTACATGCCCAAGGGACGCGATTACCGCGTGCTCGGCACCGACGGCTTCGGACGTTCGGATTTCCGCTCCAAGCTGCGTGAACACTTCGAGGTCGATCGCCGTTTCGTGGTGATCTCGGTGCTGCGGGCGCTCGCCGACGAGGGCAGCGTTCCGGCCAAGAAGGTGAAGGAAGCGATCAGCAAGTACGGGATCAATCCCGACAAAGCCAACCCACACCACGCGTGAGCAGAACATGAGCCAGATCATCGAAGTCAGGGTTCCGGACATTGGCGACTTCAAGGAAGTCGAGATCATCGAGGTGCTGGTCAAGGCCGGTGACACCATCACGAAGGAACAGAGCCTGGTAACCGTCGAGAGCGACAAGGCCTCGATGGAAATTCCGAGTGCAGCCGCGGGTGTCGTTCGCGAGCTGAAGGTTGCGCTGGGCGACAAGGTGTCCGAGGGCACGCTGGTGCTGATGCTCGAGAGCAGCGACGAGGCCGCTGCCGGGGCACCTGCTCCGGCTGCTGCGGCCCCGGCCCCGGCGCCGGCAGCGCCGACTCCACCGCCGGCAGCAACGGCTCCGGCAGCAACGGCTCCGGCAGCCCCGACAGCAGCCCCGCCATCAGCCCCCGAGGCCCGCGCCCATCCGCACCCGGTGCCAGCCGAACTGCGCGACGAGTCTCACGTGGTCAAGCCCCACGCTTCGCCGTCGGTGCGCAAGTTTGCCCGCGAACTGGGGGTCGATCTCAGCCGGGTGGCAGGAACCGGGCCGAAGCGCCGGATCACGCAGGAAGACGTCCAGGCCTTCGTCAAGGGACTGGTGGCGGCCGCGAGCCAGCCGGCGCCAGCCGCGTCGTCCGGCGATGGCGCTGCGCTGGGACTGATTCCCTGGCCGCAGGTCGATTTCGCCAAGTTCGGGCCGGTCGAAGTGGTGCCGCGCTCGCGCATCAAGAAGCTCTCGGCGGCGAACCTGCATCGCAACTGGGTGATGATCCCGCACGTCACCAATCACGACGATGCCGACATCACCGAACTCGAGGCCTTCCGGGTGCAGCTCAACCAGGAGCAGGCCAAGAGCGGCGTGAAGATCACCATGCTCGCCTTCCTGATCAGGGCGTGCATCGCGGCGCTCAAGAAATTCCCGGAGTTCAACGCAGCACTCGACGGCGACAACCTGGTCTATCGCAAGTACTTCCACATCGGCTTCGCGGCCGACACCCCCAATGGTCTGGTGGTGCCGGTGATTCGCGACGCCGATCGCAAGGGCGTGGCAGAGATCGGCGCCGAGATGTCGGCACTTGCCGGGCGGGCGCGCGAGGGCAAGCTCTCGCCCACCGACATGCAGGGCGGGACGTTCTCGATTTCAAGCCTGGGCGGCATCGGCGGGACCTACTTCACGCCGATCATCAATGCCCCTGAGGTCGCGATCCTGGGGGCTTGCCGGGCGGTCATGAGGCCGACCTGGAATGGCGAGAAATTCGAACCGCGCCTGATCCTGCCGCTGTCGCTGTCATGGGATCACCGCGTCATCGACGGCGCCTCGGCAGCGCGCTTCAACTCCTACCTGGTGCAGATTCTCGGTGATTTCCGCCGCGTCCTGCTCTGAGCAAACCATACCTCCGGAAGCGCATCATGGCCCAAACCGTTGAAGTGAAGGTTCCCGACATCGGCGACTTCAAGGACGTCGAGATTATCGAGGTGCTCGTGAAGCCCGGCGACACGGTGGCGCTCGAACAAAGCCTGGTCACGGTCGAGAGCGACAAGGCCTCGATGGAGATCCCCAGTTCGGCAGCGGGCGTGGTGCGCGAGCTGCGCGTGAAGCTCGGCGACAAGATTTCCGAGGGCGCGGTATTGCTGGTGCTCGAGGGTGGCGCCGCGCAGCCGGCAGCGGCACAGCCGGCCGCGCCACACCCGGTGGCTGCGCCCGCGGCACCGGC
>JAHEMI010000024.1 GCA_024643785.1 Burkholderiaceae bacterium
CTGGGATATCTCCGGCAAGTTCCTGGCCAAGCCCTGGCGCTGGCCCGAGATCTGGGACCTCAACCGCGCCCAGATCAAGGACCCGCACTGGATTTATCCCGGTGACGTGATCTACCTCGACCGCAGCGGCAGCTCGCCGCGCCTGCGGCTGGGCAAGTCATTTGGCGAAGGCGACCTCCCGAGCGTCAAGCTCACTCCCAAGGTCCGCTCCGAGGCGATCGCGCGTGACGCGATCCCGACCGTCAAGGCCAGCGCCATCGCCCAGTTCCTCAACCGACCGCTGGTCGTTGACGACAAGGGTTTGGCCGAGAACCCGCGGATCATCGCCACCCAGGAAGGGCGCGTCTACCTCAGCACCGGCGACATCGCCTACGTCCGCGGCATCGCTGACGACAAGGTGAGCGACTGGCACGTCTATCGGCCGGCCAAACCGCTGCTCGACCCCGACACCCGCAAACCGATTGCCTACGAAGCGCTGTTCGTCGGCTCCGCCCACCTGACCCGCCCGGGTGACCCGGCAACGCTGCAGATCGACGCCGCCAGCGAAGAAGTCGGCGTTGGCGACCGGTTGATGCCGGCCGCGCGCTCCGAAGCCACGAACTACGTCCCGCATCCGCCCGAGAAGGACATTCGCGCCCGCATCATCTCGGTCTACCACGGGGTGACCCAGGTTGGCCGCAACAGCGTGGTGGCGATCAATGCCGGCAGTGAGCAGGGCGTCGACGCCGGGACCGTGCTGTCGATACTCGAACTGGGCCGGACGGTGATCGACCGCGAGGACAAGGACAAAGTCAGCATCAAGCTTCCGGATGAGCCGATTGGCCAGCTGCTGGTTTTCAGGACCTTTGATAAGATTTCCTACGCATTGGTCATGCAGGCGTCGAAAGCAATCTCGCTTGGCGACGTCGTGGTCAAACCCTAGCGATCCTTAATGCCGCTTGATTCAGCCGCGCGCGAAGAGCGCGCGCTTTGGCTGCGCCTTGTGCTCACTCCCGGTGTTGGCGCCGGGACTGCGCTCAGCCTGCTGCGCGCCTACGGCCTGCCCGAAGCGATCTTCGCCGCCGGCACCGGAGCCCTCACCCGCGTCGCCGGCGCCGAAGTGGCGGCCCGGCTGACCGCTAGCGACGCCACCCGAGACACAGCGGTCGCCGCCGCGCTCGACTGGGCCGAGGCGACAGGGCGGCACCTGATTACGCTCGCCGACCCCCGCTACCCGGCGCGCCTGCTCGAAATCGGCGACCCGCCACCGCTGCTCTACCTGGCCGGCGACCCGGCGGCGCTGGCCTTGCCGGCGCTGGCGGTGGTCGGAAGCCGCAGCTGCACCGCGGCCGGCGAGGGCAACGCCCGTGCTTTTGCCCGCTCGCTGGCCGACGCCGGCCTCGCGATCGTCAGCGGGCTGGCCCTGGGCATCGACGCCGCCGCGCATCGCGGCGCGATCGACACTCCCGGGGGGCGCACAGTCGCGATCCTGGGTACCGGGCTCGACACCGTCTACCCGGCCGAGCACCGCGAGCTCGCCCGCCAGGTCGCCGCCCGCGGTGCGATGGTCAGCGAACTGCCGCTCGGCACCGCCCCGCAGCGCTGGAATTTCCCCCGCCGCAACCGGCTGATTGCCGGCCTGAGCATGGGAGTACTGGTGGTGGAGGCGGCGACGCGCAGCGGCTCGCTGATCACGGCGCGCCTGGCCGGGGAATTCGGCCGCGAGGTGTTCGCGATCCCGGGCTCGATCCATTCTCCGGTCGCGCGCGGCTGCCATGCGCTGATCAGGCAGGGAGCAAAACTGGTCGAGTCGGCCGACGACGTGCTGAGCGAACTGCGGATCGCGCGGACCCGCCCGGCAAGCGTTGCCGCCGCGGTCGAGCCGGCCAAGGCCGCGCTCGCGGGGGCAACGGCCGACGGCGCTGCGCTGCTCGCAACCCTGGGCTGGGACCCGGCGGGGCTCGACGAACTGGCCCAGAGGACGGGCCAGGGGACCGGCGCGCTGAGTGAAACCATGCTGGAACTGGAACTCGCCGGGGTAGTCGAGCGACTCGCCGACGGCCGCTACCAGCGGCGCTGAAAGCCTGCCCGCGGGGGGCTTCGGCCAGCCCCCGCAAAGCCGCCCGGCTTGCCTGCCAACGCTCGCCGCACTTATGATGAGACCCCTTTTGAGCCGGAACCGTGCTTCCCGACGCTAAATCGGAGGCCCCCGGCTGTCCCTGTTGCGAGACCAGATGAGCAAGACGTTGATCATTGCCGAGAAACCTTCCGTGGCCGCCGATATCGCGCGGGCCCTGGGAGGCTTTACCCGCCATGGAGACCATTACGAAAGCGACGACTACGTGCTCTCGTCAGCGGTCGGACACCTGGTCGAGATCACCGTCCCCCCCGATCAGGAAGTCAAGCGCGGCAAGTGGTCGTTCGCCAACCTGCCGGTCATCCCGCCGCGCTTCGACCTCAAGCCGATCGCCAAGGCCGAGGATCGGCTCAAGCTCCTCACCAAGCTGATCCGGCGCAAGGACATTGGCGCGCTGGTCAACGCCTGCGACGCGGGGCGCGAGGGCGAACTGATCTTCCGGCTGGTGGCCGAGCACGCCAAGGCCAAGCAACCCATCCAGCGGCTCTGGCTGCAGTCGATGACCCCCGCGGCGATCCGCGAGGGGTTCACCAGGCTGCGCGACGACGCCACCATGCTGCCGCTGGCCGACGCTGCCCGTTGTCGCGCCGAAGCTGACTGGCTGGTGGGAATCAACGGCACCCGGGCGATGACTGCCTTCAACTCGCGCGACGGCGGTTTCTACCTGACCACGGTCGGACGGGTCCAGACCCCGACCCTGGCCATCGTTGTCGACCGGGAGGAGCGGATCAAGAAATTCGTGGTCCGCGGATACCACGAAGTAAGGGCTGACTTTGCCGCCGCCGCCGGCAGTTATGAGGGGCGCTGGTTCGATCCCGACTTCCGCAAGAACGAGGACGATCCCGAGGCCCGGGCCGAGCGGATCTGGGACAGCGCGCGTGCGGAGGCGATTGTCGCCGAATGTCGCGATCGCCCCGGCAGCGTCAGCGAGGAGTCGCGCGCCACCAGCCAGCTCTCGCCGCCGCTGTTCGATCTGACCAGCCTGCAGCGCGAGGCCAACGGCCGGTTTGGCTACTCGGCCAAGACGACCCTGTCGATTGCCCAGGCGCTGTACGAAAAGCACAAGGTACTCACCTACCCGCGAACCGATTCACGGGCCCTGCCGTCGGACTACCTGCCGGTGGCGCAGGACACGATGAAGGCCCTGGCCGCGGACAGCGAGGTCGGCGGCTTCGCCGCGCAGGTGATCGACAATTCGTGGATCAAGCCCAACCCGCGGGTGTTCGACAACGCCAAGGTCTCGGATCACTTCGCCATCATCCCGACCGTCCAGGCACCCGGCAATCTGTCGGATGCCGAGCG
Source organism: Burkholderiaceae bacterium (assembly GCA_024643785.1). GTDB lineage: Bacteria > Pseudomonadota > Gammaproteobacteria > Burkholderiales > Burkholderiaceae_E > JAGXFR01. Next base: position 3,419 of record JAHEMI010000024.1, read on the forward strand.
CCGGATCTATGACCTGGTGCGGCGCCGGTTCCTGGCGGTGTTCTTTCCGGCCGCCCAGTTCCTGGTGACCACCCGGATCACCAAGGTCGGCAGCCATAACTTCAAGACCGACGGCAAGGTGCTGGTCGCGCCCGGCTGGATGGAGATCTACGGCAAGGAAGCGGCCGGCGGCGAGGCCGGGCTGTGCCCGGTATCAGCCGACGAGGCGGTCCAGACCACCGACGTCCGCGCCGTCGCGCTGGCCACCAAGCCGCCGGCGCGCTACAACGAGGCGACCCTGCTCTCGGCGATGGAGGGTGCCGGCAAGCTGCTCGAGGACGATGAACTGCGGGCCGCGATGTCGGCCAAGGGGCTGGGGACGCCGGCCACCAGGGCCACGATCATCGAGGGCCTGATCTCGGAGAACTACCTGATCCGCGAGGGTCGCGAACTGATCCCGACCACCAAGGCGCACCAGCTGCTGCGCCTGCTGCGCGGGCTCGAGGTCACCGAACTGACCGCCCCCGAACTGACCGGCGAGTGGGAAACCAAGCTCGCGCAGATCGAACACGGCGCGCTGAGCCGCGCGCAGTTCATGGCCGGGATCGCCGAAATGACCCGCCAGATCGTCGATCGCGCCCGGAACTACGACTCGACCGATGTTCCGGGGGACTACGCGACCCTGAGCACGCCGTGTCCGAAATGCGGCGGGGTGATCACCGAGAACTACAAGCGCTATGCCTGCGCAAGCTGTGACTTCTCGATCACCAAGACGCCCTCGAGCCGCCAGCTCGAAGTGGCCGAGGCCGAGGCGCTGCTGCGCGACCGCGTCCTCGGTCCGCTCGAAGGCTTTCGCAGCAAGATGGGGCGCCCGTTCGCGGCGCTGCTCAAGATCAATGACGAGAACCGCCTGGAATTCGACTTCGGGCGCGACGACCAGGACGCCAACGGCGAAGGCGAGGAGCCGCCGGACTTCTCCGGCCAGGAGCCGCTGGGCCCGTGCCCGAAGTGCGGCGCGCCAGTCTACGAGCACGGCCTGTCCTACGTCTGCGAGCGGGCGGTGGGACCGGCCCGCAGCTGTGACTTCCGCTCGGGAAGGATCATCCTGCGCCAGGCGGTCGAACCCGAACAGATGCGCAAGCTGCTGGCCGACGGCCGCACCGACCTGCTGACCGATTTCGTTTCCAACCGCACCGGGCGCAAGTTCAAGGCCTTCCTGGTCCGCGGCAGCGACGGCAAGGTGGGCTTCGAGTTCGAGCCGCGGGTCAAGCGCGAGGGGGCAGCCGGCAAGGGCAAGGCGGCAGCCGGCAAGACCACTGCGGCCGCGAAGACTGGTGCGAAGACTGCCGCGAAGAAGACAACGAAGAGCGCCGCGAAGAAGGCAACGAAGAGCGCCGCTGGCAAACCGGCGGCGCGCAAGACGGCCAAGAAGAAAGCTCCGGCCCGCAAGGCCGCCGCGAAGAAGGCCGACGCCTGACGCAGTGATGCACGTCCTAAAGGCTGCCGAAGTCAACGCCGACTGGGTATTCGCCTACGGGTCGCTGATCTGGGACCCGGAGTTCGACTATTCGCGCTCCGAGCTCGGCCGGCTGCATGGCTACCATCGCGCGTTCTGCGTGCGCTCGAGCCACTACCGCGGCACCCCCGAGCAACCCGGGATCGTGCTCGGCCTCGACCGCGGCGGCAGCTGCACCGGGATGGTGTTCCAGCTCACCGCCGCCCAGCGCGCGCGCTCGATCGCCCGGCTTTTCGCCCGTGAAATTCCCGACGAAGCGGCCCGCGTCTATCTGCCGCGCATCGTCAGGGTTCACCTGCACTCGGGGCTGTCGGTTCGCGCCCTCACCTTTGTCGCCGACCCGGCCACGGGTGCCTACGCCAAACTGAGCGACGGCGAAATCGTCGCCCGCATGGCCCGCTGCTGCGGCACTCGCGGCCCCAATATCGACTACCTCTTCAACACCATCAGGGCCCTCGAGAGGCACGGCGTCAACGACCGGATGCTGGCCCGCCTGGAGCACCTGGCCGAGCAGCACCAGCGCCTCCTGGCGGCCAGCGCCAGCGACTAGCCCGGAGCGGATCGCGCCGGCGCGCGCACCGCAGCGGCCCGTTGCCGCAGATGGTCGACCAGCAGCCTGGTGGCCGCCGACAGCAGCCGCTCAGGGCGGGTGCAGATCGCAAACCGGCGCTCTGCCCACTCTTCGGCGAGCGGCACCATCACCAGCCCTGCCGCCCGGGCCGCCGGCTCGGCGGCTTCGCGCGGCAGCACCGCCAGGCCCAGCCCGGCGGCGACGATCCGTGACGCGGCGTCGAGACCCGATACCTGGATGCGATTGTTGAGCGCCCGGCCCAGCAGCGCCGATTCGCGCCGCAGCATGGTCTCGAGAGTGCCGCCGGGAGCCACGCCCACCGCCGGATAGTCGAGGGTCTGCGCGAAGCTCACGGCCTCGTGCCGTGCCAACGGGTGCCCGGCCGGCAGCACCACGCACAGGTGGTCCGAGCGGTAGGGCGTGGCCTGCAGCCCGGAGATATCGGTGGCGTCCCACAACACCCCGATGTCGGCAGCACCCTCGCGCACCACCCTGACGATTTCGCGGCTCACCTTCTCGTCGAGGCTGACCCGAACCGCCTTGTGGCTGGCCAGGAACCCGGCAATGTCCTCGGGCAGCTGCTCGGCCAGCGCCGAGACACTGGCCATCACCCGCACGCTCCCCTGGACCCCGGCCGCGAACTCGCTGATCTCGGAGTGCATCCGCTCCATCGCGCCCAGCACTTCCCGCGCCTGACGCAGCAGCGCCTCGCCGGCGGCGGTCGGGGCGATGCCGCGGCGCGAACGCACCAGCAGCGGCGCACCGAGTTCGCGCTCGAGCGCCGCGATCCGCTTGCTCACCGCCGAGGCCACCAGCGCCTCGCGCACCGCGGCGCGGGCGATGTTCCGCTCCTCGCACACGGCAATGAACAGGCGCAGGGTCACCGGGTCGAAGTGGCGCAGCATGACGAGGATGGGGCGGGCCGAAAATCTCATTCTGCCATGCCGAACCGGAACGTTACTAGCCTCCAAATATCCATTTCCATCTCACCTGGAACGGCTAGACTCTGGCGTCATGGACAAATACAACCAGGATGTGACGATCCGCGAGGTCGGACTGCGCGACGGCCTGCAGAGCATCGGCCGGGTTCTCGCTACCGGGCACAAGCTCGACTGGCTCCGCGCCGCCCACGCCGCCGGGATGCGCGAAATAGAAGTCGGCTCCTTTGTACCGGCGCGGCTGCTGCCGCAGCTGGCCGACACCGCCGAACTGGTCGCCGTCGCCAAGACCCTGCCGGGGCTGACCGTCTCGGTGCTGGTGCCCAACCTCAAGGGCGCGGAGCGGGCGCTCGCCAGCGGCGCCGACCTGATGCTGCTGCCGCTCTCGGCGAGCCACGCGCACAGCCTGGCCAACCTGCGCAAGACACCCGACGAGGTGGTCGCCGAGATCGCGGCGATCCGGGCGGCGCGCGACGCCGCCGGTTCCAGCTGCCTGATCGAGGTCGGCTTGAGCACGGCGTTCGGCTGCACGATCCAGGGCCGGGTCGAGCCCGACGAGGTCGTGCGCCTGCTGCGCGCCGCACTCGACGCCGGGGCCGAACGGGTCGGGCTCGCCGACACCGTGGGCTACGCCGATCCGCGCGCGGTGCAGGAACTCTTCGAACGCTGCCTGGCGATCGCTGGCGAACGGCTCGCCTGCGGGCACTTCCACGACACCCGCGGGCTGGGGCTCGCCAACGTCATGGCCGCCTGGCAGGCAGGCGTGCGGCGCTTCGACGCCTGCCTCGCCGGCATCGGCGGCTGCCCCCACGCCCCCGGGGCGAGCGGCAACGTCGCCACCGAAGACCTGGCCTACCTGTTCGAGAGCATGGGCGTGCCGACCGGGCTCGACTTCGCCGCGCTGATCGCGCTGCGCGCGCGCGTTGCCGAGTGGCTGGCGGGTGAAACGCTGCACGGCGCGGTGTGGCGGGCAGGATTGCCCAAGACGATGCTCGCACCCACCTGACCAGGACCGACAACGAGATGAGCGAACAACCGATCCCCACCGTACCCCAGCCCCTCAAGGGCTTGCGGGTGGTCGAATTCACCCACATGGTGATGGGCCCGACCTGCGGCATGGTGCTGGCCGACATGGGCGCCGAAGTCATCAAGGTCGAGCCCATCGAGGGCGAGGGCACCCGCCACCTGCTCGGGGCCGGGGCCGGCTTCTTCCCGCTGTTCAACCGCAACAAGAAGAGCATTGCCATCGACCTGCGCCAGGGCGCGGGAGCCGAGGCCGCGCGCCGCCTGGCAGCCAGCGCCGATGTCGTGGCGGAGAATTTCAAGCCCGGGGCACTGGTGAAATTCGGCCTCGACTACGCGTCGCTGGCCGCCCAGAACCCGCGCCTGATCTACGCCAGCCACAAGGGCTTCCTGCCCGGACCGTACGACCACCGCACCGCGCTCGACGAAGTGGTGCAGATGATGGGCGGGCTGGCGTACATGACCGGCCGGCCGGGCGATCCGCTGCGCGCCGGCACCAGCGTCAATGACATCATGGGCGGAATGTTCGGCGCGATCGGCGTGCTCGGCGCGCTGATCCAGCGCGGCATCACGGGCCGCGGCATGGAAGTCCAGTCGGCGCTCTATGAAAACACGGTCTTCCTGATGGGCCAGCACATGCTGCAATTTGCGGTCACCGGTCGCCATCCGAAGCCGATGCCGGCGCGCGACAGCCCCTGGGCAGTCTATGACGTGTTCACGGTCAAGGACGGCGAGCAGATCTTCCTGGCGGCGGTCAGCGACGCCCAGTTCAAGGTCTTCTGCGACGTGCTGGGCTTTGCCGATCTCAAGTCCGACCCGCGCTACGCCACCAACAATGACCGGGTCAGGCTGCGCCCGGAACTGCTCGCGACCTTGGGCGAGCGGCTGGCCGGGAGAGCGGCTGCGGAACTGGCCGGCATCTTCGAGGCCGCCGGGCTGCCGTACGCGCCGATCCGCCGCCCCGAGGATCTCTATGATGACCCGCACCTGCTCGCCACCGGTGGCCTCGCCGACGTGGTGCTAACCGACGGCGACAAGGCGGGAGAGACCGTCAAGACGACGCTGCTGCCGCTCACCATGGCCGGCGAGCGCCTGGGCGTGCGGCAGAATCCGCCCCACCTCGGGGAGCACACCGGGGAACTGCTGGCCAGCATCGGTTATGCTTCGCCCGAGATCGAGGCGCTGCGCCAGCAGCGCGCTGTACGCTGAAGTTTTTGCCCAACCCGAACCACCAGAGGAGACAGAGATGGCCAAACGCCACCAATTCGCGCTGCAATGCGCTGCACTTTCAGTTGCCGCGCTGGGACTTTGCGCCAGCGCAGCCGCCGCCGAATACACCATGCGCATCAGCCACCAGCTGCCCCCGACCCATCATTCGGCGGTCAACCTGGACCAGTTCGCCAAGGACGTCAAGGCCGCCACCAAGGGCCGCGTCGAGGTTCAGAACTTCGGTTCCGCCCAGCTGTTCAAGCCCAACCAGAATCATCCGGCGGTGGCCAGCGGCAAGATCGAGGCGGCCCTGATCCTCAACTTCCAGTGGGGCGGCACGATCCCGGAGATGAGCGTCACCATCATCCCCTACCTGATGACCTCGGTCGCCAAGCAGAAGGCCTTCATCGGCTCCGAGGCCTCCAGGATCCTCGACGCCAAGATGGCGGCCAAGGGGGTCACCAATATCGCCTGGATCGTCGACACCAATGACGGAATCTTCACCTCGGCCAACAAGCCGCTGGTGAGCCCGGCCGATTTCCCCGGCCTGAAGATTCGCGGCCTCAACAAGCTCTTCGACGCCGGCCTCGAGGCCATGGGCGCCTCGCCGCTGTCGATGCCCGGTTCCGAGGTCTACCAGGCGCTGCAGACCGGCATCCTCGACGCCGGCTTCACCGGCACCAAGGCAGCCTACAGCCGCAAGTACTTCGAGATCCAGAAGTTCGGGGTGGCGTCGAACATCATTCTCGCCTTCGACAACCTGGTGGTGAACCCGGCGTGGTGGAACGGCCTGCCGCCCGACCTGCGCAAAGCCATTCAGGGCGCAGCCGACAAGGCGGTCAAGCGTTCGATCCGCACGACCGACGGTGTGCCGCCCGAGGACGTCAAGGTGCTCAACGACAATGGCATGAAGACCATCGCCCTGACCAAGGACCAGGAGGCCGTGATGGCCGCCGCGATGCAGCCGGCAATCAAGAAGGAGTTCCTGCGCGCGACCGCTCCCGATGGCGTCCGTCTGCTCGAGCTGATCGACCGGCTGTGATCGCCAGACAGTGACCAACCGCGACCAGGCGACGCCCGACGGTCGGGCGCTGCGCGTCCTCGGGCGCGCGGTCGCGGTGCTTTCCGACCTGGCCATGGCGCTGGCGGCGCTGGCCCTGCTGGTGTCGCTGGCGCTGATCGGCTGGGCGGTGGTACAGCGCTACGTCTTCAACGACGCGCCGATCTGGATCGACGAGGTGGTCGGCTTCGCCCTGGTGGCAGTGGTCCTGCTGGCCGCGCCCAGCGCCATGCGCCATGGTGAACACATCGGGGTCGACCTGCTGGTCGACCGGCTGTCGTCAAGGGCCAAGCGCTGGGCCCAGGCCTGGGCGGCGCTGGCAACCATGCTGGTGGCGACGATCCTGATCGTCAACGGCTGGGAAACCGCGATGCTCGCCCGGACCCTGGGGTTGCTGACCGAGGGATCGCTGGAGTGGCCAACCTGGCTGCTGATGTTGCTGATGCCCATCGGCGGCGTCCTGCTGCTGCTGGCCGCGCTCGAGGTCCTGTGGCGGGCGCTGGCGGGACTGCCGCCGCCCGGGCGCTCCCAGCTGGCTGACGAGGAGCAGCAGTGACCATCGCGCTCCTCTTCATGGGCCTGCTGTTGCTGCTCTTCACCGGATTGCCGATCTTCGCCGGCCTGGGGCTGTTCGGCGCGGCGCTGCTCGTTGCCACCCAGGGCGAACTGGGCTCGGCAACCGAGGTGATCTTCGGCGAGATCAACCGTTACCTGCTGGTGGCGATTCCGCTCTTCGCCTTCATGGCGCACGTCATGATTCGCGGCCGCATCGTCGATGACCTCTACAACACCGCCTACACCCTGACCCGCCACCTGCCGGGCGGGCTGGGCATCGCCACCATCGTCGCGTGCACGATCTTTGCCGCGATCTCCGGCTCCAGTGTCGCCACCGCGCTGACCATTGGCGCGGTGGCGATCCCCCAGATGCTGCGCTACGGCTATGAACCCAAGGTCGCCTACGGCCTGGTGGCAGCTGGCGGCACGCTCGGCATCCTGATCCCGCCATCGGGGCCGATGGTGCTCTACGGGGTGACTACCGATGCCTCGATCGGCGGGCTGTTCATGGCCGGCATCGTGCCTGGCATGCTGATGGCTGCGGTGTTCATCGTCTGGAGCATGACCACCGCCGCCTTCTCCCACCGCCACCTCAAGCGCGAGCCGCGCGCCAGCCTGCGCGAGTCGGTAGTGGCCATCCGCAAGTCCTTGTGGGCGATATCGCTGCCGGTGTTCGTGCTCGGCGGCATGTATGCCGGGGTCTTTACCGCCACCGAGGCGGCGGCGGCCGGAGCGTGGCTGGCGCTCTTCGTGGCGGTTTTCGTCTACCGCACCCTGAACTTGCGCGGCATCTGGGATTCGGCGATCGACGCCTGCCGGATTTCGGCGATGCTGTTCATGATCCTCGCCGGGGCGGCGGTATTCGGCCACGTATTGACCAAGCTGCGCGTCCCGCAGCAGGTCGTCGAGGCGGTGATCGCCACCGACGTCGGGGTCGCCGGTTTCCTGGTCATCATGATGGCGCTGATCTTTCTGCTCGGGATGTTCCTCGAGTCGATCTCGATCATACTCATCACCACCCCAGTGATCATGCCGGCGATGGCCCACCTCGGCATCAACCCGATCTGGTACGGGATATTGCTGGTGATCAATCTCGAGCTGGCCCAGATCACTCCGCCGGTGGGGATGAACCTGTTCACCATCAAGGCCATCACCGGCTCGCCGATGGGGCCGATCGTGCGCGGTGCGGCGCCCTACGTGCTGCTGATGATCGTGGTGATGGTGCTGGTGATGATCTGGCCCCAGATCGCGCTCTGGTTGCCGAGCACGATGCGCTGACGCCAGACCAGGCACACTACCCTGGTTGCCACCGACCGAAGCGTGAGCCACTGCGGAGCAGCGCCGAGATGCCGACAACGTTCCTGTTGATTGCCGTCACGACGATTGGCGTCCTGGGCGCACTCCTGCTGTACGGCAACCGGCGCTGGCAATCGTTGGGCCGCGACCTGCGTTCGCGCCTCGCCGCCGCCAGTAGGCCGGTCGCGCCCCGGAACGTCGCTGCTGGCGAGCTCGAGGCGTTGCCGGCGCCGGTGCAGCGCTACTTGCGGCGCGCGCTGCGCGTGGAACAACCGCTGGTGTGCGGGGTTCACATCGAGCACTCGGGCAGCTTCAACCTCGCCGCCGACGGTGAGCGCTGGAAGCCATTCAGTTCGGATCAGCTGGTAACGCTGGGCCGCCCCGGGTTCGACTGGAGCGCGCGGATCGCTTTGCTGCCAGGCGTGGCGGTACGGGCGCACGACGCTTATGTCGGAGGCGAAGGGATTCTGCGCGTGGCGCTGATGGGCCTGGTGGGGCTGGTTGACTTGCGCGACTCCGGCCCGCTCGCCGACGGCGAGCTGCTGCGCTTCTTCGCCGAGGCCGCCTGGTATCCCACCGCGCTGCTCCCCAGCCAGGGCGTGCGCTGGGAGGCGATCGACGCCGATTCGGCCCGCGGCACCTTGAGCGACGGCGAGCGCGAAGTCAGCCTGGTCTTCCGGTTCTCCACCGACGGCCTGATCGAGTCGGTCGAGGCCAGCGCCCGCGACCGCCTGGTTGCCGGTAAGTCAGTACCCACTCCGTGGCGTGGTCGATTCTGGAACTACGGCGAGCGCGGCGGCATGCTGGTGCCCCTGGATGGCGAGGTGTCCTGGCTGCTCCCGGCCGGGGAATTGCCCTACTGGCGCGGCCGGATCACCCGGATCGAGTACGACCTGGCCAGCTGAGCGCCCACCACTGGCGCCGGCCGGGAGCCGCGCTTGTCCACCGGTTGCGCGGCAGTTGTCCACCGTTGCGGTTCATGCGCCCAGGCGCCAGAGCATCTCGAAGGCGTGAATCTCCCCGGAGAGCGTGAGCGAACGGGCGATCTCCGCGGCTTGTTCAAGCGCGGGCCCGGCGGCGCTCGCCTCGATCATCACCAGGGCGTCGGCCGGCGCCGGTGGTGCGTCGGGCGTGAGCGGCGCCGACAGCCCGACCTCGGTGCACAGCACCGCGGCCTGCACGACCCCGTCCTGTTCGACCGCGTCGGCCAGCGCTGCGCGCAATGGCACCAGCGAGCACTGTCCCGCGGGCACCACCAGCAGTGCCAGGGCGGCGCCTTCGCCAGCGCCCAATTCGATCGCCAGTTCGCCGACCCGGCGCTGGGTGGCACGCATGCGCGCGAAATTGCGCAACGACCATTCGGTCTGGTTGGCAAACGCGGCGCGATACGCCGCGCTGCGGAACACCGCCAGCGAGTCGGTGTAATAGAGCGCCAGATAGGGGCGCGGCGACGCGCCGATTGCGCGAAAGCGCCGCGCCGACTGGAAGCCGGCGATCGCAACCCGTTCCTGCATGTGCTCGCGGTCGTACCAGCGGTTGAAATCACGCTCGTGCTCGCGCTCGACGTCGGTCCAGATGCAGAGCTGTCCGCGCGGGGTCGCTGGGCTGTTCATGGTTGTTCTCCCGGTGGTTGGCGCAGGAAGGCCTCAACTGCGCCCGCCATTGAACCCTCCGATCCGTGCCGCGGTATCGGGATCGGCGAAGCACGCCATCGCGGCGCGCTGCTCGGCGTCGAGCGCGGCGCGCAACTGGCTCCCCAGGTCCTGCGTGATGACCCGCTTCAGCAGCCCGGTGGCGTTGGCCGAGCGCGTCGCCACCTGCTGCGCCATTTCCATCGCCTGCGCCATCAGCTCGGCCAGCGGGACTACGCGGTTGACCAGTCCGAGGCGCTGCAATGCCGCGGCGTCCTGGCGCTCACCGAGCACGATCAGCTCCATCGTGCGCTGGTGGCCCAGCGCCTGCGGCAGCAGGCAGGTGACGCCGCCGGTCACGAAGTGGCCCAGCGCCATCTCGGGAAAGAAGCACACCAGGTTGTCGGCCGCCACCACCAGGTCGCAGTTGAGCACCCATTCGAAGCCGCCGCCGACGGCGTAGCCATGGACCGCGCCGATCACCAGCTTGGGCCCGAACATCAGGTCGTGGGTGATCTGCTGGATCTGCTTGCAGGTCCGTTCGATCACCTCGGGGCCAGCCGCCTGGTCGCCGAATTCCTTGAGGTCGTCGCCGGCGCAGAACGCCCGTCCGGCGCCGGTCAACACGATCACCCGCGTCACCGGGTCGGCCTGTGCCTGCACCAGCGCCTGATGCAGTTCGGCGAGCAGTTGCGCGCCGATTGCGTTGAGCCGCTCGGGCCGGTTGAGCGTCACCACGCTGACCGGACCTTCGCTTGTGAGTGTCACGTAAGCCATCAGTTTCTCCTCGGGCGGATCAGTTGCCGGGCGAGCTCGGGAGCGCTGGCTGCGCCCGTTCGCTATCCCAGGTGTCGGCGGTCACTCCTTGCGCGCGCAGGCGGAATTTCTCGACCTTGTCGGTCGGCGTCTTGGGCAGTGCCGCCAGCACGCGAAAGTAGCGCGGCGCCATGAAACGGGCCAGCTTGCGGCCACAGAACTCGGCCAGCTCGGAGGGCTCCAGCGTTGCCCCCGGCCGCGCCACGACGCAGGCCATCACCTCCTCTTCGCTCAGCTCGCTCGCCACGCCAATCACCGCGCACTCGAGCACCGCCGGGTGGGCACAGACTTGCTCTTCGACCTCGGCGGCGGAGATGTTCTCGCCGCGGCGCCGGACCACGTCCTTGCGCCGGCCGACGAAATAGAAATACCCCTCGCCGTCCTGGCGCAGCAGGTCTCCGGTGTGGAACCAGAGGTCGCGAAATGCCGCCACCGTGGCCTCGGGCATGCCGTAGTAGCCCTGCATGATGATTGCCGGCGCCAGCGGCCGGATCACCAGCTCGCCGAGCTCGCCGTTGGGCACCTCGAGGCCATCCTCGTCGAGCAACCGGACCTGGAACGGCCCGAGCAGCTTGCCGCATGAACCAACGCGCCGGGGCTGGTCCTGCGGGGTGTAGATCATGGTTCCCGCCTCGGTCAGGCCGTAGAGCTCGACCAGCCGGCAACCGAAGCGCGCCTCGAATTCCGGCGCCCACGCCGGCAGCGGCACGCCCCAGCCCAGCCGCGCCTGGTGGTCGCGATCCTGGGGCGAAGGCGGCTGCTTGTGGAGCATGGCCAGGGTCGCGCCCATGAAGTCGAACACGGTGGCGCGCAGAGCGCGCATCTCCTGCCAGTAGCGCGACACGCTGAAGCGCTCGCCGATGGCGGCCACGGCACGCAACAGCAGCGCCGGGACCACCGTCATCACGGTGGCGTCGAGATGAAATAGCGGGTAGGGGCAATAGAGCACGTCGTCCCGGTGCAGTCCGAGCCCGTCGATGGCCAGCTGCCCATGAGCCAGCACGAAGCGGTGCGGGATCATCGCCGCCTTCGAGGCCCCGGTGCTGCCCGAGGTGTAGAGCAGCAGGCAAAGCTCGTCGCCAGCGATATCCCCGGCTGCCGGCGGCGCCCCGGCGCTGGCCTCGCGCAGGCTGCGGTAGGAGCGGAATCCGGCCCGCTCGCGCTCGCCGACCAGCACCACCGACTCGATCGCGCCCAGTTTCGCGCGCACCTCGGCCAGAGGCTCGAGCAGGGATTCGTGGACCAGCAGCAGATGACTGTCGACGAGGTTGATGGCGTTGGCCAGCAATTCGCCGCGAAACGAGGTGTTGACCGGCGCCGTGACCGCGCCGAGCTTGGCGAGCGCGAACCACAGGATCACGAACTCGATGCAGTTGGGCAGCATCAGGCTGACGTTGGCGCCGCGCGTCACCCCCAGCGCCGCCAGGCCGGCGGCGACCCGATCCGACTCGGCATCGACCGTGGCGTAGCTCCATTCACCGGCCGCCATCCGGATGAAGGGCTGCTCCGGGCAATCCGCAGCCGCGCTGCGCAGGGCCGCACCCAGCGAGGCGGCCATCGTCGCGCCTGGTGGCGTCATCGGATCGCGGGCCCCGGGTCTCGTCAGGACGGCGTCAGCGGGAACCGCCGCCGGGCGGGGATTCGAGGTCAGAGGGCAGCGTGAAGTAGGCGGCGCTGCGTCCCGGGTTGGCCCGCGCCTTGCCGAGCTCGTTGCGAGCGACGTTGCGCAGGTGCACCTGATCCGGCCCGTCGAAGAAACGCAGCGCCCGGCCCCAGGTCCAGAGATAGGCGAGCGGCGTGTCCGGGGTCAGTCCCATCCCGCCGAAAACCTGCATCGCGCGGTCGACGACCCTGGTCTGGAGCCGCCCGGCGATCAGCTTGATCGCCGAGACGTCGATGCGCGCGGCCTTGTTGCCGAGCTCGTCGATCTTCCAGGCGGCCTGCAGGACCAGCAGGCGCGCCTGGTCGATCTCGACCCGCGAGTCGGCGATCCAGTCCTGGATGTTGGCGTACTCGGCGAGGTACTTGCCGAAGGTGCGCCGCTCCAGCGCCCGGTCGCACATCAGCTCGAGCGCGACCTCGCATTGGCCGATGGTGCGCATGCAGTGGTGAATCCGCCCCGGCCCGAGGCGCGCCTGGGCCATGGCAAACCCGGCACCCTCCTCGCCAAGCAGGTTTTCCACCGGCACGCGGACGTTGCGGAACGTGATCTCGCAGTGCCCGTCGGGCGAGATGTGACTCATGATCGGGATGTTGCGCACCACCGTGACCCCGGGAGTGTCCATCGGCACCAGCACCATGCTGTGACGGGCGTGGCGGGCCGCGTCCTCGGCCTCGTTGGAGACCCCCATCACGATCGCAATCGTGCAATTCGGATGCGCGGCATTCGAGATGAACCACTTGCGGCCGTTGATCACGTACTCGTTGCCTTCGCGCCTGATCGAGGTGCGGATGTTGGTCGCGTCCGACGAAGCGACGTCGGGCTCGGTCATCGCGAAGGCCGAGCGGATCTCGCCGTCGAGCAGCGGGCGCAGCCAGCGCTCGTACTGGTCTGGCGTCGCGAACTGGTGCAGCAGCTCCATGTTGCCGGTATCGGGGGCATTGCAGTTGAACACCTCCGAAGCCCAGGGAATGCGGCCCATGATCTCGGCCAGCGGCGCGTACTCGAGGTTGGTCAGCCGGGTGCCGGGCTCGTTGGCGCGCAGCCCCGGCAGGAACATGTTCCACAGTCCCTCGGACTTGGCGTAGGCCTTGATCTCCTCGACCACCGGCGGCGGGAACACGCCGCGCTCGACGTCCGCGGTCCAGCGCGGGTTGGCCGGCAGGATCCAGCGTTCCATGACCTCGTTGACGCGGCTTTGCAGCTCGAGCACCTTCGGCGAATATGCGAAATCCATCCCTACCTCCATGCGAGAGGTGCGCCGAGGCGGCGCCCATGCCCGGATTATCGGTCATACCCAAGACGTGTGTCGCCTTGTCCGACCGGATCGGGCAGATAGGGTCAATGGGCGGCGGCCGGAGCGGAACTGCGGATCAGGTGATCGAAGGCCGACAGACTGGCCTTGGCGCCCTCGCCCATCGCGATGCTGATCTGCTTGAACGGCACGGTGGTGGCGTCGCCCGCGGCAAAGACCCCGGGCAGCGAAGTCGCGCCGCGCGCGTCGACCACGATCTCCCCGCGTGGCGAGAGCTCGACCGTTTCCTTGAGCCAGTCGGTATTGGGGAGCAGGCCGATCTGCACGAAAACGCCCGCGACCTCCAGGCTGCGCTCCGCACCGCTCGCGCGGTCGCGGTACACCAGTCCGGTCACCTTCTGGCCGTCGCCGGTGACCTCGGTGGTCTGGGCGTTGGCGACGATGGTGACGTTGGGCAGGCTGCGCAGCCGCTCGAGCAGAACGGCGTCGGCCCGCAACTTGCTGTCGTACTCCAGCACGGTAACGTGTGCTACCAGGCCGGCGAGGTCGATGGCCGCCTCGACGCCGGAGTTGCCGCCACCGATTACCGCCACCCGCTTGCCCTTGAATAGCGGTCCGTCGCAATGCGGGCAGTAGGCGACGCCGTGGCCGCGGTAGCGCTGCTCGCCGGGCACGTTGATTTCGCGCCAGCGCGCGCCGGTGGCGACGATCACGCTCCTGGCCCTGAGCGTCGCGCCGTTGGCCAGGCGCACGGCGTGCAGCCCGTCGGCACCGGCCGGAACCAGTGCTTCGGCGCGCTGCAGGTTGATGATGTCGACGTCGTACTCGCGCACGTGCTGCTCGAGCGCGGCAACGAGTTTGGGCCCCTCGGTGCGCGGCACCGAGATCAGGTTCTCGATTGCCAGGGTGTCGAGAACCTGGCCGCCAAAGCGCTCGGCCAGGACCCCGGTGCGGATGCCCTTGCGGGCCGCGTAGATGGCCGCCGAGGCGCCGCCGGGGCCACCGCCGACCACCAGCACGTCGAATGGATCCCGGTCTGCCAGCGCCGCGGCATCGCGCCGGGCGGCGCCGCTGTCGAGCCGGGCGACGATTTCCTCGAGGCTCATCCGGCCCCGGCCAAAGACCTCGCCATTGAGGAACACCGTCGGCACCGCCATGATCTGGCGCGCCTCAACCTCGTCCTGGAACAGCGCGCCGTCGATCATCACGCTCTCGACGCCGGGGTTGAGCACCGCCATCAGGTTGAGTGCCTGGACCACGTCGGGGCAGTTGTGGCACGACAGCGAGACAAAGGTCTCGAAGCGGAACTCGCCCTCCAGCGCCCCGATGCTCTCGACCAGCGCGGCCGCGACCTTGGACGGATGGCCGCCGACCTGGAGCAGCGCCAGCACCAGCGAAGTGAACTCATGGCCCAGCGGGATGCCGGCAAAGTGCACGCGTGCGCTCTCGCCGGGCCGGCCCACGGCGAATGATGGCCGGCGCGCGGCGCTCCCATCCGCGCTCAGGGTGATCAGCGGCGACAGGCCGGCGATCTCGGCGAGCATCTGCTGCATCTCGCGCGCCTTGGCGCTGTCGTCGAGCGAGGCGACGATCTCGATCGGCTGTTGCAGGCGTTCGAGGTAGGTTTTGAGCTGGGTCTTGAGCTTGGCTTCGAGCATGATGATTCTCCTTGAGTGGGCGGCGCTGCACTACCGCTCCCGGGAAACGCCCGGGAGCGGTGCCGGGACTCAGATCTTGCCGACCAGGTCCAGCGACGGGGCGAGCGTGGCCTCGCCTTCCTGCCATTTGGCCGGGCAGACTTCGCCGGGATTGCTGGCCACGTACTGGGCCGCCTTGACCTTGCGCAGCAGTTCCGCGGCGTTGCGGCCGATGCCGCCGGCGTTGATCTCGACGATCTGGATCCGGCCCTGGGGGTCGATCACGAAAGTGCCCCGCTCGGCCAGGCCCTCTTCCTCGATCATCACGCCGAAGTTGCGGGTGATCACCCCGGTCGGATCGCCGATCATCGGGAACTGGATCTTGCCGATGGTCTCGGAACTGTCGTGCCAGGCCTTGTGGGTGAAGTGGGTGTCGGTCGAAACCGAGTAGATCTCGACTCCCATCTTCTGGAACTCGGCGTAGTGGTCGGCGAGATCGCCCAGTTCGGTCGGGCAGACAAAGGTGAAATCGGCCGGGTAGAAGAACACTACCGACCACTTCCCCTTGAGCTCGGCTTCGCTGACCTCGGTGAACTGGCCCTGGTGATAGGCGGTTGCGTCGAAGGCCATGATTTCGCTGTTGATCAAGGATTTGTTCATGATGCTTGCTCCTGTTTGCGGGTTATTGGTAAGTGCGACGGTGCCCATTCTCGGCAAACGGCCATAAACAATCCAACGAATAATATTGCTCGTTATAATCGTTAAATTCGATTACGAGAACAGCCCATGGCCGCCTTGCCCTCACTGCGCCAACTGCAATATCTGGTTGCCCTCTCGGAGCAGCTGAATTTCACGCGTGCCGCCGAATCCTGCTTCGTGACCCAGTCGACCTTGAGCGCGGCACTGAAGGAACTGGAGGCGCTGCTGGGCGCCAGCCTGGTGGAACGCGACCGGCAGACGGTGCTGATGACGCCGACCGGAAGCGCGGTAGTAGCGCGCTCGCGAACCATCCTGGCCGAAGCCCAGGACCTCGCCGATTTTGCGGCGGCGGCCGGCGAACCGATGGCCGGGCTGTTGCGGCTCGGGGTGATCCCGACGATCGCGCCGTTCCTGGTGCCGCCGACGATGCAGGCGTTGCGCGAGCGTTACCCGCGCTTGCGGCTGGCGTTGCGCGAAGACCTGACGGCCAATCTGCTGGCCCGGCTCAATGATGGCGATCTCGACTTCGCGCTGATCGCCCTGCCCTACGAAACAGGGCAGCTCCTGGTCAGGCCGCTGTTCGATGACGCACTGCGTGTCGTCGGGCTCAGGAGCGACCCCGAGCTGCGGGCTCGGCAACTCCAGATCACCGCCGCGCTGTCCGACCGGCTGTTGCTGCTCGAGGAGGGGCACTGCCTGCGCGACCACATCCTGTCGGCGTGCAGCACGACGCGCAACGAGACGCCGGAAAGCGTCGAGGCGACCAGCCTGCTGACGCTGGTGCAGATGGTCGAATCGGGGTTCGGCGTCGGGCTGATCCCCGAAATGGCCGTGCGCAGCGGGCTGGTTGACAGCCCCGAACTGGTGGTGAGGCCGGTGCGCGATCCGGCCCCCAAACGCACGATCGCGCTGGTCGCGCGCAGTTCGACGCCGCGGCTGATCGAACTTCAGACCCTGGCAGACCTGATCCAGGAGGTCGGCAGGTGACGCCGCCTCCTGCAGGCCTCAGGCGTCGATGTTGCGCGCGATCAGCGCGTTCTCCTCGATGAAGGCGCGGCGCGGTTCGACGTTGTCGCCCATCAGCGTGACAAACAGTTCGTCGGCCGCGATCGCGTCCTCGATCTGCACCTTGAGCAGACGGCGGGCGTTCGGGTCGATGGTCGTTTCCCAGAGCTGCTCGGCGTTCATTTCGCCCAAGCCCTTGTAGCGCTGGCGGCTGACCCCGCGCTCGGCCTCGGCGAGCAGCCAGCGGATCGCGCCGCGGAAATCGACCACCGCTTGCGCGCGTTGCTTGTCGCCGGCCCCGCGCCGGACTTCGGCGCCGGCGCCAATCAATCCGCCCACGGTCTCGGCGCAGTCGGCCAGCGCGGCGTAGTCGGCCGACATCACGAAGTCGACATCGATCACCGAGGCCTTGACGTTGCCGTGGTGGGTGCGCGTTACCTGCAGTTGCCACTGCTCGCTGTGCGCGTTGTAGCGCGCCATCACGCCCGGGGCGTCCTCCTTGCGCAGCACCGCGAGCCTGGTCATCTGCTCATGAAGCCGTGCCGCCGAGAGTTTGGCGGCGGTCTCGTCCTCGAGCTTCAACGCAATGCCCTCGAGCACCGCGCGCAAGGCATCGGGGTCGATGATCTTTTCGAGCCGGCCGATCACTGCTTCGGCGACCAGGTACTTGCGCGCCAGCGCGCCGAGCGCATCGCCGTTGATCGGCTCCTGGCCGGCACCGGGCATCAACTCCGCGCCATCGAGAGCGAGCGCGAGCATGTACTGGTTCAGCTCGTGGTCGTCCTTGAGGTAGCGCTCGTCCTTGCCGTGCTTGACCTTGTAGAGCGGCGGCTGGGCGATGTAGATGTGCCCGCGCTCGACCAGGTCCGGCATCTGGCGATAGAAGAAGGTCAGCAACAGGGTGCGGATATGGCTGCCGTCGACGTCGGCGTCGGTCATCAGGATGATGCGGTGATAGCGCAGCTTGTCGACGTCGTACTCCGGCCCGATGCTGGTGCCAAGCGCGGTTATCAGCGTGGCGATCTGGTCCGACGAGATCACCTTGTCGAAGCGCGCCCGCTCGACGTTGAGCACCTTGCCCCGGAGCGGCAGGACCGCCTGGAACTTGCGGTCGCGCCCTTGCTTGGCCGAGCCGCCGGCCGAGTCACCCTCGACGATGAAGATCTCGCACTTGGTCGGGTCCTTTTCCTGGCAGTCGGCGAGCTTGCCGGGCAGGCCCATCCCGTCGAGCAGGCCTTTCCTGCGCGTCATGTCGCGGGCCCGCCGGGCAGCCTCGCGGGCCCGGGCGGCATCGACGATCTTGCTGCAGATGATCTTGGCGTCGTTGGGAGTCTCGGCGAGAAACTCCTCCAGGGTCTTGGCCACGATATCCTCGACCGGCGCCCGCGCCTCGGAGGACACCAGCTTGTCCTTGGTCTGCGACGAGAACTTGGGCTCGGGCAGCTTGACCGAGAGCACGCAGGTCAGGCCTTCGCGCATGTCGTCGCCCGAGGTGTCGACCTTCGCCTTCTTGGCGAATTCGTTCTCCTCGATGTACTTGTTCATCACCCTGGTCATGGCGGCGCGCAGGCCGGTCAGGTGGGTGCCGCCATCGCGCTGCGGGATGTTGTTGGTGAAGCACAGCACCTGTTCACTGTAGCTGTCGTTCCACTGCATCGAGACGTCGATGCTGATGGTCATCCCGTTGTCGGTCTGGCGCGATCCGGTCGCCTGGAAGACGGTCGGGTGGATCACGTTCTTGGTGCGATTGATGTACTCGACGAAACCGCGAACCCCGCCCTCGAACGCAAAGTCGTCCTCCTTGTTCTGGCGCTTGTCGACCAGCCTGATGCGCACGCCGTTGTTGAGGAAGCTCAGTTCGCGCAGGCGCTTGGCCAGGATCTCGTAGTGAAATTCGAAAGTCCCGAAAATTTCAGCGTCGGGCAGGAAGTGCACTTCGGTGCCGCGCTTCTCGGTGGTTCCGGTGACCTTGATCGGGGAGTATTCGACCCCGTCCTTCACCAGAGTTTCGCGGTCCTGGGGAACACCGGCGTGGAACTCCATGAAGTGCGCCTTGCCATCGCGCCTGACCACCAGCCGCAGCCACTTCGAGAGGCCGTTGACGCAGCTCACGCCCACGCCGTGCAGGCCGCCCGAGACCTTGTAGCTGTTCTGGTCGAACTTGCCGCCGGCGTGCAGCTCGGTCATCACGATCTCGGCAGCGCTGCGCTTGGGAAGGTGCTTGTCGTCCCACTTGATCCCGGTGGGGATGCCGCGGCCGTTGTCGGTTACCGAGATCGAGTTGTCGGTATGGATGGTGACGACGATCTCGTCGCAGTGCCCGGCCAGCGCCTCGTCGATCGAGTTGTCGACCACCTCGAAGACCAGGTGGTGGAGTCCGGTGCCGTCAGACGTGTCGCCGACGTACATCCCAGGACGCTTGCGGACCGCAGCCAGTCCTTCGAGGATCTGGATTCCGGTCTCGTTATAGTCCGCTGATGCTTGATTCATGTCCTGGGTTTCTCACTTGCAATGCAAAGGTGTGCCAATGATCAGATGCGCATCGGCATCACGACGTACTTGAAGCTCTGGTCGTCGGGGACGGTGAGCAGCGCGCTGGTGTTCGAGTCTCCCAGTTCGATCTGGATCTGGTCGGACTTGAGGTTGCCGAGCACGTCCTGGAGATAGCTGACGTTGAACCCGATGTCGACGGGCTCGCCAATGTAGTCGGCTTCCAGCTCCTCGCTGGCCTCCTCCTGCTCGGTATTGGTGATCTGGACCTTCAGTTCCGCGGTCGAGACCAGCAGGCGCACGCCCTTGAACTTGTCGCTGGTGAGGATCGACGCCCGCCCCAGGGCGCCAGCCAGCACGTCGCGGCTGATCAGCAGGCGCTTGGTATAGCCACTCGGGATCACCCGCTGGTAATCAGGGAACTTGCCCTCGATCAGCTTGGTGATCATCTCGACCTCGCCGAACGAGATTCGCAGCTGGTTCGATGCCACGTCGATCCTCACCGGCTCGTCGTTGTCGCCCAGCAGACGCTGCAGTTCAAGTACTGTCTTGCGCGGAATGATCACTTCCTGCCGCGCCAGGTTCGCGCCCTCGAGCTCGGTCTCGCAGTAGGCGAGGCGGTGTCCGTCGGTGGCAACGACCCTGACCGCAGAACCGTCGGTGAGCAGCATCAGGCCATTGAGGTAGTAGCGGATATCCTGCTGGGCCATTGCGAAATGGACCATGTGGAAGAGCCGCTTGAGTTCGTTCTGGGGCAGGGTGAAGCTGGCCCCGAAATTCTCGCTGACCGATACCGTCGGGAAGTCCTCGGCCCCCAGGGTCTGCAGCGAAAACCGGCTGCGGCCCGCAACTATCGTCGCCTTCTTGTTGCTGACTCCGATGCTGACCTCTGAACTGTCAGGCAGTGAGCGCAGGATATCGATCAGCTTGCGCGCCGACACCGTGATCGCTCCGCCTTCACTGCCGACTCCCAGCGCGGCGGTGGTGCGAATCTGGATCTCGACGTCGGTTGCCAGGAAAGAAACATCCGCGCCGCTCTTGGTCAGCAGAACGTTGGCGAGAATCGGCAAGGTATGACGGCGTTCTACTATGCCGGCAACAGTTTGCAACGGTTTGAGGATTGCATCGCGATGTGCTTTGATCATCTGCATGATGTTTTATTCCTTCCTGCTGTTGTTCTCTGTACGCCGATAAACCCTGTGGATAAGACCGTTGAACTAGGACGTGCGTAAGGATTGCCCTTGATTTTGCCTTGTGGACATAGTGTCTCGCGGCGGTGGAAAGTTTGGGCAACTTTCAGCGCTGCCGCCTTCTCGGGCAGGTTGTCCCGAGCTTCCCAGGGCTTCATCAAGCCGCTATGCACAGGGTTATCCAGCTTCGTCACCAGTCAGCCCCGCAATGTCTGTTCCAGCACGTGGAGCTGGCGATTCCACTCCGGGTCGTGCTGGCGCAGTTCGGCGATGCGCTTGACTGCGTGCATCACCGTGGTGTGGTCGCGTCCGCCAAATGCCTCGCCGATCTCCGGAAAGCTCTTCTGGGTGAATTCCTTGGCGAAGTACATTGCCACCTGGCGCGAACGGGCGATATGTGCCGGCCGCCGCTTCGAGTACATGTCCGCAACCTTGATCTGGAAGAACTCGGCCACGGTGCGCTGGATCGCGTCGATCGAGACCGGCGCGCGGTTGAGTTCGAGCAGGTCCTTGAGGGCCTCGCGGGCGAGTTCGGCGTTGATCGGTTTCTCGCGAAAACGCGCAAACGCGATCACCCTGAGCAGCGCCCCCTCGAGCTCCCGCACGTTGGAGCGCAGGTGTTTGGCAATGAAGAAGGCGGCGTCTTCCGGGAGCACCACGCCGCTGACCTCGGCCTTCTTGAGCAGGATCGCGACGCGCATCTCCAACTCCGGCGGCTCGATCTCGACGATCAGCCCGGAACCGAGCCGCGAAACCAGCCGGTCCTTGAACTCGCTAAGTTCCCGCGGGTAGGTGTCGCTGGTGATGATCAACTGCTTGCGCGCCGAGAACATCGCCTCGAAGGTGTAGAAGAACTCCTCCTGGGTGCGCTCCTTGCCCCCCAGGAACTGGATGTCGTCGATCAGCAGCAGGTCGAGCGACTGGTACTTGCGCTTGAATTCCTGCGGTGTCTTGCGCTGGATCGCGCGCACCATCTCGTCAAAATATTCCTGCGCGTGAACGTAGAGCACGCGGGCGTTGGGGGCGCGAGCGACGATCGCGTTGCCGACAGCGTGGATCAGGTGGGTCTTGCCCAGCCCTACCCCGCCGTAGAGGAACAATGGGTTGTAGGCCCGGCCGGGACGTTCGGCGACCTGCAGCATCGCCGATATCGCAATCTGGTTGGCCTTGCCGTGGACGAAATTATCGAACGAGAGGTCGGGGCGCAACCGCGTGCGGCTGTTGGGGGTGAAGTCCGATTCCTGGGCCGCGAACGGATTGTTGTCATCGTCGCCGGTTTCGGTGGTCTCCGCAGTGTCGTCGGAGCGCGGGGCATCCCGCGTTTCGCCCGCAGGGGAGCCTGCCTGTGCCTGGCTCCGGGCCGCGCCGGTGGTCCCGTTGCCGCCCTGCTGGCACAACTCGATGCTGACGGACAGTTCGTCGCTACCGAAAACCTCGCGGGCGATCTCGACGATCCGCTCCTCGAACTGGGCGCGGACGAAATTGAGTTTCAGCGAACTGGGCACACCCAGGCGCAGCAGATGATCGCCTTCATCGTAGCCGCGGAAAATGAGCGGCTTGATCCAGGGTATGAATTGAGCTGCGGGCAACTCGGCTTCCAGCCGGGTCACGCAACTGTGCCAGCGTTCGAGCATCAGTGAGCCAGACGAAAAAGGCGCAAAAGCCAACCAGCGCTTCAAATACCGCGCTTGCCGACCACCTGCATTGAGCCGCCATTCTACTCCGTCCGGGGGGGCATGGCCAACGGCGCAATTGACAATCTGGCCCCTAATGCGTTGTAATTACGGGCTTTTCCCAATTACCGGCTCCGGACGCGGAGAAATCAAATGAAACGCACTTACCAGCCTTCGGTCGTCAAACGCAAGCGCACCCATGGCTTCCTCGTCAGGATGAGGAGCAAAGGGGGGCGGCTGGTGATCAACGCCCGCCGCGCCAAGGGTCGCAAGCGCCTGAGCGTCTGACCCCGGCTGCTGCACGATCTGCACCTCCGGTGGCGCCGGAACAAACGTCGAGACGACCGCGCCGCGGACCTCTGCTGCGCAGCGAGCATTTCACGCTCGCCCTGCCGCGATTCAGCGGCACGGAATCGCCCCACACCCAGGGCATAGAATTGCTGATGGCCATTCCCAAACGCCAGCTCAAGCGGGCCGTGGACCGCAACACGGTGCGCCGCGTAGCGCGGGAAGCGTGGCGCGCTGCCTGCGCTCCGGTCGGCTCTGCCGAACCGGCGGCACCGGCCGGCGCAGCGGCGGTTGCGCCATCGGCGCTGTTGCGCCTGGTGAGCCGGCCGCAAGGCTTCGCGCTGCTTGCCCAGGGTGCGCGCAAGCGTTTGTGGCGGACCGAGCTCGATCACCTGATGGCAGCCGTGGCCACCGCCGCACCCCGGCACCAGGCCCAGTGATGCGCGTCGTCCTGCTGGCGCTGGTACGCTTCTATCGGGCGGCGGTAAGCCCATGGCTGGCGCCACGCTGCCGCTACCTGCCCACCTGTTCCGAGTACGCGATCGAGGCCATCAAGCGCCACGGCGCGGCTCACGGCTCCGCCCTGGCCTTGCGCCGGATCGCGCGCTGCCACCCGTGGGGAGGCAGCGGGATCGACGAGGTTCCGGCGGTTGCATCTACCCATCCATCGACCTGTCGCTGTTCGTCCTCCGTGGCGGTGCAGCACACTGAACGGCACCAATGAAAGCCATGCAAATCCAGCGCATCATCCTTTGGGTCATCTTCTCGATGTCGATCCTGTTCCTGTGGGACGGTTGGCAGCGGCACAACGGGCGGCCGTCGATGTTCGGCGGCCCGACCACGACCCAGCAAGCGGCCAACCAGGGGCCGGCTGGCGCGAAGACCGCGCCAACCGACGCCAGCGTGCCACCGGCGCTGCCAGCAACGCCGGCGGCCAGCAGCTCCGGCGCCGAGGCGGTGCCGGCACAGGCCACGATTGCAGCGGCCCAGACGCTCCGGTTCAGCAATGACGTGCTGGCCCTCGAGATCGACCCGATGGGCGGCCAGATTCGCCGGGCGGAATTGCTCAAGCATCGCAACGCCGACGACAAGACCCGCAATGTCGTCCTGATGGACGATCGACCGGGGGCCATCTACCTCGCCCAGAGCGGCCTGATCGGCGCTCCCGAGGGCACCAGCTTCCCGACCCATCGCAGCGAGTTCACCTTCGACTCGGCCGGACCCGTCGCGCTCGCGCCCGGGGCCGCCAGCGTGGCGCTGAAGATGTCGGCGACCAGCGGTGGAATCAAGCTCCAGCGAACTTATACGCTCGAGCGCGGCTCCTACCTGGTCGCAGTGCGCGACGAGGTCACCAATGTCGGCACCACCACCCTTACGCCAACGCTGTACATGCAGCTGACCCGCGACGAGCACAAGGTGGCGGGCGAGTCGCGGTTCTACAGCACCTTCACCGGACCGGCGATCTACACCGAGGCCACCAAGTTCAAGAAGATCAAGTTCGACGACATCGAATCCGGCAAGGCCGACCAGGTCGCCAACGCGCCGGACGGCTGGGTGGGGATGATCCAGCACTACTTCGTCGCCGCGTGGGTGCCGGCCCAGGGCATCGAGCACCAGTTCTACACCCGCAAGGTCGACACCAACCTCTACTCGGTCGGCGTCAAGCAGCAGGTGGCGGAACTCGCGCCGGGGGCTACCAAGGAGCTCTCGACCAGGCTCTACGCCGGACCCCAGGACCAGAACGTGCTCGAGAAAGTGGCGCCGGGGCTGGACCTGGTCGTCGACTACGGCTGGCTGACGGTGATCGCCAAGCCGATCTACTGGCTGCTGGAGAAGCTCCACTCGCTGGTCGGCAACTGGGGCTGGGCGATCGTGTTGCTGACCATCGTCGTCAAGACGCTGTTTTTCCCGCTCCAGGCCGCGAGCTATCGCTCGATGGCCCGGATGAAGGCGGTGGCGCCGCGACTCACGGCGCTGAAGGAGCGTTATGGCGACGACCGCGTCAAGCTGAACCAGGCGATGATGGAGCTCTACAAGCAGGAGAAGATCAATCCGCTCGGCGGCTGCCTGCCGATCGTGGTCCAGATCCCGGTCTTCATTTCGCTCTACTGGGTGCTGCTCGCATCGGTCGAGATGCGCAGCGCCCCGTGGCTGGGCTGGATCCATGACCTGGCCGCGCCCGATCCGTTCTACATCCTGCCGCTGGTAATGGCGGTGACGATGTTCATCCAGGTCAAGCTCAATCCGACACCGCCGGATCCGATGCAGGCCAAGATGATGATGTTGATGCCGCTGGTGTTCTCGGTGATGTTCTTCTTCTTCCCCTCCGGGCTCGTGCTCTACTGGCTGGTCAACAACGTCTATTCGATTGCGCAGCAATGGGTGATCAACAAGAAGATCGCCGGCGGGACCAAGAAGGCCTGAGCCGCACCGGCCCGGCCGGGGTGAGTGCCGCCAGCTCACCAGCGCAAGCTGTGGTGGCGCGCCCGGGCATCGCGGCGGTGGCCACCGCCCCCGGGCGCGGCGGAATCGGCGTCGTACGGGTTTCGGGCGCCGACCTGGCGCCGGTGATTGCCGCGCTGATCGGCCGGGTGCTGGTGCCGCGCCAGGCGACCTACGCGGCGTTTCGCGCCGCCGACGGCAGCGCCATCGACCGCGGCGTCGCGATCCATTTCCCCGCTCCCCACTCCTACACCGGCGAGGACGTGCTTGAGCTCCAGGGCCACGGCGGCCCGGTGGTTCTGCGGATGCTGCTGGAGCGGGTGCTCGAAGCCGGGCGCGCTGGCGGCGTCGGCAGCGAAATCAGACTGGCGCGGCCCGGCGAGTTCACCGAGCGCGCGTTCCTCAACGACAAACTCGACCTCGCCCAGGCGGAGGCGGTCGCCGACCTCATCGACGCCAGCACCGAGCAGGCCGCGCGCTCGGCCACCCGTTCGCTCGAAGGCGAGTTCTCGCGGGCGGTCGGCGCCCTGGTCGAGGCGCTGGTCAACCTGCGCATGCTGGTCGAGGCGACGCTGGATTTTCCCGAGGAAGAGATCGATTTTCTCGAAGCCAGCGACGCGCGCGGCCAGCTCGCCGCGCTGCGCGC
>JAHEMI010000025.1 GCA_024643785.1 Burkholderiaceae bacterium
CGCTGATCGCCTATTTCGAGGCGCATCGCGACCAGCTCGACGGCGATGCCCAGCGCCGGCTGCACTCCAATCCGCTGCGCATTCTCGACACCAAGAATCCCGCGATGCAGGCGCTGGTCGAGGCCGCGCCGCGCCTGGGAGAGTTTCTCGGCACCGAATCTCTGGCCCATTTCACCGCGGTCCAGCAGCTGCTGCGCGCCAACAACGTGGGGTTTCGCATCAACCCGCGCCTGGTCCGCGGTCTTGACTACTACAATCTCACGGTATTCGAGTGGGTCAACGAGGACGGCCTTACGATTTGCGGTGGTGGGCGTTACGATCCGCTGATCGCGATGCTCGGCGGCAATCCTGCGCCGGCCTGCGGTTTTGCGATCGGCGTCGAGCGGGTTCTCGAGCTGCTGCAACGGAGCGCCCCCGAACTTGGTGCTGCGGGCTGCGACGTCTACGTGATCCACGCCGGCGGGGCGGCCCAGGAAGTGGCTTTCCAGACCGCCGAGAATCTGCGTGACGCGGGACTGGAGGTGGTCCTGCATTGTGGCGGCGGCAGTTTCAAGTCCCAGTTCCGCCGGGCTGATGCCAGCGGAGCGCGCTTTGCGGTGATCGCCGGCGAAGAGGAACTGGCACGCGGGGAAGTTTCGGTAAAGTGGTTGCGCGGCTCTCCCGTCGGGGAAAGCGGCGCACGCCAAGAGACGGTCGCGCTTGCTGCGCTGGCTGATTGGATCGTCGACGCCATGGTGGCGTCTGACGGCGAACATATTTGACGGCAACAGGGGTTAAAGGGCGATGGCCTACGATCTTGAAGAGCAGGAACAGCTAGACGAGCTGCGGGCATTCTGGAACAAGTACGGCAACTTCATCATGACCGTGATCACGGTGGTGATGGTGGCGGTGGCGGCGTGGCGCGGCTGGGGCTGGTGGGAGATGCGCCAGTCGGGTCAGGCGGCCCAGGTCTACGACCAGTTGCGCAAGGCCGCCGACGGCAGGGATCTCGCCAAGGTCAAGGAATTTGCCGGCGTCATCTTCAGCGATTTCAAGGGCACGCCCTACGCCCAGATGGCGGCGCTGGTGGCGGCACGGGCCTATTTCGATGCCGATGACCTCAAGGCGGCCAAGGCCCCGCTGCAGTGGGCGATCGACAACGGTCCCGACGAGGAGTTCCGCAACGCCGCGCGCTTGCGCCTGGCCGGGATCCTGCTCGACGAGAAGGCCTACGACGCTGGCCTGAAAGTGCTCGATACGGCCGTGACCACCGGACCATTCGCAGGTCTCTATGCCGACCGGCGCGGCGATCTCCTGGTTGCCATGGGCAAGACTGAAGAAGCGCGCAAGGCCTACAACAGCGCGCTCGAACTGCTCGGCAGCGCCAGTCCGTTGTACCGCATCGTCAAGATCAAGGCCGACTCGCTGGGCGGGACGGGATCATGAAGCGTCGCACGGCCCTCGTCGCGTTGGTGGCGGCCGCGCTGGTCGGATCGCTGAGCGGCTGCTCGAGCTGGTGGCCGTGGTCCGACAAGGCCAAGATTCCCGATCTGCCGCAGCTCACGGCCAATAGCGCCCGGGTGGTGTGGTCGGTGAGCCTGCGCAAGGGTGGTGCCGGCTACCAGCCGGCGGTGGTGGGGAACAGCGTGTTCGTGTCCTCGAGCGACGGCACGATCATGAAGATCGACGCTGCCAACGGCGCGGTGGCCTGGCAGGCGAGCTCCGAGAAGGGCGTGACCACCGGGGTTGGCAGCGACGGCGAACTGACCGCCGTGGCCGATCGCCAGGGGACGCTGCTCGGTTTTGACGCCGGCGGACGGTTGCGCTGGTCGACGCCCACCGGAGCGGCGGTGACCTCGGTGCCCGAAGTGGGTCATGGCCTGGTGGTGGTGCTCACCAGCGACAGCCGGGTCCAGGCTTTCGACGCGGCCAGTGGCCAGCGGCGCTGGGTCTTCTCGCGCCAGAATCCGCCACTGGTGCTGCGCCAGAACGTCTCCGTGGCGATCGACGCCGCGACGGTCTATGTCGGACTGCCTGGCGGCCGGCTGCTCGGGCTGGCGCTCGAGAATGGCGCGCTGCGCTGGGAGGCTGCGGTTGCCGTTCCCAAGGGCTCCAACGAGATCGAACGGATTGCCGACGTGCTCGGCAAGCCTTTGCTGGTGGGACGCGACGTCTGTGCCGCGACCTTCCTGGGCAAGGTCGCGTGTTTTGACGGGACCACCGGGCGGACCCAGTGGTCGCGTGACATCCAGGCGGTCGGCGGCCTCGGTGGCGACGGGCGGCTGGTGGCGCTCGCCGACGACGGCGGCTTCGTCCACGGCCTTTCGGCTGCGGGGGCGCCGCTCTGGCGTGAGGAGCGGCTTGCCAGGCGCTCACTGTCGGCGCCGCTGCTGCTTGAAGATACCGTGGCGCTCGGTGACATCACCGGCAACGTCCATCTACTGGGCCGCAGCGACGGTGCGCTGGTCGGGCGGGTAGCCACCGACGGCTCGCCGATCGTTGCCCAGCCGGTACGCGCCGGGGAACTGGCCATCGTCCAGACCAGCGCCGGCGGACTGTTCGCAATCGCGGCGCGCTGACCATGGCACGTTTGCCGGTCGTCGCGCTCGTGGGGCGGCCGAACGTCGGGAAGTCGACGCTGTTCAACCGCATCACCCGCAGTCGCGCGGCGCTGGTGGCGGACATTCCGGGCCTGACCAGGGACCGGCAGTATGGCCGCGGCCTGGCTGGCGAGCGCCAGTTCATCGTGATCGATACCGGCGGCTTCGAGCCGGAGACCAAGACCGGAATTCTCGTCGAGATGGCCCGCCAGGCCCGGCAGGCCGTGCTGGAAGCGGATGCCGTGATCTTCGTGGTCGATGGCCGCGAGGGCCTGACCGGACGAGATCTTGAAATCGGCGCCGAATTGCGGCGCAGCGCCAGGACGGTCTTCGTGGCGGTCAACAAGACCGAAGGGATGAGGCGGGCCCACGTGGCTGCCGAGTTCCACGAACTGGGGCTGGGCGAACCGCACCCGATTTCCTCGGCGCACGGCGACGGGGTCCGTGACCTGCTCGACGAGGTGCTTGCTCCCTGGGCCGAGGAGCCGGCGGCCGCGGCAGGTGATCCCGAGAGCGATCAGGAGCTGGCTGAAGAAGCCGATCCCGCCGCGAGCCCGGAGGCGCCCGCCGTCACCGAGCGGCCCCGGGTGAGGGTGGCGGTGGTCGGTCGCCCGAACGCCGGCAAATCGACGCTCATCAACACCCTGCTCGGCGAGGAACGGCTGATCGCCTTCGACCAGCCCGGGACCACGCGCGACGCCGTGGCGATCGACTTCGAGCGCGGCGGGCGGCCCTATACGCTGATCGACACCGCCGGGTTGCGGCGCCGCGGCAAGGTAACCGAGACGGTCGAGAAGTTCTCGGTGATCAAGACGCTGCAGGCGATCGAGGACAGCAACGTCTGCGTCCTGCTGGTCGACGCGGCACAGGATATTTCCGAGCAGGACGCCAGCATCGCCGGCTACCTGCTCGATTCCGGCCGGGCGCTGGTGATCGCGGTCAACAAGTGGGATCTGGTCAGTGCCGGTGCCCGTGAGCGCATCAAGAGCGAACTCGAGCGCAAGTTCCATTTCCTGCTCTTCGCCAAGGTGCATTTCATTTCGGCGCTCGGTGGGGCAGGGGTGGGGGCGCTGATGCGCTCGGTCGACGCCGCCTACGCGGCCGCGACCAAGACCCTGCGCACTCCGGAACTGACCCGCGCCTTGATCGAAGCCGTCGAGCGCCAGGCGCCGGCACGGCGCGGTCCGATCCGGCCCAAGCTGCGCTACGCTCACCAGGGCGGGCGCAATCCGCCGGTGATCGTTATCCACGGCAGTGCTCTGGATGCGATTCAGCCTGCTTACCGGCGTTACCTCGAGGGGTGGTTCAGGGAGCGCTTCAAGCTCGAGGGCACGCCTTTGCGCATCGAGTTCAAGAGCAGCCGAAATCCCTACGCGCCACAGTGACCCTACTTGAAATTCGGGTTCCAGGGTCCAAATTCGGGTACATTGAAAAGCGGTTTCGAGCGGATGCTACTGCGGCCGGTCGTGACAATACCTAAAACAACAGACGGAGCCGTCATGAGTAACAAAGGGCAACTACTACAAGACCCATTTCTGAATCTTCTGCGCCGCGAGCATGTGCCGGTTTCGATCTACCTGGTCAATGGCATCAAGTTGCAGGGCCATATCGATTCGTTCGACCAGTACGTTGTGTTGCTGCGCAACACGGTGACCCAGATGGTTTACAAACATGCGATCTCGACCGTGGTGCCAGGCCGCCCGGTGAGCTTCGACCAAGAGAGTCCGGAAAGCTGAGCGCCAATACCCCAGCCAAACCGGTGCGATGCCTGCTGGTGGGCGTCGTGTTCGGTCCCGGGCGCACCGCGGACGAATCGCTCGATGAACTCGCCGCGCTGGTCACCTCAGCCGGCCTCCAGCCGGCGGGACGCGAGGTATGCCGGCGCTCGCGCCAGGACCCGGAATTCTTCATTGGCAGCGGCAAGGCCGATGCGCTCGCCGAGCGAATCAAGGCCGAGGACATCGCCGTGGTGGTCTTCGACCAGGAACTCTCGGCGGTGCAGCAGCGCAACCTCGGCGAGCACTGGGGTGTCCCGGTGCTCGATCGCCCGGAACTGATCCTCGACATCTTCGCGCGCCGCGCCCGCAGCCACGAAGGCAAGCTGCAGGTCGAACTGGCGCGCCTCGAGCATCTCTCGGCGCGGCTGGTACGCGGCTGGACCCACCTGGAGCGGCAGCGCGGCGGCATCGGCGTGCGCGGCGGCCCCGGTGAGAAGCAGATCGAACTCGATCGCCGGATGCTCACCGCCAGGGTGCGCCGGCTGCGCGGCCAGCTCGAGCAGATCCGCAAGCAGCGGCGCAACCGGCGCCGGGCGCGCCAGCGCCGCGAAGTCTTCTCGGTCTCGCTGGTCGGCTACACCAACTCCGGCAAGTCGACGCTGTTCAACGCCCTGGCGAGGTCCGAGACCTACGCCGCTGACCAGCTCTTTGCCACGCTCGACACCTTGAGCCGACGGGTCCGGCTGCCCGGCGGCCACTGGATCGTGCTCTCCGACACCGTCGGCTTCGTGCGCGACCTCCCGCACCAGCTGGTCGACGCCTTCCAGGCCACGCTCGAAGAGACCGCCGAGGCCGATCTGCTGATCCACGTGGTCGATGCTTCGGCCCCGGATCGCGACGAGCAGGTGCTGCAGGTTGAACGGGTCCTGGCCGAAATTGGCGCGGCGGAAGTTCCTTGCCTGACGGTGCTCAACAAGATCGATCTGACCGGCTGGGCGCCAGATCTCGAGCGTGATTCGTGTGGTAGCATCGTCAGGCTATTGGTGAGCGCGCTTACCGGTGCCGGCATTGATGGGTTGCGCGAGGCTATCGAGCAGCGCGTAATTTCGCGCGGCGACGAGGCTTCGGCTGCAGTCTCCGGGCCGGACGCCGATATCGACGGTGCATCGGGGCGCAGCGGGCCAAGGCCTGAATCGCGCCAGACCGTTGCCTGATTCCCAAACCGATTCCCTCCTTCGTGGCGAGCCATGTGGAATAACGTCCGAAACATCTTTTCCTTGAACGATCCCGGCTGGGGTCACAACCAGGGTGGCAACGGCTCCGACCGGCCACCCCGTCGGCCCGATCCCGAGGGCCCTCCCGATCTCGACGAGATCTGGCGCGACTTCAATCGCCGCCTCAACTCGATGTTCGGCAAGGGCCGCGGCGGCGGTGGCGATGGCGGCCGGCCGCGCGGTGGCGAAGGCCCGTCGGGCAAGGGCGCAGCGATGGGGGCGGCAGTGCTGATCCTGGCTGCGTTGCTGCTGTGGCTCGGGAGCGGTTTCTACATCATCCAGGAAGGCCAGTCGTCGATCGTGCTGCGCTTCGGCCAGTACGTGAAGCAGATCGACCGGGCGGGTTTCACCTGGCGGCTGCCGTATCCGATCGAGACCAACGAG
This sequence comes from Burkholderiaceae bacterium, assembly GCA_024643785.1. Lineage (GTDB taxonomy): Bacteria > Pseudomonadota > Gammaproteobacteria > Burkholderiales > Burkholderiaceae_E > JAGXFR01. The sequence goes on from JAHEMI010000025.1 coordinate 5,956, forward strand.
ATCGTCAACCGCCAGCAGTTGCGTACCGTCGAGATCGGCTATCGCAACGGTCTGCGCAACAAGAACCCGCGCGAATCGCTGATGCTGACGCAGGACCAGAGCATCGTCGACATGCAGTTTGCGGTGCAGTACCGGGTCGGCAACCCGAAGGATTACCTCTTCAACAACAATCTCGGCCCGGTACCGGAAGAGATCGCCCGCCAGGCCTCCGAAACTGCGATGCGCGAGGTCGTCGGACGCTCGAGCATCGACCAGGTGCTCTATGAAGAGAAGGACATCGTTGCCCGCAAGGCCCGCGAGCTGATCCAGGCGCTGCTCGATCGCTACGGCGCGGGCGTCACGATCATCGACGTCACGATCCAGCAGGTGCAGCCCCCGGAGCAGGTGCAGGAGGCGTTCGAGGACGCCAACAAGGCGGCGCAGGATCGCCAGCGGCTGATCAACGAAGGACAGGCCTACGCCAACGACGTCATTCCCAAGGCCGGTGGTGCCGCAGCCCGCGTCACCCAGGAGGCCGACGGCTACCGCCAGCGCATCATCGCTGCCGCCACCGGCGATGCCTCGCGCTTCAAGCAGGTACTGGCCGAGTACAGCAAGGCACCGCAGGTCACCCGGGAGCGGATGTACCTGGAAACGATGCAACAGGTTTTCTCCAACGTCAGCAAGCTCTACGTCGACTCGAAGTCATCCGGCAACCTGCTCTATCTGCCGCTCGACAAGCTGATCCAGCGCTCGGACGCTGGCGGCCCCGGCCCGTCGGCTGCAGCGGCTAGTGGCGCAGCCCAGTCGGTGCCGACGCCCGCGGGCAGCGCTCCGGCCGATCCGCGCGAGCTGAGCAGAAATCGCGAGCGGCCAGTTCGCTGAACGCCTGAACGAAACCAGATCCGGAACCAAAGATGAACCGTCTGCTTCCCATCATCATCGGCGCGCTGGTCGCGCTCGGCCTGGCACAGTCGATGATCTTCATCGTCGACCAGCGCCAGTTCGCCATCAAGTACGCGCTGGGCGAAATCCGCGAAGTGATCGACCAGCCCGGCCTCTACTTCAAGCTGCCAGCGCCGTTCCAGAACATCGAGTATCACGACAAGCGCATTCTGACGATCGACAATTCCGAGATCGACCGCTTCGTGACCTCGGAGAAGGTCAACGTGCTGCTCGACTCCTACATCAAGTGGCGGATCGTCGACCCCACCGCCTATATCCGTTCGGTGCAGGGCAGTGAACGGGTCGCGCAGGACCGGATCCTGAGGATCCTGCGCGATGCGCTGCAGAACGAAGTGGCCAAGATGACCATGGCCGACGTGGTTTCGGAACAGCGCGACAAGCTGGTCGAGAAGGTCCGCACCAAGGTCAGGGACGACTCCAAGACCATCGGCGTCGACGTCGTCGATGTGCGCCTCAAGCGGGTCGATTTCGAGCCCAACGTGCAGGAGCGGGTGTTCGCCAGGATGCAGTCGGAACGCAAGCGGGTCGCCAACGAGCGCCGCGCCAACGGTTCCGCCGAGTCCGAGAAGATTCGTGCCGATGCCGATCGCCAGCGCGAGGTGCTGCTCGCCGAGGCCTATCGCGATGCCCAGCGTGCCAAGGGTGAGGGCGATGCCAAGGCGGCAGGGATCTATGCCGAGGCCTTTGGCCGCAATCCGGATTTCGCCGAGTTCTATCGTTCGCTCCAGGCCTACAGCGCGTCGTTTGCCAACCGCAGCGATGTCCTGGTGGTCGATCCTTCAGCCGATTTCTTCAAGTATTTCAAGGGTCCGACTGGCGGTCGGGTGAAGTGACGGCGGCGCAGGAGTCGGTGCGATGAGCTCCGGACTGTTCCTCACGGCTCTGGGCCTGATGCTGGTTTTCGAGGGGCTGATGCCATTGGTTGCCCCGGCGCAGTGGCGCGCGATGTTCCTTCAGATTGCCGGTTTGCGTGACGGCCAGATCCGTTTTATCGGGCTTGGTGCCGCGCTGCTCGGGCTGGTGCTGATCCTCATCTAAAATAACCACTTTCTGCTGCCCGGCGTGAGCCGGAATCGACCGACCATGCCCCGCTGGCTGTTGCCCGAAAATATCGCGGATGCACTCCCGTCCGAAGCGCGCCGCATCGAGCAGTTGCGGCGCAACCTGCTCGATCTCTATCGCAGCTACGGTTACGAACTGGTGATGCCGCCGCTGGTCGAGTATCTCGACTCGCTGCTCACCGGTGCCGGCAGCGAACTGCTGCTGCGCACCTTCAAGCTGGTCGACCAGCTCTCGGGCCGGACTCTGGGTGTGCGCGCCGACATGACGCCGCAGGTGGCGCGCATCGACGCCCACCTGCTCAATCGCAGCGGCGTTGCCCGGCTGTGCTATGGCGGCTCGGTGCTCCACGCCCGGCCGGCGGGACACTTCGCCAGTCGCGAACCACTCCAGGTCGGGGCCGAGATCTATGGCCATGCCGGCCACGAAGCCGATCTCGAAGTGCTGGAACTGATGATCCGCTCGCTGGCCAGCGCCGGCTTGAAGCAGGTGCGGGTCGATCTCAGTCACGCGGCGATCGTGCCGGCACTGCTGGCCATCGAGTCCGGGTTGAACGAAGAAGAACTCTACACGCTGCTGCTGCGCAAGGACCTGCCCGATCTCGCTTGCCTGCTGGGCGCCAGCGCGCCGCTGCAGCGCGACGCGTTGCTCGCCTTGCCAGGGCTCTACGGCCCGGCGCTCGGCGAGCAATCGGTGTTGACGCGGGCACGGGCGGTATTGCCGCCGCTGCCGCTGGTGACCGCGGCGCTCGACGATCTGGAGCGCATCTGCGTTTCGAGCCTGTGGCGTGAGCTGCCGGAGGTCACCTTGTCGATCGACCTGGCCGACTTGCGCGGTTACCGCTACCACAACGGAATCAGCTTTGCGGCCTATGCCGACGCCGTGCCCAACTCGATCGCGGCGAGCACTTCGGTCGCGCGCGGCGGTCGCTACGACGGAGTCGGAGCGGAGTTCGGACGCGATCGTCCGGCGACCGGCTTCTCGCTGGAATTGCGCGCCCTGGCGGAACTGACCACGGCTTCGGAGCGCACCCGCGCAATCCGTGCGCCCTGGCTCGACGACACTGACTTGCGCTCCGCGCTGGCACGGCTGCGTGCCAGCGGGGAGGTGGTGGTCCAGGTGATGCCAGGACAGGAACATGAGCAGCAGGAGTTCGCATTCGATCGCGAACTCGTGCAGACCGACGGTGAATGGGCAGTACGCCCGATATCAGGAATCTGAAATGGCCAAGAATGTGGTGATCATCGGCTCCCAGTGGGGCGACGAGGGCAAGGGCAAGATCGTCGACTGGCTCGGCGAGTCGGCGCAGGGAGTGGTTCGCTTCCAGGGCGGACACAATGCCGGCCACACGCTGGTAATCGGCGGTCGCAAACGGGTCCTGCGCCTGATTCCTTCCGGAATGCTGCGTCCCGATACCATCTGCTACATCGGCAACGGCGTGGTGGTGTCGCCCGAAGCCCTGCTCACCGAAATTGCCGAGCTGGAAGAAGCCGGCATCGTCGTGCGCGACCGCCTGCGGATCAGCGAAGCCTCGCCGCTGATCATGCCCTACCACGTCGCGCTGGACAAGGCGCGCGAGACGCGCCGTGGGGACGCCAAGATCGGCACCACCGGCCGCGGCATCGGACCGGCCTACGAGGACAAGGTGGCACGGCGCGCGCTGCGGGTTGGCGATCTGATGTTCCCGGAGCGCTTCCGCGAGCGGCTTGCGGAGGTCCTCGATCTGCACAATTTCGTGCTGACCAAGTACCTCAATGCGCCCGCGCTCGACGCCGAGCGCATTGCCGACGAGGCGCTCGAGTTCGGCCAGCAGTTGAAGCCGATGATCGCCGACGTCGGTGCGTTGCTCGCCGCGGCGACCGCGCGCGGCGACCGCCTGCTCTTCGAAGGTGCGCAGGGCGCATTGCTCGACGTCGACCATGGCACCTATCCGTACGTGACCAGTTCCAACTGCGTGTCCGGTGCGGCGGCCGCCGGCTCCGGAGTCGGACCACAGACCCTCGAGTACGTGTTGGGAATCGCCAAGGCGTACACCACCCGCGTTGGTTCCGGGCCGTTCCCGACCGAACTGCTCGACGACGTGGGCGCATTGATCGCCAAGCGCGGCAACGAATTCGGGGCCGTCACCGGGCGGCCGCGGCGTTGCGGCTGGTTCGATGCTCCCGCCATGCGCCGCTCGATCCAGCTCAATGGGGTCTCGGGACTGTGCATCACCAAGCTCGACGTGCTCGACGGCATGGCGACGGTCAAGCTGTGCGTCGGCTACGACGTCGACGGCAGCCGCGTCGACATCCTGCCGCTGGGCGCCGATGCGCTCGCGCTGTGCGCGCCGATCTACGAGGAAATGCCTGGCTGGAGCGAGACGACGTTCGGGGTCACCAGCTTCGACCAGCTGCCAGGCAATGCCCAGCGCTACCTGGCGCGGCTCGCCGAGTTGTCCGGCGCCCGGATCGACCTGGTTTCGACCGGACCCGATCGCGACGAGACGATCCTGATTCGCCACCCCTTCGAATAAACGTCGTCAGAGCAAGGTTAGCGGCATGAAAGATCTCTACGTTTCCTGGGACGAGTACAACCGCCTGATCGAAAAGCTCACGCTCCAGGTGTGGGAGTCGGCCTGGCATTTCGACGCCATCGTGTGCCTCGCGCGCGGCGGGCTGCGCATCGGCGACGTGATGTCGCGGATGTTCGACCGGCCGCTGGGCGTGATCTTCACCAGTTCCTATCGCGAGGAAGAGGGCACCCGCCAGAGCCGGCTGATGATCGCCGAGCACCTTAGTTCGGCACAGCCGCTGCCCGGCGGCAATTGGCTGCTGGTCGACGACCTGGTCGATTCCGGGGCGACCCTGGTCGAGGTCCTGCCGGAACTGAAGCAGCGCTACCCGCAGGTCAAGGAGATTCGTTCGGCGGTGATCTGGCGCAAGGGCGCATCGATCGCCGAGCCCGATTACTACATCGAGAACCTGCCCACCAATCCCTGGATTCATCAGCCGTTCGAGGAATACGATCACATGCGCCCGGCTGACCTCAAGACCCGCTGGGGTTGACGACCCGGCTGCGGCCGGACTGCTGCTGTTCGAGGTGCGCGCGCAGGCGCTCGAGCTTCGCGGCGTAGAGGTCGTGATCGCGGTGCGTGTCGCTGTACTCCATTGCCGCAGTCAGGTGCTCCTGCGCACGGGTGATATCCCCCAGCCGGTTATAGGCGTCCGCGAGCCCGAAATGGGCGGCATGGTAATACTGGTCGCGTGCCAGTTCCCGTTTGAAAAGTTCGATGGCGGCCTTGAGGTCGCCCCGGCCGAGTGCAACCCGCCCCAGGTCCATGAAATGGAACGGCGGGTAAGGCTCGACGCGCTGCAACTCCTGCAACAGTGCGATCGCCTCCCGATCCCTCCCGGCCGCCTTGAGCACTGAAGCGAGGTTGGCGATGAAGGTGGGATTTTCCGGTTCCTGCGCCAGCAGCCGACGCGACAGCTGCTCGGCCCGGGCCAGGTCGCCATGCCGGCGATAGATGACCGCCAGAGTGTTGTAGGCCGGCAGGAAATCAGCGTCCCTGACGATAGCTTCGCGGGCCCACCAGTAGGCGTCATCGAGCTGGCCACGCGCCAGCGTCTCGGCGGCGCGGTTGTTCATGAACATCGCGACCACGGTGTGCTCTTCGATGACGCTGCTGCGATAGCCGCGCACGTCCTCGTCGGAGAGGAAATCGACGGTGTAGGTATTGCTGCGCGCGAACCACAGCGAGCTTTCGTCCATCTGCCGGCGCCGCAGGGTCAGGTTGACGTGGCCGCTGCGCAGCAGGATGTCGCCATTCCGGCTCCAGATCTCGTCGGCGTAGACCTGTTGGTATTGCACCGTCAGGTTCAGGTCCTTGGCCAGCGCCGCGGTCATGATGATCAGCGAGATGCAATTGCCGGCACGCCTGTCGAAGGCATCGGCCGCGGTCCGCGTCCGGCTCGCGTCATACTTGAGTTTGAGCTGGTCGGTGGTCATGATCGCGTTGATCAACCCTTCCAGGCGGCCCATCTGGCTCAGCTGGGGCTCGATCTCGACGTCGAGGAAGTGTTTCATCGCCTCACTGAGCGCAAATACGTCAGTGACAGTCGGGGCGGAGGGGGGCCGGAACGCCGTGTCGTTGAAGTTCTGTTCCGGATCCATGGTGCGCACCTGGCTGGCGCAACCCAGCAGCGCGCTGCAGACCAACAATGCGATCCATCTCATCACGGCATTTCTCTTTCCGGCATTCATGCCGGAGCGCTTGCTGCCGGTCCATGCTAGACCATGAGCCGCCGGGCTTCAAGCCCGCAGGGCGCCCCGGCAGGGCGATTACGCCTGAGCGCGGTGATGGGCGATAATCGCACTGTCGGATCATGCTCCGCGCCGCGAACCACGATGCCTCGAACCGGCTCGCGGCAGCCCTGGCGGCAGTCGCGTGGTGTCTTGCTGGGAGGGGAAAGCTTGGAAACCCGCGCTGGTAATGCGTCTCAGGGGGTATTAGATGGTGCCCAGAAGAGGACTCGAACCTCCACACCCTTGCGGGCGCTAGGACCTGAACCTAGTGCGTCTACCAATTCCGCCATCTGGGCACTGCCGGCACCACTGTTCATCAACCGCAAACAATCGGCGCTTGCAAGGGGACGAAGTGTAATGGTCTGTCGAAATTTGTCAAACGCAGAGTGCGTTCCGGCACTCTGTGGAGTGCTCTCCTGATGGCCGCCAGGCGCCCGACGCGTGGCAGCGCGGCCGGCGACGATGGCCGCGACCCCGGAGCGCCCCCCAGCCGGGCTGAAATCCTCGCCTGCCTGACCGAGGCCGGGGTGCCGCTCATGCCCGCCGATCTCGGCGCGCTGCTGATGGTCTCGGGTGCAGCCATCGATCCGTTCCAGCGGCGCCTGCGCGCCATGGAACGCGACGGCGAACTGATGCCCAATCGCAAGGGTGCGCTGCTGCTGGCCAGCAAGATCGACCTGGTCGCAGGCAAGGTCCAGGGCCACCGCGACGGTTTCGGCTTCTTCATTGCCGACGCCGAGCAGCCCGACATGTTCCTCTCGCCGCGGCAGATGCAGAAGGCCATGCACGGCGACCGGGTGCTGGTGCGCCAGATCGGACTCGACAACCGCGGCCGCCCGGAAGGTGCGATCGTCGAGGTCACCGAACGGGCCAAGCGCCAGCTGGTCGGGCGGCTGCTCAGCGAGCGCGGCGTGCACATCGTCGTGCCCGAGGACCAGCGCATCAAGCACGACATCCTGATCCCGCCGGCTGACCTGCATCATGCGCAGCACGGCCAGGTCGTCACTTGCGAGATCACCGAGCCGCCGACCGGCCATTCGCCGCCGATCGGCCGGGTGGTCGAGATCCTTGGTGAAATCGGCGATCCCGGCATGGAGATCGAGATCGCGGTCCGCAAGTTCGACGTCCCGCACATCTTCGGTGAAGAGGCCCTCAACGAGGCCCAGCAGATGCCCTCGTCGGTGCAGCCGGACGATCTCGCCGGCCGGGTCGACCTGCGCGACGTGCCGCTCGTTACGATCGACGGCGCCGATGCCCGCGACTTCGACGATGCCGTGTACTGTGAGCCGATCGTTTCCGGCAAGGGCCGCAAGGAGGCGGTAAGCGGCTACCGCCTGATCGTGGCAATCGCCGACGTCAGTCACTACGTGACTCCGGCAAGCCCGCTCGACGAAGAGGCGGCGCAGCGCACGACCTCGGTCTATTTCCCGCGCCGGGTCATCCCGATGCTCCCGGAGAAGCTCTCCAACGGACTGTGTTCGCTCAACCCGCACGTCGACCGCCTGGTGCTGGTGTGCGACATGAATGTCAGCCTCGATGGCGAAGTCCGTGGCTACCAGTTCTACGACGCGGTGATCTGTTCGTCGGCGCGGCTGACCTACGACGAGGTCTGGAGCATGCTCTCCGGGTCGGCATCTGCCGCGCGCGCGGCGGCCGGCACGCACAGTGCCCAACTGCGCGCACACCTCAACCACCTGTACGATCTCTACCGGATCATGGCACGGGCGCGCGAGGCGCGCGGGGCACTCGATTTCGACACCGTCGAGACCAGGATCGTGTGCGACCCGGCTGGGCGCATCGAGCGGATCGAGCCGCTGGTGCGCAACGATGCCCATCGCCTGATCGAGGAGTGCATGCTCGCCGCCAACGTCTGTGCGGCCGACTTCATGTCGCGCGGCAAGCACCCTGGATTGTTTCGGGTTCACGAGGGGCCGACACCGCAGAAACTGGCGCTGTTGCGCGAGTTCCTGCGCACCATCGGCATGACCCTGGGCGGCGGCGCCGAGCCCACACCCCGCGACTACGCCGAACTGGGAGCGCTGGTACGGGCCCGGCCCGATGCCGCGCTGGTCCAGACGATGCTGCTGCGTTCGATGCAGCAGGCGATCTACACCCCCGTCAACGAGGGCCACTTCGGGCTCGCCTATCCCGCCTACGCGCACTTCACGTCGCCGATCCGCCGCTACCCTGATCTGCTCACCCATCGGGTGATCAAGGCGCTGCTCGCGCGCCGCCGCTACCGCCCGAGCCTGCCCCACGGGATCGTCGCGGAACTGCGCGACCAGGAGCGCGCGGCATTTGAATCCTGGCAGCACCACGGCGTCAGCTGTTCGGCCTTCGAGCGGCGCGCCGACGAGGCGTCGCGCGACGTCGAGGCCTGGCTCAAGTGCCAGTACATGCGTGAGCGCGTCGGCGAACAGTTCGTCGGCAGGATCACCGGGGTAGCGCCGTTTGGCGTCTTCGTCACGCTCACCGAACTCTACGTCGAAGGCCTGGTTCACGTTTCGGAGCTGGGCGAGGAATACTTCCAGTTCAGCGAGGGTGCCCACGAATTGCGCGGCGAGCGCACTGGACGGCGCTTCCGGCTCACCGACGAGATCGAGGTCCAGGTGGCTCGGGTCGATCTCGAGGCGCGCCGCATCGAGTTCCGGCTGGTGCCGCGCGCTGGCTACCGGGAACTGGTGATTGCGCCGGGTCGTGAAAATGCCGCTGGCCGCAAGTCTGGTGACGAGCGCGCAAAGTCCAAGGCCAAGGTCGGCAAGGCCAAGGCCCGGAAGAGGCCCGATTCCTCCAAGCCGGTTAAGCCGGCGGGCAAGAGCAAGGCGCCCAAACGGATCAAACGCACAAGGAAGGGTTGATGCGAATCTACGGTTTTCATTCAGTGCTGGCGCGGCTGCGCCACAGCCCCGAGTCGATCAAGGAACTCTATGTCGACCAGGATCGCGACGACCCCCGGATGCGTGAACTGGTCAAGCTGGCCACTGAGCGCGGTGTACGCACGATGTCCGCCGACGCCAACCGCCTTGACCGCCTGTGCCCGAAGCGGCGGCACCAGGGCGTGGTGGCGATTGCCGAGGCCTCGGTGCCAGCGCTCTCGCTCGATGACCTGCTGGCCGGCATCGAGGGACCGGCGCTGTTGCTGGTTCTCGACGGCGTCACCGATCCGCGCAATCTCGGGGCCTGCCTGCGGGTTGCCGACGGGGCCGGGTGCCAGGGCGTGATCGCTCCCAAGGATCACGCCTGCCTGCTCACCGAGGTGGCGATCCAGACCGCCAGCGGCGCTGCCGAGTCGGTGCCCTACGTGATGGTGACCAACCTTGCCCGCGCGCTCGATACTCTCCAGGAGCACGGCGTCTGGACCGTTGGCGCCGCCGACGAGGCCACCGAGTCGATCTACGAGATCGCGGTGCCCGAGTCCGTCGCCTGGGTCCTGGGCGCCGAAGGCACCGGGCTGCGCCGCCTGACCAGGGACCGTTGCGATTTGCTCGCCAGCATTCCCATGGCTGGCCAGGTGTCGAGCCTCAATGTTTCGGTTGCCGCCGGCGTCGTGCTCTACGAGACCGTCCGGCAACGCAGTGCAGCGGCCGCACTGGCCGGGACTTCGGCAAGCTAGGGCCGCAGGCCGAGCAACCCCGTCGTCAGCGGTGGGGCTGGCTGCCCGGGCTGCGCATGCGGCTGCGGAACACCCAGGGGGGCAGCGGCTCGGCGTCGTGCCAGAGACCACGCCGGGCCTCGCGCGCAACCGCCTCCGCCCGCGCGTAGCGTTCGCGGGCAGCGGGTTCCTGTTCACGCTCGTAGCGCCGGAAATGCCAGGCCAGGCCAGCGCTCACCTGGGCCAGCCCGACGTCCTCGCCGACCACGAAGACGTTGCCGACAATGCGACCGTAGGGGTCGAACTTGCTCGCCTCGACCCGCACTTCGCGGCCCTGGAGGTGTTGGCGCAGGCGCTTGCGGGCGACGTCGGACCATGGCTGCCGGCGCTCGGGAGCATCAATGGCGGCGATCCTGACCTGCCATATTCGCCCGTCGGCAGCGCGCAGGGTGAATGAGTCGCCATCGGCAACCGAGACCAGGTCGCCCTGGACGACCCCACCGGCAGGGAGTTCGCGGCGCGCCGCGTTCGCCGCCCAGGCGCTGGTCGAGCTGGCGCCGAGCGCCAGCAGCATGGCCAGTGCCAGGCCGGCGAGCAGGTTCCAGAGTCGGTGCGTCATCGCTGCGAGCATAGCAAAGCCGCACGGGAGTTGGCGCTGTTAGCAACGCGCTCATGGCGCAAGCGCTGCCAGCAGGTCTGCTGCCAGCAGCGGCTTGTGCAGCAGGCGCGCGCCGCGCTCGCGCGCTCGCGCGACAAGATCGGGCGAGCAGTCGCCGCTGATGAGAACCAGGGTGGCGCGCGGCATGAGCTGGCCCGCGAACGCCAGGACCTCCAGCCCGCTCCGGCCTCCGGGCAGGCCGAGGTCCGAAATCACGGCGCTGAACTTGGCTCCGGAAGCAAGCGCAGCCATCGCCGCGTCGGCGTCCGCGGCGATCCGGACCTGGTGGCCGGAATCGGCGATCACCGCTGCCAGCGCGTCGGCGACATCGGCGTGGTCCTCGACGATCAGCGTCAGGTGATTAGCAGCCGTGGCGACTCGGGCTTCAGCAACCGGTGACGGCACGAAACCGGGAGCCAGCGCCGGCCATAATTCAGCCTGTTCGCCGAGCGCTCCGGGTTCGGCCACCGATGGCCACCCCAACTCGCTGCTGGGGTAGCCGTGGGCAGGCCGGAGCGAGCCCGACAGGTTGTGTCCGGCACAAGCCAGCGGCAAGGCCGGCAGCAGCAAGCCCAGCCGCTCGACCGCGCCCTGGGCGGCGCGCAGGGTTGGCGAGAGCGCCGGATCTTGCGCCTTGCGTTCGAGAATCGCCAGCAGCAGCGCCAGCGAACTGGCTGGTTGGCGCAGTTCGTGGACCGCGTTCGCGATCTGGCCGCAACCGGCATGCGGGCACACGGGCAGCATCGGCGCCGGGATCAGCTCGAAAGTGCGGGATTGCTGCGGCTCCACTTCCTGGTCCGTCGGGTCGGTGAGGGGGCTCCAGTGTGCCGCGCGGCGCGCGCGCAACCTAGCCCATCTTCACCGCGATGCCCGAGGCAACGGTGTCGGCCAAAGGGCCTGTCAGGATCGGCACCGCCGGACCTTGTCCAGCCCCAGTATCGGCAAATACGTCACCGCAAAGATGCCGAATGCCAGCGCCCACAGGCTGCCCGAGACTGCCATCAGCGGCAGGTAGGCATCGGGAGCAAGCGGTGCCAGAACCCTTGCCAGGGCCGCTACCGTCAGGATGCAAAACGCGGCCACGTCCCAGCGCGTCGCGATCACCACCCGGCCCGTGTGGCCACGTGCAGTGCGCATCATCATCGCCAGGCAGATGCCGCCGACCAGCCCGACCGCAAGTGCGTGCATCGCCATGGCATTGGCCGACGGCACTCCCAATCCGCCCAGGGCGCGCAGCGCAAACCAGGCGATGAGCCAGGCGTGGGCGACATGCAGCATCCACAGCAGCGCGATCGAGCGCGTCGCCCAGGGCTTCCAGCGCAGGCTGCGCGCCAGCGCCAGCACGGTGCCGGCGATCGCGAGCAGCGCCGCCAGTCTTTGATCAACCTGGAGCGCGTCCAATGCGAACATCGCAATCGCCGTCGCCAGCAGGGCGCGCTCGACCCATACGGTGTTGGCGATGTCCGGGCGCTGCAGATTGGCGCGCGTGAAGCCGGGAATGACCCGGCCGCTCATGACTATGACGATGACCACTATCGCCCCCATCCCGACGCTGGCCATCTGGTAGGTGCGCTCGGGTGCCAGGTTCCAGACCGTCGACACCACGCCCATGATCACCAGGGCCGCTGGGAACAGCAGGTTCTTGGTCTTGCCGTTGGGAATCATCACGCGCAGCAGTTCGGCGGCGCTGGCCAGGAAAAACAGGCCATTGGCGACGGCGCCGAACCATCCGGGGCCAACCATGCCGGCAACGCGCGCGACGACCCACAGGGCGCTCAGCAGCGCCAGGCGGGCGCCGCTGGCGGTGTCCCTGCCGGTCCAGTTGCTGACCGCAGTCAGCAGGAAGCCAACGATCACCGCGGCAGTGAAGCCCAACAGCATTTCGTGGGCGTGCCAACTCAGCGATACCGTCAGCGGCAGCGCACCGGACGCCGCAAGCCCCCATGCCAGTACCGAAAGTGCGCTCCACCAGGCAGCCAACAGGTAGAAAGGCCGCAATCCCAGGTCGAAAAGGGCGAATCGCTGGCGCGCCCCGGTGCCGCTGCCAGGAGTCCCGGACTCCGGCTCGGATATCTGATTTATCGGGAAGCTGGAGCGCGCCATCCTGGACCTGTTCAGCCGCCTTTGCGGTGGACCAGCACCGGGACCCTGGTGTGGGTCAATACCTTGCTGGTTTCGCTGCCGAGCAGCATCGCGCTCAGGCCCTTGCGGCCGTGGGAGGCCATGAAGATCAGGTCGCAGCCACGTTCGGCGGCGGTGTCAATGATGTAGCGATAGGGCTGGGGGTCGCGTACCCGGACCGCGCCGCATTCAACGCCGGCGTCCTTGGCCGCGGTCGCCACGGCATCGAGCGCGCGCGCCGCGTCTGCTTCGGTAGCCTGGACAAACTCCTCGTAGGAACGCTGGACGAAAGTCGGCGACTCGGCGAACGCCGGCGCGAGGTACTCCGGCATCACATGGATTGCGGTGATTCGCGCGCCCAGCGACTTGGCCAGCGCGATGGCGTGTTCCGCCGATTCGTAAGAGAGTTCGGTGCCGTCGGTCGGTACCAGAATGTGTCGGTACATGGCAACTCCTTCTTAGGGTGCTTCGGGAGGAATGAGCATGATGGGGCGTTTCGAGGTCTTGATCACGTCCTGGGCGATCGATCCGAGCACGAATGCCGACAGGCCGGTACGACCGACGGTCCCCAGGCAGACCAGGCTGGCGTCGATGCGGTTGGCAGCCCGTCGTATCCCTTCGGCGACATCTTCGTCCTCGACCACTTCGACCCGTACGCGCGGCTCTTCGACGCCGGCCGGAACCAGGGCGTCCAGCGCCTGCCGCGAGCGCTCGATCCAGTCTGCGTGTTCGGCCATGAAGCGCGGATCCGAAACGTGGCGCACGAATGCCCGGTTGGGCAGCTGACGCGGATGCAGAACGGTAACCAGGACGATTTCCGCGCCCGGCGGCGTCATTGCGATGGCCCGGCGCGCAGCGCTGTTGCACTGGGCTGACAAGTCGGTGGCGATGAGCACCCGCTCGATCGGCGCCATGTGCTCTTCCGGCGCCGGTGCGCTCAGCGGCACGACCAGCACGCTCTGCGGAGCTTCCTTGGTTAGATCCAGCGAGATCGATCCGCTCAGCGCTCTCTCGCCGCGTGTGAGCTGATGCGAACCAACGATGATCAGATCGGCTTCCTCGCGGTCCGCGAGGTGCAGCAAGCGGGTTGCCGGCGAGCCCAGATGGTCCGAGACGATGATCCGGTACTCCAGTCCGCCGAAGACGGGGTCGACCCGACGCGCTACTTCGGCCTCCAGCAGGGCAACAGGCGTCGTCGCGCCACCAGTGGAGTGATCGTGCTGCTGCAGGCCGAGATCATCGGCGTGGGCTGCGATGTCGGTGACGTGGGCGATGATGATCTCGCAAGCCTGGCGCTTGGCCAGGCGCGGTACCCAGGCCAGCGCCCGGCGGGCTGACACGGTGAAGTCGAACGCGCACAGGATGCGCAGCGGCCGCTTGCCCTCGAGCCAGTCCTGGAGCGGGTGCGGGCGGCGCACGAAGAGCATCGGTACTGCCGAGTGTTCGAGCATGCTGACGCAGGTCCGGCCCATGGTCGACTCTCCTGGCTCGCGTCCGCTGAACGCCGCCAGTACCGCCAGTTCGAATTCCTGTTCTGCCTGTATGCCCAGAATCGCGTCATCGGCCAGCCCGGGAACGAGGTGTGCCGATGTTTCGGCGCCAAGCTTGCGCAAGCGCTTGGCCTCGGTCGCGAGCTGCTTCTCGGCGCGGGCGCGCCTCGCTTCCTCGGCCTTGCTGGCTGCCGCCTTGCCTGATTTCGCCGCAAATGCGTGGAGCAGCGACACGGCCCCCGGGATGTTGCCGCTATTGGCGATTTGGGCCGCGATGGTCGCGACCTCGGCCGACTCGCTGCTGAAGTCGGTTCCACAGATGATTTTCACAATTCCTCCGATACCTGGCTCATGCCCGGTCTAGCCCGGTGGTGTGCTCAGGTCGCCGCCATGACCCGGGCAAGGCGCGCCTCCGCGTCACCCACGAGCTCTTCCATCCCGTCCCTGCCGACCAGGCTGAACATTGCCCTGGGGCTGGCCACCGATACGACTACTCCTGCGTCAGTTTCCTGGACGACGGCATTGCAGGGCAGCAACAGGCCGATCTGCGGCTCCGCTACCAGGGCCTGGTGGGCCAGGTTCGGATTGCACGCGCCCAGAATCTTGTAGCGGCGGAAGTCCTTGTCGATCTTCTTCTTGAGGGTTGCCTTGACGTCGATTTCGGTCAGGATCCCAAACCCCTCGGCCGCCAGCGCGGCCGTTATCCGTTCGACCGCCTCATCGAAACTCGCATTGGCCAGCAGCTTCTCGTGGCCATAGGTAAGCTCACTCATGTCTTCGCTCCCGCAACAGTTGGCCGGGCCAGACTCGGCCCCGATAGCCCCTATTATGAGACCTTCGGACAAACCCGTACTCGGTTGCGGACGGTCAACCGGGGAAAACCATTGCGGCTCAGGCGCCGCCCCCCCGGGGACTGGAGGCGCCCCATAGCCAGGCTAGCGTTTGCCGGCCAGTTCGCGTGCCTGTGCCAGGCTGCCTTCGATCGAGCGTTTCAGCTCCGCGGCTTCCGGCGGTACGCCCGCTAGCGATTTCTCCCAGTGCGCGACGGCGGCGGCGTAGTCCTTGCGCCGAAATGCTTCGGTCGCGGCCATGGCCAGCGCCTTCCAATAGGTCGGATCGGCCTTGAGCGCACGGTTGATCAGTGCCATCGGCTCGCCGCTGAGACTGTTGCCATTGGCCACTGCCAGCGCGTCGGCGTAATCGGACAGGATCGAGGCGTCGTCGGGGATGAGTTTCACCAGGCGCGCGAAGACCTTGACCGCGTTGGGGTAGTCGTTCATCGAGTAGTAGGTGCGCGCCAGAGTTGCCATGCCCTGGAAATCGTTGGGATTGCTTTCGACCTTGGCGGCCAACTGGGCGGCCATCTTCTTCAGTTCGTCCGTGCTGTGTCCCTCGCCGGCCCCGGCCTCCGCGGCAGGCCCACTGACCTTGACATTGAAGCTGCTGCTGAATTGCCAGAACATGGCCACTAGCGCGATCGGCAGTGCCACGATAAGGCTGATTACCCAGATCGGAACCCCGGTCTGCCTGCCGGTCCCGGCGGGTGTCACCACGGTGTTCTTCGGGCGCGATTTGTCGCGTTTTCCAACCATTGCTTTGCCCCTCTTTGACTCAACTGAAAACAACCCCGCACTTTAGCAGAACTGTCCCGTTGCCGATGGCGTCGACAGTTGAGCAGGACCGCACCGCCCGGCAAATAAAAACCCCCGGCGATTGCTCGCCGGGGGCAGTTGGTGCCTTGCTTATGATCAGTGGGTAAAGAAACCGATCGCGACCAGGGTCAGCAGGCACAGGCCGATAGCAATCAGCGTGAACCCGAGGATCTTCGACCCGATGGTCATCGGCCGCGACGGTTTGTCGACCAGGTACTTCTCAAGTTCACCGGAATCAAGCAGGCGCTGATACTCGTGTCCGTGCTCGTGGCGGAACTCTTCGAGCGGAACCGCGCCGGTGAACATCACCACATCGAGCGGGAACTTGTCCGGACGGAAGTGGTTGTTGAAGAAGTGCACCGTGAACAGGAACACGACCGCAAGGATGGCTTCCTCGCCATGGAAGATCGCCGCGACGTTGAACACCCAGCCCGGCAGGAAGGCTGCGACCTTGGACGGGATCCACATCATCAAGCCGCTGACGCCGATGATCGTGACCCCCCAGAACGGTGCCCAGTAGTCGAACTTCTCCCAATACGTCCAGCGGTCGAATTTCGGCCGCGGTCCCTGTCCCAGGAACCACTCGAACATCGCGTAGATATCGCGCAGGTCGTTGAGGTTCGGCACCATCGAGTGCGGTCCGAAGAGCTTGAACTCCTTGAAGTTCCGGCCGATCCGGATGCCGATGTAGAACAGGTGCCAGATGAACACGGCGACGAAGAACAGCGCGGCAACGCGATGGATCTCACCGGCGACGCGTGGGCCACCGAACCACTTCATGACCGTGTAGGCCCATTCGGTGTTCGAGAACAACAACGGCATGCCGCTGATCGTCAGCGTCATCAAGCTGAGCGCGAACGTCAGGTGGGCGATTCGCCAGGTGCGGGTGAAGCGCTGGAAGTGCCTGCCGCGCAACGATTCCGGAAGCTCGTCGACCTTCACGTGGGGCCGCAGTTTGCGCTCCTTGCGCTCCTTGTACTCGCGGTAGAACCACAGCAGGGTGTGGGTCCAGAAGAACGCGAATGTCCCGGCCAGCAGTCCGATCATCATCTTGGCTGCCAACCACATCTGCGGGTACTTGAAGAAATCGTCGTTCGTGGCGTGCGGCAGGAATGTCGTGAAGCCCTCGCTGGCTTCCGGCAGACCCTTGTCCGGGTTGTGGCAACTGCGGCAGGTCTTGAGCCGGTTGGCGCCAGCGACCTTGGAGTCCGGATCACTGACGCGCAGGATGTCATGGTAACCGTGGCAGTCGTAGCACTTCGCGGTGTAGCCGTAGCCGAGCTTGTTGACCTGCCCGTGGTAGGTGGCGCGGTAGGACTTCAGGCTCTCGGTGTGGCAGTTGCCGCAACGGCTACTCACCGCGACCTGGAAGGTGGCGTCGCTGGTCGAGTCGACCGAATGCGACGAGTGGCAGTCGAAGCACATCGCCGCCTTGGGATTCTTCTTGGTCAGTACTTCCTGGCCGTGGACCGATTCCTTGTACTCGTCGAGCGCATCCTCGTGACACTTGCCGCAAAGCTGCGGGCCGCCCAGTCGCCATTCAGCCCGTTGCGGAGAGCCCGCCGCCGGGATGTCGAAGGTATGGACGTTATGGCAGTCGTTGCAGCTGGCATTCAGGCCGCTGACGTTGTCGACGTTCTTGCGGCCATGCCATGACTTGGCGTGGGCGCCGGCATTCTCGACGATCTTGGCCAGGCGTGGTTTTTCGGCTGCCTTGCCTTCGGCCTTGGCGTTATCCCAAAGCTTGAAGTGGCACTCGACGCAGTCGACCCGTTGTTTTTCGCGGGCGCTCGGCTTGGTATGTCCCTCGATCGCTTCGACGAACTCGACCAGCCCGGTATGACATTCGACGCACTGCAACTTGGCGTGCACGGATTTTGCAAATCCTGCCTTGGGCACTCCGGTCAGGGTGCGCGCTTCATCGCCCGGGCCGGGGACTTCGATCTTTCTCTTGCCGGTTTCGTGGCAACCCAGGCAGGTAGCGTTGTCCACTTTCATCCCGCCCTGGGCGAGCGCCGCTGGTGCCGGGGCAAGGAGGGCCAGCAAGGACCCCAGGAAGACTGCAATGGTGAACGAGGCCAAGTTTCTTAAACGCATGGAGACTCTCTTTTCTCTGCGAAATGAGCGCCCGGAAGGGCGCTGCCAGTCAACAAATATTGCGGGTTGGACGGGAGTCGCAACCCGCAATTCGTGGTCGGTTTGCCCGGATCACCTGAATGCGGCCTGCTCAGCATTACCAGTCGCCAGTGCCCGGTCATCCGCTTACTTCTTGAGGGACAGAATATATTCGATCCGGTTGTCGGCCGCTGAGGCGGCTCCTGCCAGCCCGAACAGGCACATGCTGGCAACTGCGAGCGCTACCCTGATGCTCATGACGACCTCCTCCGGAATTGACAAGATTAAGCTGATTCCTGCCCTACTGGAGCCTTGCGACCCGAAGTTAAGTTGCATGGCTTGCGTAGCGGCCGGAAATTAAGATGTCGGTTTCAGATTGATTGACTCAACGTCCTAATTTTGACTGAAGCAATGTTGAAGGTCAATTACAAGAGTACGCAAAAAAAATACACCGTTGCCGCGACGCAACCCTGAGGGCACGCCAAAGCGCGCCGGGATAGAGCGGAGATAGGTGCTGGCCACCAGTTGGCGACCAATTGGCGGCGCCCGTGGGCGCCGCCTCCGGCGGGCGTCGCCGGACTACTGTGCCAGGATCCAGGCGGCCAGGTTCTTGATTGCCGCTTCGTCGCCCTTGGAGATCGCGGCGTGATCATTGGGGCCGGTTTGCAGGAACTTGGTCATCGTGGCGACCGCGTCCGCCTTGCCCTTGTACTTTGCCGCGAGGGACTTGAACGACGGTCCCTTCTTGTCCTTCTCGACGTCGTGGCACTTGGTGCATTTTTCGGCTTTGGCCAGCGCTTGCGCTGCCTTGGCATCGACCTCGGCCGCGGCGGTTCCGGCAAGTCCCATGGTCAGGATGCTGGCAATTGCGAGTGCGTGTTTGAGTTTCATTTCCTGTATGCCTCTCAGGTTACCGTTAGGGCGAATGCGGCTGTGCTCGACGGATGGGCAGCAAGTAGGTGTGAGCGCAGTTGCCGCGGCCGAAGTTTAACTTCTGGAGAACTTAAGTACAAGTGAAATCCACAAGTGGGGTGGCAGTCGCCTTGGTTAAGTTATACCCCATGTTATCCACCGCCGACCGGTATCCTGAAGCGGTGGCGACGCCCGAACGGCACCGCGCTGCCGGCGCGCTGATAGACTCGCCTGAACACTTTTTGCGCTCGGAGCAGGGATGACTGATGAAAACGCTTGTCTGACCACCCAACTGTCGCTTTATCAGGATTGGCTGGAACTGCGCAGCGGCGCGAAATTCGCGGATTACGAGTCGCTTTGGCGCTGGTCGATAACCGATCTGGAGGGCTTCTGGGGTTCGCTCTGGGAATATTTCGACCTGCATTCGCCGCGCCCGTTCCAACGGGTACTGGCAGAACCGGTGATGCCCGGCGCGCGCTGGTTCGAAGGCGCCCAGGTCAACTATGCCGGGCAAGTGTTGCGTCATGCCGCGAGTGCGCATCAGGCCGGGAGACCGGCGATCGTCTTCGGGGGCGAGGGGCGCGAACTCGCCGAGTTGTCGTGGCCGGAATTGGCGCGTCGCGTGGCAGCCGTCGCGTCCTGGCTCGAGGAGATTGGCGTCCAACCGGGTGACCGGGTGGCGGCCTACCTGCCGAATATTCCCGAGACCATCATCGCCTTCCTCGCGACCGCGAGCGTCGGCGCTGTCTGGTCGGTCTGCTCGCCGGAAATGGGGCCGGTGAGCGTGCTCGACCGTCTGCGCCAGATCGCACCCAAGGTGCTGTTCGCCTGCCAGGGATATCGCTACGGGGGCAGGGAACACGACCGCCGCGAGGTGGTGCGCACCCTGGTTGCGGAACTTCCGAGCGTTACGGACGTGGTGCTGGTGCCCGGTGCCCCGGGCATGGCGCTCGACCCTGAATCGATCGGGACCGGTCCGCGGATCGCAAGCCTCGCGCAGATCAGTACCGGTGAACCGCGTGCCGGCTGGGAACCGCGCTGGGTGGCATTCGACCACCCGCTGTGGATCGTCTACTCGAGCGGCACCACCGGCATGCCCAAGCCGATTGTTCATGGGCACGGCGGGGTAATTCTGGAGGCCCTGAAGCTCGGCGTGCTCCAGAACGATATCGGACCCGAGGATCGCTTCCTCTGGTATGCGACCACTGGCTGGATCATGTGGAACTGTCAGGTCGGCGGTCTGCTGGGTGGCACCACGATCTGCATCTACGACGGCAATCCCGGCTGGCCTGACTGGACCAGCCTCTGGCGTTTCGTCGGCGCCGCCGGGGTGACCTTCTTTGGGGCCGGCGCCGCCTATTACGCTGCCTGCAGCAAGGCGGGCATCGAACCCACCGAGGTCGCGGACCTCTCGCGCCTGCGCGCGCTCGGCGCTACCGGTTCGCCGCTGTCAATCGAGTGCTATGAGTGGGGCTACCGCCACGTCCGCCCCGACATCTGGTGGTGCGTGATCTCCGGCGGCACGGATTTTGCCGGCGCTTTCATCGGCGGCAACCGGGCCTTGCCGGTAGTGCCTGGGGAAATGCAATGCCGCTGTCTCGGCGCCGCCGTGGCGGCGTGGAGCGACGACGGCCAGGAACTGATCGACGAGGTCGGGGAACTGGTCTGCACCCAGCCGATGCCCTCGATGCCGCTCTACCTGTGGGGCGATGCCGATGGCGAACGTTATCGTCAGAGCTACTTCGAGATGTTCCCCGGGGTGTGGCGCCACGGTGACTGGATCCGCATCACTCGCGATGGCGGGGCAATTATCTACGGCCGTTCGGACACCACCATAAATCGGTTCGGAATCAGGATGGGCACGGCCGAAATCTATCGCGCGGTCGAGGCGTTGCCCGAAGTGCTCGACAGCCTGGTGGTCGATCTCGAATACCTGGGACGCGAGAGCTACATGCCGCTGTTCGTGGTGCTGCGTGACGGCGCGTCGCTGACGGCCCCGGAGCCGACTGGAAACCAGGGGCAAGCTCCTGACCTGGCCGCGCGCATCAAGGCGGAAATTCGTGCCGCGCTCTCGGCCCGTCACGTCCCCGACGAGATTTTCCAGGTCCCGGAGATCCCGCGCACCATGTCCGGCAAGAAACTGGAACTGCCGATCCGGCGCCTGTTGCTCGGCGAGCCGCCAGAAAAGGTGCTCAATCGCGATGCGATGGGCAATCCGGCGAGCCTCGAGTGGTTCATCAGGTTCGCGCGGACGCGCGCCGGGGCCAAATAGCAACGGGGCCGACTGTTGTCGGCCCCGTTGCCTACGCTCTTGGTGTAGTCCCGGCGCGGTAGTGCGCCGTCAAGCGGGAGCGGTTCCCTGACTACGACTTGTTCTTGGGCGGTTCGGCCCCGCCAGCGGGCAGTTTTGAGGTGATGATCGCCGGCCACTCGCGGCCGTGACAGGCCGGGTTGGAGCAGAACGAGCCCCCGTTCTTGCCGACTTCAATCTTGCCGTGGCAGTCCTCGCACGACTCCCTGGGCTTGACCGCGTGATCGCGCATCCAGTTGGAGTTGCGGTGCGAACGCGGTTTTGTTTCATCCGGGTCGAGTGTCGATTGCACCGAATGGATGCCGCCTTCGCGATTCGTCTGCGGCAGGTTGTGGCAGAGCGTGCACTGGAAAGGAATGGTGTCGCCCTTGGCGTTGACGTGCTTGCCGTCGTGGCACCGGAAGCAGCCCGGGAAGTCCTTGTGGCCGGTGTTGAACGGGAAGCTCTTCCAGTTGAAGCCCTTGGCCGAGAAGGATGATTGCAGCAGGATGCGATTCATCGCGGCGGCGAACTTGCTCTCCAGTTCGTCGGACGACCGGACCGATTTTGGCACTGCATCATCGACGAGTTTCTCGATCTTGGGAGCGAGTTCCTGGGCCGTGCCGCGCAGTTCATCGGCTTTGCCGATCAGTTCCAGCGCCCGGGCCTTGGCGTAGGGCAGCTCGCGGTCGATCTCGCCGCTCGCCAGCGCATCGTCGACCAGGTCGGCAGGATTGCGGAACTGGTGCCCGACCGAGCTGTGGCAGTCGACGCACTGCATCCTCATTCCGTGGGTCTTCTGGGGCACTTCGGCACGGGTTATGCCCAGCGTCGAGTCGAAGAACTCGTTGATGGTGCCGTCTTCATTGTGAACGACCACCAGCGCGATCTTCTGGTTCTGGGGGTCAAGTGCGAAATAGTCGACATTCTGGCTGATGTGCCAGTGAATGCCCTTGGCATCCCGGTCGCGGATGGTCCCCGACCCGGTGTGCAGCGTCAGCTTGTAGCGGGTTTCGGTGCTCGCCTCGTCGATGTCGTAGCGCGCCCGGACCCGAACGCTGTCGTCATGGACCACTTGTGGCCAGTGGCAGCCCTCGCAGGAGTCGCGCAGCGGGCGCAGCGTCGTGGCATGTCCGGGCCGCTCCCAGCCGACCATCATCAGCCAGAGCTGGTTGACGTGTTCGAGCTTGGCGGCCATCAGTTCAAGGGTCGGCAAGCGCCCTTCATGGCACTCGACGCATTGGACGCGGGCGTGGACGCCGACGTCGTGGGCGCGCGGCTCTTCCGGATGAACCGCGTGGCAGGTATAGGTGCAGAACCCGTTGCTGTTCTGTTGTTCCCAGGCGACGATGCCGCCCGCGCTGGCAGCCAGGAGCAGGCCGATTCCGATGATCACCGTGGTCAGTGACACCTGCAACGTAAACGGTTTCCAGCCAATACCCATCCGACAATCTCCCGGTGCGGGCAGTCCCGCATTAACGCGACAGCATTTCACGAGCGTAAGCACACCCGCGTCAGCAGTCGATGATGCTGGCGTGGGGCGATTATCGCAAGAAAAAATACTCGCCCGATTTAGTACGGATTGGAACTAGTACTCGCCCGAGGTCGCTGGCCTCGGGTCCCGGGCGC
>JAHEMI010000103.1 GCA_024643785.1 Burkholderiaceae bacterium
TGCGCTGGGCGTTCGCAGCAGCTGCCATGGGCCGGCTCGAGACCCGCGTGGCCCCGCTCATGGGCGCGCGGCGTGACGAGATCGCGGATCTCGGCCGGGAATTCGACAACATGGCCAAGCGCCTGCAGGCGCTGATCGCCGCGCAACGGCAACTGTTGCACGACGTCTCGCACGAGATCAGGTCGCCGATGGCGCGTCTCCAGGCCGCGATCGGTCTTGTCCGCCAGGACCCGGCGCGTTTCCAGGCCAGCCTCGAGCGGATCGAACAGGAGGTCAGCCGGCTCGACCAGCTGGTCGGCGGGTTGCTGACCCTGTCCCGGCTCGAGTCCGGTGCCGCCAGCGATCGGCCGGAAGTGGCTGACCTGATGGAATTGATCGCTCACGTCTGCGAGGACGCACGCTTCGAGGCCGAAGCCAGTGGCCGCACATTGGATTATTCAGCTCCGGGCGAGGCCCACTCCAGCGTCCAGCCCGAATTGCTCTACCGCGCCTTCGAAAACGTGGTGCGCAACGCCGTCAAGTACTCGCCGCCGGGAACAAACATCGAGGTCGAAGCCACGCATCAGCCCACCGGCGAGCTGGTATTGCGCGTCATGGATCGCGGCCCCGGGGTCGAGGAAGAAGATCTGCCGTTGATTTTCGACCCATTTTTTCGCGGCCGCGGCGACTCAACCGCTGGCGGCTTCGGCCTCGGGCTGGCGATCGCACGCCAGGCAGTGCTGGCCCACGACGGTTCGATCCAGGCCGCCAATCGGGTGGGCGGCGGGCTGATCGTCGAAATCTCCCTGCCGCTCGTAGCGGGCTGAGCCCGCGCTGAGCAGTTCTTGTTCCCCGGCGTGGCGCCAGCCGGGGATGATCAGCGCGGCAGGTCCGAGCGGCCCATCAGGAACTGGTCGACGGCGCGTGCGCACTGCCGGCCTTCGCGGATCGCCCAGACCACCAGCGATTGGCCGCGGCGGGCGTCGCCCGCTGCGAAGACCTTGCCAACGCCGGTGCGATACGCCAGCGCGCCATCGACCGGGGCCTGGGCATTGCCGCGCGCATCGTGGGCGACGCCAAACGCCGCCAGCATCGTCGGGACTGGCGCGACAAAACCCATTGCCAGCAGCACCAGGTCGGCCGGCAGCTCGAATTCGCTGCCCTTGACGTGTGCCATCTTCATCTGGCCGCTGGCGCCGTCGCTGCTCCACTTCAGGCGCACCGCATTGAGCTTCACGACCCGGCCGGCATCATCCCCGGCCAGCGCAGTGGTGGCCACTGCCCAGTCGCGTTCGCAGCCTTCCTCCTGCGACGAGGAAGTGCGCAGTTTGTTGGGCCAGTATGGCCAGGCTTGCGGCTTGTTCTCGGACTCCGGTGGCTTGGGCAGCAATTCGATCTGGGTTACCGAAGCGGCGCCCTGGCGGATGCTGGTGCCGACGCAGTCCGAACCTGTGTCGCCGCCGCCGATCACGATCACGTGCTTGCCGGTGGCGAGAATCTGGTCGCTGATCCGGTCGCCCGCGACCGCCTTGTTCTGCTGCCGCAGGAACTCCATTGCGAAGTGCACGCCCGCGAGTTCACGGCCCGCGACCTCGAGGTCGCGCGGCTTCTCGGCGCCGATTGCAAGCACCACCGCGTCGAAGTCGGCGAGCAACTGTTGCGCCGCCACCTGCTCGAGGCCCGTGCTGCCGGTCGCGGGCGTTTCATCGCCAGCCCCAACCACGACGCCGGTGCGAAAGACCACGCCCTCGGCTTCCATCTGGGCGACCCGCCGGTCGACCAGTTCCTTGGCGAGTTTGAAATCCGGAATTCCGTAGCGCAGCAGGCCACCGATCCGGTCGCTCTTCTCGAAGACCGTTACCGCGTAGCCCGCACGGGCCAGTTGCTGGGCGCAGGCCAGCCCCGAGGGTCCGGAACCAACGACCGCCACCTTGTGATCATTCTTGCGCGCCGGCGGTTCGGGAAGCACCCAGCCCATTTCCCAGCCCTTGTCGATGATCGCGTGCTCGATCGACTTGATCCCGACCGGGTCGGAATTGATATTGAGCGTGCACGCCGCCTCGCAGGGCGCCGGGCAGACCCGCCCCGTGAATTCCGGGAAATTGTTGGTCGAATGCAGGGTTGCCAGGGCGCTGCGCCATTGGTCGCGGTAGACGAGGTCATTCCAGTCGGGAATGATGTTCGACACCGGGCAGCCGCTCTGGCAAAACGGAATGCCGCAATCCATGCACCGCGCGCCCTGCTGCGCCGCCGCCGCATCGTCGAGCCGCGCGACGAATTCCCGGGAGTGCTGCACCCGGTCGGCAACTGGTTCCGCAGCCTCGGACAGCCGCTTGATCTCGATAAAGCCGGTTGGTTTTCCCATCTGCGTCCTCAGGCGGTCATGGGTTCGGCGCGCTGCGCCGCGCGGGCCGCGTGCATTTCGGTCAACGCCCGCCGATATTCATGGGGGAAGACCTTGACGAAGAACTCGCGCGCGCGCTCCCAGTCCTCGAGCAGCTCACGGGCGATGGTGCTGCCCGTAAACCGGAAATGGCGCTCGATCAGGCGCTTGACGATGAGCTCGTCGCATTCGTCGAGGTGCCAGATCGCCGGATCGACCTCGCGGCGCTGCTCCTCTTCCGGACGCAATGGCTCGAGCGCCACCATCGACTGGTTGCAGCGCGAAGAGAAGCGGCGCAGCGCGTCGTGGACGTAGGCAATGCCACCCGACATCCCGGCGGCGAAATTGCGGCCGGTCTTGCCCAGCACCACCACGGTGCCGCCGGTCATGTATTCGCAGCCGTGGTCGCCGGTGCCTTCGATGACCGCCGTCGCTCCCGAATTGCGCACCGCAAAGCGCTCGCCGGCGACCCCGGACAGGAACGCCTCGCCTTCGATGGCCCCGTAGAGCACGGTATTGCCGACGATGATGTTGCGGTCCGACTGGCCGCGGAAATCGTTGGTCGGGCGCGCGATCAGCCGCCCTCCCGACAGTCCCTTGCCGACATAGTCGTTGGCCTCGCCGACCAGGTCGAGCGTGATGCCGCGCGCCAGGAAGGCGCCGAAGCTCTGGCCCGCAGTGCCGTTGAGCTGCACGTGGATGGTGTTTTCGGGCAATCCGGCATGGCCATAGCGGCGCGCCAGTTGTCCCGAGAGCATCGTGCCCACGGTACGGTCGACGTTGCGGATCGGCAGGATGAACGAGACCCGTTCCTGCGCGTCGAGTGCCGGCTTGGCCAGCGCGATCAGCTTGTGGTCGAGGGCGCCGGCGAGCCCGTGGTCCTGCGCGCTCGTGCGGTAGCGCGGCACCTCGGGCGGCACGTTGGGCATCGCGAAAACGCGGCTGAAATCCAGTCCCCGGGCCTTCCAGTTGTCGACCCCCTTGCGGGTGTCGAGCAGCTGGGCGCAGCCGATCATTTCGTCGAAACGGCGGAAACCGAGCCGCGCCATCAACTCCCTGACTTCCTCGGCGACGAAGAAGAAGTAGTTGACGACATGCTCGGGCTTGCCCTGGAAGCGGGCCCGCAATACCGGATCCTGGGTGGCGACACCGACCGGGCAGGTGTTGAGGTGGCACTTGCGCATCATCACGCAGCCCTCGACCACCAGCGGCGCGGTGGCAAAGCCGAATTCATCGGCGCCGAGCAGTGCCGCGACGACGACGTCGCGCCCGGTCTTCATCTGGCCGTCGGCCTGGACGGTGATGCGGTCGCGCAACCGGTTGAGCACCAGCGTCTGCTGGGTCTCGGCCAACCCCAGTTCCCACGGCGTGCCGGCATGCTTGATCGACGACTGCGGCGAGGCGCCGGTACCGCCGTCATGGCCAGCGATGACCACGTGGTCCGCCTTGGCCTTGGACACGCCCGCGGCAACCGTCCCGACTCCGACCTCGGAGACCAGCTTGACCGAAATCGATGCCTGCGGATTGGCATTCTTGAGATCGTGGATCAGTTGCGCCAGGTCTTCGATCGAGTAGATGTCGTGATGCGGCGGCGGCGAGATCAGGCCGACCCCGGGCACCGAGTAGCGCAACTCCGCGATGTACTCGGAGACCTTGTGGCCAGGCAACTGGCCGCCTTCGCCGGGCTTGGCGCCCTGCGCCATCTTGATCTGGATCTGGTCCGCCGACGACAGGTACTCGGCGGTAACGCCGAAACGCCCCGAGGCGACCTGCTTGATCTTCGAGCGCAGCGAATCGCCCGCCTTGAGCGCAATGTCGGAGACCACGCGCTCGGCGCCGAGCAGCGAGCGCACCGTGTCGCCATCGGCAATCACCGATTTGCCGGCGCGCAATTCGGCACGGTAGCGCAGCGCGTCCTCGCCGCCCTCGCCGGTGTTCGACTTGCCGCCGATGCGATTCATCGCCACCGCCAGCGTCGCATGGGCCTCGGTCGAGATCGAACCCAGCGACATCGCGCCGGTCGCAAAGCGCTTGACGATTTCGGCCGCCGGTTCGACTTCGTCGAGCGGCACCGGGGTGCAGCGCTCGTAGCGGAACTCGAAGAGCCCGCGCAAGGTCATCAGGCGCGCGCTCTGCTCATTTATGAGCCGGGCGTAGGCGCGATAGGTGCTCGGGTTGTTCTGTCGGGTCGCGTGCTGCAGGCTCGCGATCACGTCCGGCGTCCACATGTGGGCCTCGCCGCGGGCACGGTACGCATACTCGCCGCCGCAATCGAGTGCGTCGGCCAGTACCTGGGAGTCGCCAAACGCATCATTGTGCTGGCGGATCGACTCCTCGGCGATGTCGAACACCGAGATGCCCTCGATATTCGAAACAGTCCCGGTGAAGTACTTGTCGACCACCGGGCGCGACAACCCGACGGCCTCGAAGATCTGCGACCCGCAGTAGCTCATGTAGGTCGAGATGCCCATCTTGGACATCACCTTCATCAGGCCCTTGCCAATCGCCTTGATGTAATTCGCAATCGCGCGCTCGGCACCCGGCCCTGCGCCCAGATCGGTGTAACGCTCGGAAAGCGTCTCCAGCGCCAGGTACGGGTGGACCGCTTCGGCGCCGTAGCCAGCGAGCACGGCGAAGTCGTGGACCTCGCGCGCCGACGAAGTCTCGACCACCAGCCCGGCGGTGGTCCGGAGGCCCTTGTCGACCAAGTGCTGATGGATCGCGCTCATCGCCAGCAGCGCCGGAATCGCGACCTGCTCACTGTTGGCGCGACGGTCCGATACGATCAGGACGTTGAACCCTTCGAGCACCGCGTCCTCGGCTTCCGCCGCGAGCGACGCCAGCCGGGCCTCGATCCCTTCCTTGCCCCAGTCCACCGGATAGCAGATGTCGATTTCACGCGACCTGAACTTGCCGCCGGTGTACTGCGCAATCCGGCGAATCTTGGCCATGTCGCGGAAATCGAGCACCGGTTGCGATACCTCGAGCAGCATCGGCGGATTGGTATTGTTCAGGTCAAGCAGGTTCGGCTTGGGCCCGATGAACGACACCACCGACATCACCAGTTGCTCGCGAATCGGGTCGATCGGCGGATTGGTGACCTGCGCGAAGAGCTGCCGGAAATAGTTGGTCAGCGGCTTGCTGCGCTCCGAAAGCACGGCGATCGGCGTGTCGTTGCCCATCGAGCCGGTTGCTTCCTCGCCGTTCTCGGCCATTGGCGTCATCAGGAACCTGACATCCTCCTGGGTGTAGCCGGCGGCCTGTTGCCGATCGAGCAGCGCCCCCTGGGCGCGTTCGGCCGCAAGGTCGTCGAGGACATCGCGTTCGTCGACCGCGATCTCGTCGAGCTTGACCCGGATCGCGTCGATCCATTCGCGATAGGGCTTGGCATTGGCCAGTTGCCCCTTTAGTTCCTTGTCGTCGATGATCCGCCCCTGATCGAGGTCGATCAGCAGCATCTTGCCCGGCTGGAGCCGCCATTTCTTGACGATCCTGCTCTCCGGGATAGCCAGCACACCGGACTCCGATGCCAGGATCACGATGTCATCGTCGGTGATGCAGTAACGCGCCGGACGCAAGCCGTTGCGATCGAGCGTGGCGCCGACCTGGCGACCGTCGGTGAACGCGATTGCCGCCGGCCCGTCCCAGGGCTCCATCATCGCCGCGTGGAACTCGTAGAATGCCCGGCGCTTGGCGTCCATTGTCCCGTGCTGTTCCCAGGCCTCCGGAATCATCATCATCATCGCGTGGGCGATCGAGTAGCCCGACATCACCAGCAGTTCGAGCATGTTGTCGAAGACTGCGGTATCGGACTGCCCGGGGTAGACCACCGGGTAGAGTTTCTGGAGGTCCTTGCCCAGTACCGGCGAGTTCATCGCGCCCTCGCGGGCCCGCAACCAGTTGTAGTTGCCCTTGACGGTGTTGATTTCGCCGTTGTGCGCTACCAGCCGGTAGGGGTGCGACAGCGGCCATTCCGGGAAGGTGTTGGTCGAAAACCGCTGGTGAACCATCGCCAGCGCCGAGACGAAGCGGGGGTCCTGCAGGTCGAGGAAATAACGCCCGACCTGCCCGGCCAGCAGCAGCCCCTTGTAGACGATGGTGCGCGCCGACATCGACGCGACGTAGTACTCCTTGCAGTGCTTCAGGCCGAGGTTCTGGATGTGGTGGCTGGCGCTCTTGCGGATCACGTAGAGCTTGCGCTCGAGCGCATCGGTCACCATCACGTCGGCGCCGCGACCAACGAAGATCTGCCGGATCACCGGCTCACGCTTGCGCACGAACGGCGACATCTCCATGTCGTGATCGACTGGCACGTCGCGCCAGCCGAGCAGCACCTGGCCTTCGGCGCGCACCGCGCGCTCGAGCTGTTGCTCGCAGGCGAGCCGGGAAGCGCGTTCCTTGGGCAGGAAGACCATTCCGACCCCATATTCACCGGCTCGCGGCAGCGTTATGCCCTGCGCCGCCATTTCCTCACGGAAGTACTGGTCCGGCACCTGGGTGATCAGCCCGGCGCCGTCGCCCATCAGCGGGTCGGCGCCCACCGCACCGCGGTGGTCGAGGTTGCGCAGGATCTGCAAACCCTGCTCGATGATCTTGTGGCTCTTCTTGCCCTTGATATGGGCGACGAACCCGACACCGCAGGCGTCGTGCTCATGGCGCGGATCGTAGAGTCCTTGGGCGGCTGTGCTGACTTCCGTATCCATCCTGTCTCCGAGGGCGCGGCCGGATTGCTGGCCGGTCGGGCGAAAAACGCCCGCCGGGAGCAGCGCTCGGCAGGCGTCGTAACAACGACTTTGGCGTGGGCTGCGCAGGCCGGACCGGCCGGTTCTAAGCCATTACCGCGCCATTTCATGGCGCAGTGCAGCGAAAATAGCAACTGCGACTATACCGCAGACGGGGCCGTCGCGGCCAACCGGCTCCAGGCT
>JAHEMI010000026.1 GCA_024643785.1 Burkholderiaceae bacterium
GAACGCCGCCCAGGTCAGGCGCATCCGCACGGTGATCGAAGCGCTCTCGCTCGAGATCGCAACGCCGGCCGACGCGCGCGAGATGCTGCAATTGAAGGGTGGTGGCAACGTCGGGTTCTGAGCAGGGTCGCCCGCGCGAACGGGCCGGTCAGCACTCGCGGCGTCGCCTGACTGGCGGCAGGTCAGCGCTTGAGCCGCGCGTCGCGCGCTACCTTCTCGACCGTCACCGCCACCGCGAGTTCCTGCGTGGCGCTGCCCAGCACGACGCCCCGTAGCGGCGTCACATCCGAGAATTCCCGGCCCCAGCCGATGGTGACGAACTCCAGATCCGCCACCTTGCCGTTGGTCGGGTCGAACGCGAGCCAGCCCAGCCCGGGGCAGTAGACCTGTATCCAGGCGTGTGAGGCGTCAGCGCCGAGGAGTTTCTTCTTGCCGGGCGGCGCGCGGTTCAGGATGTAGCCGCTCACGTAACGCGCTGGCAGGCCAAGCGAGCGCAGGCAGCTGATCATCAGGTGGGCGAAGTCCTGGCAGACACCACGGCGCAGCGCCAATACTTCGCGCACCTGGGTGGTGACCGTC
This sequence comes from Burkholderiaceae bacterium, assembly GCA_024643785.1. Classification (GTDB taxonomy): domain Bacteria; phylum Pseudomonadota; class Gammaproteobacteria; order Burkholderiales; family Burkholderiaceae_E; genus JAGXFR01. The sequence goes on from JAHEMI010000026.1 coordinate 580, forward strand.
GTTGCCTTGGGATCGTAGGTGAAATCGGCGCGGATGCGCAGCGTCAGATCGAGCACCGCGGCGACCAGCCCGCGTCCGGCCGGGAAACTCGGGCGCGCGTAGCTTGCCGCCTCGGCCAGCAGCGGGATCATCGGCGAGGCCAGGCGGTACTCGACGACATCCAGTGGCTCGGAAGGGGACCAGACGCCAGGTGCGGCGAGCGCACTCTTCCATGGCGGACCCAGAGCCGGGTCGGGGGCATGACTGTGCACTTCGACGATCGATTCCGCGCGCACGCTCAGTTCGTCGTGCGGGGTGTCGACCGCAAAGCGCGTGATGCCATTGCCGAAATAGTCGCTGTCGTCGGCCTGTTCGCTGGGCGCGGGGTCGACGCTCAAGGCATGCGCGCGCACCTTTTGCCAGGGCGTGTCGCGCGGACGCAAATGGGCCAGCTGGCGCGAACTCGTCACCGTATCCGAGTAGCTGTAGCGGGTCTCGTGGGTGACGCGATAGGTGACCAGTTCCGCCATGTCTGCCTTACCACCCAAGCATTGTGCGGGCCGCGGTCCGGGCCTGGTTGAAAAAGCGCTGGGTCAGCCGCTCGTTGAGCGTCAGCGCAGCGCCGCGCAGCGCAGTGATGATCTCGCGCAGATGCGCGTTTTCCTGGTGAAGGTCGCGTGCCGGGTCGATTGCGGATAGTGCCTGCAGATGCTCGGCAAACAGCTCGCTGCCGCATGGACCATGAGTCGACTCGAGCTTTTGCAGCGCGGAATGGACACCCCTGACCAGGAACATGATCGAGCGCGGATTGGCCCCGTCGAGCAGCAGCAGGTCGAGAACCGGCAACCACTCGGGTCGCGCGAGGTAGCGCGAACGATAGGTAACGATGGAATCCGCCAGCGTCAGCAGCCAGGTCAAACCGGATTCGGCGCGGTGCTCGAATGCCGTCTGCAGGGCCAGGCACAGGAACGCCAGACGCTCGACGCGCCGGCCAATCGACAGCAGGCGCCAGCCATCGTCGCGGGTCATGCCGTCGAGCGCAAAACCTGACAGGGTCGTCATGCTGGCCACCGTGCGGTCGAGCAGGTTCAACGCGTCCGAGAGCGTCGCGTCGGCGTTGAGCGCCGGGTCCTTGGTCAGCTCGTTGATCGCGCGCCAGTTGTCGAGTGACATCCGGTCACGCAGGTTGAACGCGACGCGCTGGAGCGCCTGCAGGTTTGCTGGCAGTCCGAACGGATTGTCGGCGCTGACTGTTGCGGCCAGCAACTCGACGTCCGGGTCATCGTCGGCCGTGAGAATCCCGAAGGCAGTGGTCAGCGCCAGCACCGGCTTGATCGAGTTCTCGTCATCCTCCGATTCCTGCAGCCGCTGGTTGAGCGCGAGCCGCAGTAGCCGGGCGGCACTGTCGCAGCGCTCTTCGTAGCGACCGAACCAGAACAGGTTTTCGACCACCCGCGAGGGGATGCCGGCGCGGGCATGTTGCAGGTCGTCAGCCGTGACGGTCTTGCGCAGCAGGCTGAAGGAGGCATCGACCGGACCGTCGGACATCACCCAGGTATCCTTGGACCCGCCGCCGCGCTGCATCGTGACAACCCGGACGTTGGCGCTGCCGGCGACGCGGGTGAGGCCGCCTGGCATAACCACATAGCCGTCCGGGGACGCAACGGCGAAGACGCGCAGGCCGACGCCGCGGGCGGCGAGGCGGTCGGAGCGTCGCCCGGCGAGCACCGGTGCCTGCGACACGTGGACGAACTCCTGCGCGACAAAGCGCTCCGGGTTGCGCGCCAGTTTGCGCCGCAGCGCTGCCAGCCCCTTGGCGTCGAGATCCTGGCCGAAGACCGCATCCATGGGGAAGGCCGGGTCTGCAGGCTTGAAGACCAGGTTTTGGACGCGATCGAGAGCATCAGCAAGCGCCGCCGGTTCGCCGCACCACCAGGTTGCGATCGAAGGCAGGAGCAGGGGCTCGCCGCTGAGGTGTTGTGACAGGCGCGGCAGGAATCCCAGCAGCGCCCCCGACTCGAGAATTCCCGATCCCAGCGCGTTGGCGATCAGCACCGTGCCGCGCCGCGCACAATCGGTCAATCCGGCCACCCCCAGCGCCGAGTCGCCACGCAGTTCGAGCGGATCGCAATAATTGTCGTCCTGCCGGCGCAGGATCGCATGGACACGTTTCAGGCCGTCAAGGGTCTTCAGCCAGACCCGACCGTCGCGCACCGTCAGGTCGCCGCCCTCGACCAGCGGGAAGCCGAGGTAACGCGCCAGCAAGGCGTGCTCGAAGTAGGTTTCGTTGTAGGGGCCCGGGGTGAGCAGCACCGTGAGAGTCGGGCCATCGCCCTTGGGGGCGTAGTGCCGCAACGAGTCACGCAAGGTCGCAAAGAAGCGCGCCAGGTGCTCGACCCGGAGGTCGCGGTACAGCCTTGGGAACGCGCGCGAGACCACGAGCCGGTTTTCCAGCGCGTAGCCCGACCCCGACGGCGCCTGCGTGCGATCGGCCAGCACCCACCAGTGTCCGTCGGGTGAGCGTGCGAGGTCAGCGGCGTAGACGTGCAGATGTACGCCGCCCGGGACCTTCACGCCGCAGGCCGGCCGCAGGAACCCGCTCTGCGGCAGGATCAGCGTGGGCGGAATCAGCCCTTCCTTGAGCAGCGACTGGCTGCCGTACAAGTCGGCAAGAATCTGATTGAAGAGCTGGGCGCGCTGGATGATGCCGGCTTCGATCTCACGCCACTCCTGGGGCTCGATGATGAGCGGCAGCACGTCGAGGTCCCACGGACGATCCGGACCCTTGGGGTCGGCGTAGACGTTATAGGTGACGCCGCTGTCGCGGATCTGGCGCTCGGCGGCCGCCAGCCGTTCCCGGATCGCAGCTGCGGGGCTGGCGCTCAGTTCCGAGAGCACGCTCGCCCAATGGGGACGCGGGTGCCCCGGGCTCTCGAACGATTCGTCGAAACGGCCCGGGGTGGCGGGGTAGGTGGACAGCAGGTCCTTCAAACTCGAAATCAGTCCGGAAATGGCGTTGCCGCGGGGCGCGCTTTGCGTGCCGGGTTGCGCCTGCCGAGCGGCGCAACTGTCAGCGCGTCATTATGCCTAAGAGCGGCGCAAGTCCAAAGTGAACGGGAAGTCAGGATTTCGTTGCTCCGCGCCGATTTCCATGGTTCCCGGTGTCTGCCCGAGCCGGAAGAAACGCGCCAGGCGACGCGCCTCGGCTTCGTACGCGTTCACCGGACAGGTGTCGTAGTTGCGCCCTCCCGGGTGCGCGACGTGATACTGGCAGCCGCCCAGCGAGCGACCCATCCAGGTGTCGACCAGATCAAAGGTCAGGGGCGCGTGCACGCCGATGCTGGGATGCAGGCTGGCGGCGGAAGCCCACGCGCGATAGCGCACGCCAGCCACGAACTCGCCGCCATTGCCGGTCGGCTGCAGTGGCACCTGGCGCCCGTTGCAGGTGACGATGTGACGGTCGTCGACGAGTCCCGTGACCCTGAGCTGGAGGCGCTCCACCGACGAATCGACGTAGCGCACCGTGCCTCCGGCCGCGCCCTCCTCGCCGAGCACGTTCCAGGGCTCGAGCGCCAGGCGCAGCTCGACATGCGCGCTGCCGGCCGCGAAATCACCGAGCTTGGGAAAGCGGAATTCGAGGTGCGGCGCGAACCATTCGGGTTTCATCGGGTAGCCGAAATCGCGCAGTTCCGCGACCACGTCGCAGAGGTCAGCCCAGACGAAGTGCGGCAGCATGAAGCGGTCGTGCAGTTCGGTGCCCCAGCGCTTGAGCCGGGGCGGCTGGTAAGGCTGCTGCCAGAAGCGCGCCACCAGCGCGCGCATGAGCAGCTGCTGGACCAGGCTCATGCGGGCGTGCGGCGGCATTTCAAAGGCCCGCAATTCCAGCAGCCCGAGGCGCCCCGTGGCGCTGTCGGGCGAATAGAGTTTGTCGATGCAGAATTCGGCGCGATGGGTGTTCCCGGTGACGTCGATGAGCAGGTTGCGCAGCAGGCGATCCACTTGCCAGGGCTGTGCGCCGAGCGTACCGGCGGCCTGCAGGCGACGCATTTCGCCAAACGCGACCTCGAGTTCGTAGACCGAATCGTTGCGCGCCTCATCCACTCGCGGCGCCTGGCTGGTTGGCCCGACGAACAGCCCCGAAAACAGATACGACAGCGCCGGGTGGTTGTGCCAGTAGGCGATCATGCTGGCAAGCAGGTCGGGGCGCCGCAGGAAGGGAGAGTCGCTCGGGGTGGCGCCGCCGAGCACGAAATGGTTGCCCCCGCCGGTGCCGGCGTGGCGTCCGTCGATCATGAATTTTTCGGTCGACAGCCTGGTGGCGTGGGCCGCTTCGTAGAGCACCGTGGTCTGCTCGACGAGCTGGTCCCAGTTGCGCGCCGGCTGGATGTTGACTTCGATCACCCCCGGATCGGGAGTCACGCTGAGTTGCACCAGCCGCGGGTCGCGCGGCGGACCGTAGCCCTCGAGGATCACCGGGGTGCGCAGTTCTGTTGCCGCCGCCTCGATCGCGGCGACCAGCTGCAGAAAGTCCTCGAGCGCCTCGAGCGGCGGCAGAAAGAGGTGCAGCCGTCCCTGCCGGACCTCGGCGCACAGTGCCGTGCGCGTGATCGTGGCGGCGGATTCGAATTGCTTCGGCGGCGTTTCGGTCGTGCGCTCCTGGGCCCGGGGCGCGGCGTCGCGCCCGTCGCCGGCAAGAGCCGCGGCAACCGGCAGATGGGGCGGAAGAGTGGCAAAGTCCTGACTCAGGTCGGGCTGGTGCAGCCAGGGGTAGTCTTCGTCGGCGACCCACGGTTGCGAGTCGAGCGGCAGGCGGTAGCCCAACGGCGAGTCGCCGGGCAGGAGGTAACAGCGCTCGTCACGCAGGAACCAGGGGCCGGTCTGCCAGCGGGCGCCGTCGTCGCCCTTCCTGAGCGGCAAGACATGGCCCACTACCTTGTCGAGGCCTTGTTCGTAGACCTTGGCCAGCCGTGCCCGCTCCAGCGGGTCGGCAAGGCGGGCATCGAGGGGATCGACGTTTGCCGGCAGCCGGCGCTCGCGCCAGAGGTAGTACCAGACATCCTCGAAGGCGGGAAAGACGGAGCCGGAGTCGAGCCCGAGGTGCCGGGCGATCGCGTCGAGCAGGGTGCGTCCCTGCTCCGCGGTGGCGCCGGCATTGCCTTCGGCCGCGGCGAACAACTCGGGATCTGACCACAGCGGCTCGCCATCGGCGCGCCAGAACAGGTTGAGCGACCAGCGCGGCAGCTGTTCGCCCGGATACCACTTGCCCTGGCCATAATGCAGCAGCCCCTGCGGAGCGTAATGTGCCTTGAGGCGGTCGAGGAGACTGGCGGCCAGGCGCCGCTTGGTCGGGCCCATCGCCGCGGTGTTCCATTCGGCGCCGTCGCGGTCGTCGACCGACACGAAGGTCGGTTCGCCGCCCTGGGTGAGGCGCACATCGTGCGCCGTGAGGTCGCCATCGATGCGCTGGCCCAGCGCCTCGATCTCCAGCCACTGGTCCTCGCCATAGGGCTTGGTGACGCGTGGCGCCTCCCATACCCGCTCGACCTTCATCTGGTGCTCGAACTGCACCTCGCATTCCTCGATCTCGCCGCTGATCGGCGCCGCCGCCGATGGTTCCGGCGAGCACGCCAGCGGAATGTGGCCTTCGCCCGCCAGCAGTCCCGAGGTCGGGTCGAGTCCGATCCAGCCGGCGCCTGGCAGGTAGACCTCGCACCAGGCGTGGAGATCGGTGAAGTCAACCTCAGTGCCCGAGGGACCGTCGAGCGCCTTGACGTCAGGCGTGAGCTGGATCAGGTAGCCGGAGACGAAACGCGCCGCCAGTCCGAGGTGGCGCAACAGCTGCACCAGCAGCCAGGCGCTGTCGCGGCAGGAACCCGAAGCATTGGTCAGCGTCTGCTCTGGCGTCTGGACGCCGTGTTCCATGCGCACCAGGTAGGCAATGTCGCCCTGCAGCCGCTGGTTGAGCGCGACCAGGAACTGGGTCGTCTGCATCGGCTCGCGCGCGATGGTGGCGAGATAGGCGGCGAACTTCGGCGTGGCCGGCAACTTGACGAGGTAGGGCGCAAGATCGCGCGCCGCGTCGGGCTCGTAGGCGAACGGGAAACTCTCGGCCGCCGGTTCGAGAAAGAAGTCGAAAGGGTTGTGCACCGCCATTTCGGCGACGAGATCCACTTCGATGCGCAGTTCACGCGTCTTTTCGGGGAAGACGAGGCGTGCCAGGTAGTTCGCCTGCGGGTCCTGCTGCCAGTTGATGAAGTGCTCGCTCGGCTCCACGCTCATCGAATAGCTCAGGATGCGGGTGCGGCTGTGCGGCGCGGGGCGCAGCCGCACGATCTGCGGCCCGAGAGTTACCGGCCGGTCGTAACGGTAGTGGGTGACGTGATTGAGCGCGACGTGAATCGACACGTTGTTAAATCCTCAGGAAAGTTCTCGGGCGTCGGTTTCGTCGTGCAACTGGAAATACTCGGTAGCGATGGCCCCGTGCACGGCCGCGATGTCGGCTTGCACGGCATCGAGCGCTTCGTGGCGCTGTGCCGGCTCGAGACCTTCGATGTGCATTGCCGCCAGCCGGCGCTGCGCCACGTGCAGCCGCGCGAGGGCGAGCCGGTTATGGGGCAGCTCCGCCAGGCAAGCCTCGACTTCATCGAGGCAGTAATGCACGGTACGTGGAAAGTGCTGGTTATTGAGCAGGAAGTTCACGACATCGGAGCTGCGCACATGCACCGAAACGTGTCTGCGGTACATCTGATAGGCGTGCAGCGAACGCAGCACGGCCATCCACATCAGGTCGATCGCCGGGTCCTCGGCGGCCGCCTGCTTCGGAACCAGCACCGCGGCATGGATGTCAACGATCCGGGTCGTCATGTCGGCGCGTTCGATGTAGCGCCCCAGGCGGATGAACCGGTAGGAGGCGTCGTGGCTCATGCAGTCCGAGAGCAGTCCGATTATCGCCTGGCGCCGGGCGATGATCTCCTCGAGGATGCCGTAACGGTGGGTGCGTTCAATCGCCTGCGGCGCGCGCTTGTCGACGAACAGATACAGCGCATTGATGCGCTCCCAGGCGAGCCGCGGCAGCACTTCCCGCAAGCCGCGGCAGCTCTCGCGAGTCGCCCGCAGGCACGAGACGATGGAACTCGGATTGCGCTGGTCGGTTACCAGGAAACGCATGATGTTGGCTTCGTCCTGTGTGCTGTAGGACTCCGCGAACTGCTGGTCCAGCCCCGCGATCTTGAGCAGCACGTCCCAGCCGAACGAGGCGCCGCGGGGCAGGTCGAGCAGCACCTGCGTGGTAGCGTTGATCAGGCGCGCAGTGTTCTCGGCACGTTCGAGGTAGCGCGTCATCCAGTAGAGGTTCTCGGCCACTCGCGACAGCATCATGCTCGATCCTCCACGATCCAGGTGTCCTTGCTGCCGCCGCCCTGCGAAGAATTGACCACCAGCGATCCCGCGCGCATTGCTACCCGGGTCAGGCCGCCGGTCGTGACGTAGAGCGAATCGGACTGCAGCACGAACGGGCGCAGGTCGAGGTGGCGCGGCGCCACTCCGCCATCGGCGAGGATCGGCGCGGTCGAGAGCGCCAGCGTGGGCTGCGCCATGTAGTTGCGGGGGTCGGCGAGGATCTGCTGGCGGCATTTCTCGCGCTCCTCCGGGCTGGCGCGCGGGCCGATCAGCATGCCGTAACCGCCCGATTCATTGGCCGGTTTGACCACCAGCCGTTCGAGATTGGCCAGCACGTACTCGCGCTCGCGCTCGTCCATGCACAGGTAGCTCGGGACGTTGGGAATGATCGGATCCTGGTCGAGGTAGTAGCGGATGATCTTGGGCACGTAGGTGTAGACGACCTTGTCGTCAGCGACGCCTGCGCCCGGGGCGTTGGCGATCGCCACGTTGCCGCGGCGCCAGGCCCGCATCAGGCCGCGCACGCCAAGCGCCGAGTCCGGGCGGAACTCGTCGGGGTCGAGGAAATCGTCGTCGACGCGCCGGTAGATCACGTCGACGCGCGCCGGCCCATCGATCGTCTTCATGTAGACGCAATCGTCGGCGTGGACAACGAGATCTGAACCCTCGACCAGCGCCGCACCCATCTCCTGGGCGAGATAGCTGTGCTCGAAATAGGCCGAGTTGTAGATTCCCGGGGTGAGCACCGCGATCACGGGCCGCTCGCCAGGGCGCGGCGAGAGCGCTGCCAGGGTCGCATACAGGCGCCGGGTGTAGTCGTCCACCGGCAGGATGTGGCAGACCTCGAAGAGCTCGGGAAACATCCGCTTCATCAGCATGCGGTTCTCGAGCATGTACGAAACGCCCGATGGCACGCGCAGATTGTCTTCGAGTACGTAGACGGTGCCATCGGCGTCGCGCACCAGGTCAGTGCCGCAGATGTGTGCCCAGGCACCAAAGCGGGGCGCCTGACCGACGCACTGGGGTCGGAAGTTGCGGGAACTCGCCAGGATCTCGGCCGGGAAGACGCCATCCTTGACGATCGCCTGCTTGCCATAGAGGTCGCCAATGAACAGGTTCAGGGCCGTCAGGCGCTGTTTCAGCCCCGCCTCGATGCGCCGCCACTCCTCGCCGGGCATGACGCGCGGCAGCATGTCGAACGGCCAGGCACGATCGATGTTGGCGCCATCGCTGTAGACGGTGAAGGTGATGCCCATCGTCATGATGGCGGCGTCAACCGCGGCGCGGCGCTCGTTGAGCTCGGCGGCGTCGAGTCGTGAAACGTAGTCGATCAGGGGCTTTGCCCAGGGACGCGGCTGCCCGTTGGCGTCGATTAGCTCGTCGTAGAAGCCATCGGATCGATAGTGGCTGAAATCCAGTTTCATAGATCTTCCGCGAGCAAGTGGTGCCGAGAGCAAAGCAAGAATCGTGCGAGTTGCCGTAAGTGAGCACTGACACAAGGCTTTGCCGGAGTATGGGCACTAGCATACGCGACCCGCGCGCACGTTCCTGGAACGGGCCCACCTTCCAGTGGGGGAAAGGCGTTCTCAGGGTTGGGTCAGTGCCAGCAGAATGTCGGCGTACCAGGCGCAGTTCAACCCCAGGGCCTCGTCGACCGCGCGGTCGCGCGTGCCGGCGTCGATCCTCGCCGAGTGCACGCCGAGCAGCAGCCATGGCAGGTCGCCACGCGCCGGATCCTGGGCGGGAACCCGCATGACCACCGGCGCACCGCTGGTGCCGCGATGGGTGCGCGCATCGGTGAGGAAGTAACCCTCGCCCCGGAAACGCAGACCGAACGAGGATGCGACCGCGGCCTGGCGCACCACCGGCAGGTGATGGAGCGGATCGTGAAAGCCGAGCGGGAAGCCGACCACCAGCAGCGAACTGCCGATCTCGACCAGGTCCGCCGTGGTGGGAAGGTGCGCGGGCGTGTAGGCACGGTAGAGCGCCGTAGCCGGGAGTGCGCCGCGTTCCAGCTCGATCAGCGCCACGTCGATTTCCCCGGCGCTGTCGCGCCCCTGGCGCCAGATGCTCTTGCCGTCGCGGTAGAGCGGAATGGAAAAGCCGATCGAGTGGGCCAGATTGTCGGCGTCGAGATGCAGTTCGATCTCGATGCGATCCGGGTAGTGCTTGCTCGGTTCGTCGATCATCACGTGCCGGCTGGTCACGAGGAACAGCCGGCCGTCGCGCTCGAAGAAGAAGCCGGAGGCATTGGTCAGCGCGCGCTGGCCCTGGAAAGTGAGCAGACGCGCGGCGGTGAGGAGCATGGGTTCGATCATCGGAATGCCGTAAACAAAGGGTGGTGGCTGGGCCTGGTTCTGACTATAGTAATCGCCAGTCGCAGGGTTGACGCGCCTGCGCGATCACCAGGGGAGTGACAATGTTCAATCAGCGTTGGTGCGGATCATCTCTCGTTGCCCTGCTCGGTCTGGTAGTGGCGCTGAGCGCCGGGTTGGTCCAGGCGGCAGAGGCTCCGGTCCCGATCGCCGAGTTTTTCGCCGAGGCGGCCATGAGCCGGCCGGTCCTGTCGCCCTCGGGCAGGAGCCTGGCGCTGCAGGTGACGGGGTCGAGCGGACGCCGCGAGCTCGCCGTGCTCGACCTCGAAACGATGAAAGATTTTCGGGTCGTGGCGGCCTTCACCGATGCCCACGTGATGAACGTCCAGTGGGTCAACGACGAGCGCCTGGTATTCGATGTCAGGCACGTCGACGCAACTGCGTTCGACCGCTTCGCCCCCGGGCTGTTTGCCGTCAACCGTGACGGGGCGGAGTTGCGCACCCTGGTGGGTGTGCGCCAGACGAGCAGGAGTGGCCTGGCGCCCAATCACTACCTGCTGCGCGTGCTGCGCGATGGCACGGCTGACGTGGTGGTGTTGCGAATCGAGTTCCGACGCGAAACCGGCGAAGTTACCGATACCACCCCATTTCGGCTCGATACCCTGAGCGGCCGATTGACCGGACTAGCCCTCGGTGCTCCCCACAACACCAGGGGGTGGCTGGTCGATCAGCAGGGCGATCCCAAGCTAACCGTTACCAACCAGGAGGGTCAGACCGAGGTGCTGTGGCGCGAGCGCCAGGGCGAGGAGTGGCAGGCAATTGCCCGGTTCCCAACCTACGATCTGACCGGGGAACGCCTCGACCCCCTGGAGATTGGTCCGGATGGCCAGCTCTATCTGCGGGCCGCGCGCCATGATGACGACGGCACACTTGCCCTCTACCGCTTTGATCGCGGGCAACAGCGGCGCGAGGCCGAACCATTGGTCGCGGTCAAGGGGTTCGATTTCAGCGGCAAGCTCGAGTTCGACCGGACGACCCGGCGCCTGCTGGGAGTGCGCTACACCGGCGATGCTGACGGGACGGTCTGGTTCGATCCAGCGATGAAAGCCTTGCAGGCGACCGTGGACGAGCGCTTGCGAGGCACCATCAACCGCATCGATGTTCCGGAGTGCGGCTGTTCGCGCTGGACGGTAATCAGCTCGTTCTCAGATCGCCAGCCCACCCTTTATCTGCTCTACGACCGCGAAGCCGGCACCTATCGGCGCATCGGTGCCCGGCATCAGGGGATCGAACCACAGCGCATGGCGCAACGCGATTTCCAGCGCATCGTTGCCCGCGACGGGATGCAGTTCCCGGTCCACGTGACCCGCCCGGCCGGTAAAGGTCCCTGGCCGATGGTAGTGCTGGTCCATGGTGGTCCTTGGGTTCGCGGCGGCAAGTGGGAATGGGCCGCTGATTCCCAGTTCCTGGCTTCGCGGGGCTACCTCGTGGTCGAGCCCGAGTTCCGCGGCAGCACCGGCTATGGCAGCAAGCTGTTCCTGGCTGGCCTGAAGCAATGGGGCCTGAAGATGCAGGACGACGTTGCCGACGCGGCGCGCTGGGCCATCACTCAGGGTTTGGCCGACCCGAAGCGGATTTGCATCGCTGGTGCCAGTTACGGCGGCTACGCCACGTTGATGGGACTGATCCGCGATCCTGAACTCTATCGCTGCGGCATAGCGTGGGCGGCGGTGACAGATATCAATCTGATGTACGACATTACCTGGAGTGACGCGCCGGACGACTATCGGCAGTACGGCATGCCGGTGCTGATCGGCGACCGGGTCAAGGACGCGGACCAACTGGTTGCCACTTCACCGCTGGCCCAGGCGGAGCGGCTCAGGCAACCGCTGCTGCTGGCGCATGGCCGCAGTGACCAGCGGGTGCCGGTCGAGCACTTCAATCGCTTCCTGGAAGCCGTCCGCAAGACCAACTCCCAGGTCGAGGAGGTCGTCTACCCCGAAGAGGGGCACGGCTTCCAGAAGCCGGAGAACCGTTTCGATTTCTGGAGCCGGGTCGAACGCTTCCTCGCCAGGAATCTGGCGCAGCCTGATTGACACCAAACCGGCGGCTCACCACCGCTCCAGCCACGGCCGCAGGTCGAGCTCGTGGGTCCAGGCGCTGCGCGCCTGGCAGTGCAGGTGCCAGTAGTTCTCGGCGATGTGATCGGGATTCAGGATTCCGTCCTGCGCCTTCTGGGCGTAGCGCTCGGGGAAGGCCTCGGCGATGAAGGCGGTGTCGATAGCTCCATCGATCACCACATGCGCAACGTGAATCCCCTGCGGGCCGAGCTCGCGCGCCATGCTTTGCGCCAGCGCACGCAGCGCGTGCTTGGCCCCGGCAAAGGCCGCGAAACCGGCCGATCCCCTCATGCTGGCGGTGGCGCCGGTGAAGATGATCGTTCCCCGCCCGCGCGGCAGCATCACCCGCGCCGCTTCGCGCCCGGCGAGGAAACCGGCGAAGGCGCCCATCTCCCAGACCTTGCGGTAGACCTGCGCAGTCATCTCGGTGATCGGGAAGCGCACGTTGCCGCCGACGTTGAAAACCACCACCTCGATCGGCGCCACTTCGTTCTCGATCCGGGTCACCAGTTCGCAGACTGCAGTTTCGTCGCGCGCGTCCGATCCGAAGCCGTGGGCGCTACCGCCAGCGGCGCGAATCTGTGCCACCAGCGGCTCGAGCTTCTCGCCGTGGCGGCGGGTGACGCAGGCGATATAGCCCTCGCGGGCGAAACGGCGCGCGATCGCGCCGCCGGTGGCATCACCGGCGCCGATGACCAGGATGGATTTGGGATTGTTCATATGCAGCAAGCATAGCGCGGCCCGGCAGAAGCCGTGCGATCGGCGCGGCCCGATATGCGCTGGTCTGGATCGTTGCCATGTTTCTGGTCGCCCGGCACTGCTTCTCGTATATTCAGCCCAATGCTGAACGATCCCTTCAATGTAGTTGTCTTGCTGGTAGCCGCCCTGGTTGCCGGCGCGTTGAACGCCGTCGCCGGCGGCGGCAGTTTCCTGACGCTCCCGGCATTGGTATTTGCGGGCATGCCGCCGGTCGTCGCGAACGCCACCGGTACCGTTGCCCTGCTGCCCGGTTATGCCGCTGGCGTCATGGGGTTTCGTGAAGACCTGGAGGCGCCGCCCGGCTTGTCGCTGCGCGCGCTCGCGGTCCTGAGCCTGATCGGCGGCGCGCTCGGTGCCGCCCTGCTGCTGGTCACTGACAACCGGACTTTCAGCAGGATCGTCCCTTGGTTACTACTGCTGGCAACGATTCTCTTTGCTTTCGGCCCGATGTTGCTGCGCAAGGTCAACGAAAGCCAATCCGGTCACGTCTCGGTCGGGAAGTCGGCCGTCGGCGTGCTCGCGGTCTGCATCTATGGCGGCTACTTCAACGGCGGCCTCGGCATCCTGTTGCTGGCCCTGTTCGGTTTGCTTGGCCAGGCTAACCTGAATGCAATGAATGGCATGAAGAACGTGGTGTCGGCGTTGCTGACCGCGATCGCTGTCGCGATCTACGCCTGGGGTGGGCTCGTGGCCTGGCCCCAGGCGATGGTGATGATGATTGCGGCGACGGCGGGAGGATATTTCGGTGCGCGGCTGGCGCGCCGGATACCGGCGCCGATGTTGCGTGCCGGAATTGTCGTCATCGGGTTGATCATGTCGATGCTCTTTTTTCTGCGCGGTTGATCGCGCCGATGTCACTCCACCGTCACCGATTTCGCCAGGTTCCTCGGCTTGTCGACGTCGGTCCCGCGCGCCAGCGCGGTGTGATACGCCAGCAGCTGCAGCGGTACGACGTGCAGGATCGGCGAGAGCGCACCGGCATGGTCGGTCAGGTTGATGATGTTCACGCCATCGCTGGGCTCGATGCGGGTGTCGTGGTCGGCGAAGATGAAGAGCTCGCCGCCGCGCGCGCGCACCTCCTGGAGGTTGGACTTGAGCTTCTCGATCAGCGTGTCGCGCGGCGCGATCACCACTACCGGCATCTGCGAATCGACCAGGGCCAGAGGCCCGTGCTTGAGCTCGCCGGCGGCGTAGGCCTCGGCGTGGATGTAGCTGATTTCCTTGAGCTTCAGGGCGCCCTCGAGGGCGATCGGGAAATGCACCCCACGGCCGAGGAAGAGCGCGTGCTGCTTGAGCGCAAAGCGTCCCGCCCAGTGGCGCACCGCAGGTTCGCACGAGAGCACGTGGCTCATCGCCGCCGGCAGGTGGCGCAGTTGCTGCAGCAGCGCCTGCTCGTTCATCAGGTTGAGGCGGCCGCGCAGCTTGGCGAGCACCAGGGTCAGCACGAACAGCGCCGCCAGCTGGGTGGTGAAGGCCTTGGTCGAGGCCACGCCGATCTCGGGTCCGGCGCGGGTCAGGAAGCGCAGCTTCGACTGGCGGATCAGCGCCGACTCGGGCACGTTGCAGATCGACAGGCTGTCGCGCAGCCCCATCGTCTTGGCGTGCTGGAGCGCGGCGATGGTGTCGGCTGTCTCGCCCGATTGCGAGATGGTGATCACCAGCGTCCCGGGCAGCGCAACCGAGTCGCGGTAGCGGTACTCGCTGGCAATTTCCACCGCCGTCGGGATGCCGGCGATCGACTCGAGCCAGTACTTGGCGACCGAGGCCGCGTGATAGCTGGTCCCGCACGCCAGGATCAGCACCTGGCGGGTACGCTCGAAGACCTCGTGCGCATCGGCGCCGAACAGTCCAGCCGAGATCGTGCGCGCACTCATCACCATCTCGAGGGTGTTGGCGATGGCACCTGGCTGCTCGAAGATCTCCTTCTGCATGTAGTGCTCATAGGGGCCGAGCTCGATCGCGTCGGCCGAGAGCTGGCTCTCGATCACCGGCCGTTCGGCCGGCTGCCCGTCGGCGTCGAAGATGGCGTAGCCGTCGGTGGTGATTTCGACCACGTCGCCCTCTTCGAGGTAGCTGACGTTCTTCGTCACCTGGAGCAGGGCGGAGGTGTCGGAGGCGAGGAAATTCTCGCCGGCGCCTTCTTTCCCGACGCCGAGCAGCAGCGGCGAGCCGCGCCGCGAGCCGACCACGGTGTGGGGCTCGGCCGTGCTCAGCGCCGCGATGGCGTAGGCGCCCTCGAGTTCGGCGACCGTGAGGTGGACCGCTTCGCGCAGGCACTTGCCGGTCGCGACGTGGTGGTGAATCAGGTGCGCGATCACCTCGGTGTCGGTGTCCGAGGCAAACGTGTAGCCCTCGGCGCTGAGGCGGGCGCGCAGCACTTCGTGATTCTCGATGATGCCGTTGTGGACCACCGAAATCTCAACTTCGCCGCGCGCCGACAAATGGGGATGGGCGTTGTTCTCGTTGACCCCGCCGTGGGTCGCCCAGCGGGTGTGCGCGATGCCGGTGGGCGCCGCGGAGTTCGACTCCCCGGCCATCCGGTCGAGTTCGGCTACCCGTCCGACCGCGCGCACGCGTTCGATCTTCTGGTTGATGATCGCGATTCCGGCCGAGTCATAGCCGCGGTACTCGAGCTTGCGCAGCCCTTCGATCAGGATCGGCACGACGTTGCGCCGGGCGACTGCCCCTACGATTCCACACATTCTCTGCTTGCTCCTTGCGGCCAGGGCTGTCAGCGCACTGCGCGCCAGCCGGGTGTCTTCAGTGCTTCTTGCCGCCCTTCTGGGGGCGCTTCCAGCGTTCGATCGTTACCTGTGGCGCGCGCGAAAGCGTCAGCTTGTCGGCTGGTGCGTCGCTGGTCAGCGTCGTTCCCGCCCCGAGGGTGGCGCCCTTGCCGACCCTCACCGGGGCGACCAGCTGGCTGTCGCTGCCGATGAACGCGTCGTCCTCGATCACGGTCTGGTGCTTGTTGACGCCATCGTAGTTGCAGGTGATGGTGCCGGCGCCGATGTTGACCCGCTCCCCGATCACCGCATCGCCGACGTAGGCGAGGTGGTTGGCCTTCGAGCCAGCGCCCATCCGGGTCTTCTTCATCTCGACGAAATTGCCGACATGGGTCTCGTCGGCCAGTTCGGTCCCGGGGCGCAGCCGCGCGTATGGGCCGATGCGGGCGTTGGCGCCGATCTTCGCGCCATCGACGTGGGTGAACGGCTTGACTTCAGTGCCGGCGCCCACGATCGCGTCGCGCAGCACGCAGTTGGCGCCGACCGAAGCGCCGTTGCCGAGCCGGACTTCGCCCTCGAAGACGCAGTTGACGTCGATCGTGACATCGCGCCCGCAATGCAGCCGGCCGCGTACGTCGATGCGCGCCGGGTCGGCCAGCGTGACGCCGGCGTCCATCAGCGCGGCGGCGACGTTGCCCTGGTGAATGCGCTCGAGCTCGGCGAGCTGGGCCTTGCTGTTGACGCCCAGCGTCTCCCACGCGTCCTCGGGCTGGGCCGACGCGATCTTCACGCCGTCGGCGACCGCCGCAGCCACGATGTCGGTCAGGTAGTACTCGCCCTGCGCGTTTTCATTGGATAGCGCCGCGAGCCAGCGCCGCAGCGCCGGCGTCGGCGCGACCAGGATGCCGGTGTTGACCTCGGTGATGGCGCGCAAGCGCTCGTCGGCGTCGCGGTGTTCGACGATCCTGGTGATCGCCCCTTCCTCGCGCACGATCCGGCCGTAGCCGCTGGGGTCGGCCAGCTCGACGGTGAGCAAGCCGACGTCGGCCGGACCAGCGGCCTCGAGCAGGCGCGCCAGCGTGGCGACCCGGGTCAGGGGCACGTCGCCGTAGAGCACCAGCGTCGGCACCGAGTCGTCGAGTTCCGGCAGGGCCTGGGCGACGGCGTGTCCGGTTCCCAGCTGGGGATCCTGCACCACCCAGCTGATGTCGCCCCCGGAGACGGTGGCCCGCACCCGGTCGGCGCCGTGGCCGATCACCACCACCAGCCGTTGCGGTGCCAGGCTGCGGGCGCACGCGAGGACGTGGTCCAGCAACGCGCGCCCGGCGAGCGGATGGAGGACCTTGGGGAGCTCGGAACGCATCCGCTTTCCCTGCCCGGCGGCGAGCACGACGATGTTCATCGACTGGAACCTGTTCGAAGGAGGGTCAGGAGGGCCCAATGCCTGTCGAGAAAGCTTAGCATGCGACCTTCTCCTCCTGCCGTGACGATTTTCCTGTTTGCACTAGCCCAGCAGCAGCACCAGGGCCAGCCCGGTGCCGAGCGTCAGCACCGCCACCAGGGCCACCCAGCGGCGCGTCCGGCGCTGCTCGTCGATCAGTTCCTTGATCAGCTTTTCGGTCGCCGAATGGCGCAAGTGGCCGGGGCGCGCCCGCTGCTCGAGCACGGTGTGGACCAGGCGCGCCAGTTGCGGCAGCATCCGCGACCACTGCGGCGCCTCTTCCTTGATCCGGTCAATGAGCCCGGTCACGCCGACCTGCTCGCGCATCCAGCGCTCGAGGATCGGCTTGGCGGTGATCCAGAGATCGAGGTCGGGGTCGAGCTGGCGCCCCAGGCCCTCGACGTTGAGCAAGGTCTTCTGGAGCAACACCAGCTGGGGCTGGATCTCGACGTTGAACCGACGCGACGCCTGGAACAGGCGCAGCAGCACTACCCCGAGCGAAATGTCCTTGAGCGGGCGGTCGAAGACCGGCTCGCAGCAGGTGCGCACCGCGCCCTCGAGTTCATCGACCCTGGTGTCTTCCGGAACCCAGCCGGATTCGATGTGCAGGTCGGCGATCCGGCGGTAGTCGCGCCGGAAGAACGCCACGAAATTCTGGGCGACGTAGTTCTTGTCGACATCGGACAGTGTCCCGACGATCCCGAAATCGAGCGCGATGTAGCGGTTGAAGTCCTCGGGACGATCGCCGACCAGGATGTTGCCCGGGTGCATGTCGGCGTGAAAGAAGCCGTGACGGAAGACCTGGGTGAAGAAGATCTCGACCCCGTCGCGCGAGAGTTTCTTGAGATCGATTCCGGCCGCGCGCAGGCGCTCCAGGCGGCTGATCGGAATGCCGTGCATGCGCTCCATGGTGAGCACGTTGGTGGCGCTGTAGCTCCAGTGGATCTCCGGGACCCGCAGCAGCCCGGTGCCGGCGAAATTGCGCCGCAACTGGTTGGCGTTGGCGCCCTCGCGGATCAGGTCGAGTTCGTCGTGCAGGTACTGGTCGAACTGCCTGACCACCTCGAGCGGGCGCAGGCGCCGCGCTTCGGCCGAGAGCTTGAGCAGCAGCGCCCCGCCGGCGCGCATCAGCGCCAGGTCGCGCTCGATCGCCGGCTGCATGTCGGGGCGCAACACCTTGACTGCGACCTCGCGGCCGTCGGCCAGGGTGGCGAGGTGCACCTGGGCGATCGATGCCGAGGCCACCGGGACCCGCTCGAAGCTGGCGAAACATTCATCGATCTTGCGGCCCAGCCCACGCTCGATCTCGCGCACCGCGAGATCGGACGGGAATGGCGGCACCTGGTCCTGGAGCCTGGCGAGTTCGTCGGCAATGTCCTCGGGGAGCAGGTCGCGACGGGTGGAGAGCACCTGGCCGAACTTGACGAAGATCGGCCCGAGGCTCTCGAGGGCCTCGCGCAGCCGCTGGCCGCGCGGTGCCTTGGGGTGCTGCCACAGCCGCAGCGCGCGGGCGCACCAGCAGGCCAGCCGGGCACCGAGCGGCGCTTCAGGGCTGGCAGCGAATTCGTCGAGCCCGTAACGCCAGGCGACGAAGACGATCCGGGCTAGTCTCTTGGTGCGCATGGCGTCCTATTCTACGGTCGGGCGCAGGGCTGTGAAATCAAACAGTTCGCGATCGAGCAGATGCGACGGCCGCACCCTGCCGAGCGCCCCGAAGATGCTCTCGATGCGCCCGGGCTCGCGCCGCTCCCATTCGCGCAGCAGGCGCTTCATTTCCTGGCGCTGGAGGTTGGGCTGCGAGCCGCACAGGTTGCAGGGTATCAGCGGGAACTCGCGCCACCGGGCGTACTCCTCGAGGTCGGCTTCCTCGACGTAGGCGAGCGGCCGGATCACCACGTGGGCGCCGTCGTCCGACACCAGCTTGGGCGGCATCGTCTGGAGCTTGCCGCCGTAGAACAGGTTGAGGAAGAAGGTCTCGAGGATGTCGTCGCGATGATGGCCGAGCGCGATCCTGGTGGCGCCGAGTTCGCCGGCGATCCGGTAGAGGTTGCCGCGGCGTAGCCGCGAGCACAGCGAGCACATCGTCCGGCCCTCGGGGATCACGCGCTGGACCACCGAATAGGTGTCGCGCCGCTCGATGTGGTGCTCGACGCCGAGTTCGGCGAGGTAGGCCGGCAGCACGTCCGCCGGGAAGCCGGGCTGGCCCTGGTCGAGGTGGACGGCGATGATTTCGAACTTCTCGGGGGACCGTTCGCGCAGCGTCAGCAGGAGGTCGAGCAGCCCGAAGCTGTCCTTGCCGCCCGAGACGCAGACCATGACCCGGTCGCCGGCGCCGATCATCCGGTAATCACCGATCGCCGAGCCGGTGAGGCGGAGCAGCCGCTTGTGGAGCTTGTTGCGCTCGCGGGCCAGGCGCTCGTCGGTGCGCAGGGCGAGCGTCATTACGGGTGGACGCGAAAGACCTCTATCCCGACCGTGCGGCAATCGGGATAGACGTTGGGCTTCTCGATGCTGGCGCGCACCGCCCGGACGCCGGGGTAGCTCAGGGCCATTGCGACGATCAGGTCGAGCAGGGTTTCCTGCAGGTTGAAATGGCGCGAATGCGCGAGCGCTATGGACTTGGTGCGGATCTCGTCGTAGTCGAGGACGTCGCGCACGTCGTCTCTGCCCGAAGTCGAGTGGGCCAGCAGCACGTAGAGGTCGATATTGATCAGCACCGGCTGGCGTGCCTCACGCTCGAAGGCGTGGAAACCGATCGAAATCTCGGTCCGGAGTTCGCGCATGAACAGCTTGCGACAGTCCCGCAGCCGGGGGTCGAGCAATTCGCTCACGGTTTTTCGTCCAGGTACATCACGTCGCGCTCGAGGCCCAGCAGATGCTGGCCGCCGTCGACGATCAGGTTGATTCCGGTGATGGCCGGTGCCGCGGCCAGGAACACCACGGCGGCGACGATGTCGGCGCTGGTCGATGACTTCCCGAGCGGCGCATGCGAGTGGGCCCGGATGAAGGCCGGCTCGCTCGGCTCGCCCGCGATCATGGTGATGCCCGGCGACACCCCGACCACCCGCAGGCGCGGTGCCATCGCCATGGCCATCATCCGGGTGGCGCCCAGCAGGCCGACCTTGCTCAGCGTGTAGGAGAAGAAATCGGGATTGAGGTGGTCGAGTTTCTGGTCCAGCAGGTTCACCACCACGCCCCGGCCCGATTCGCCGAGCCAGTCGTGGAGGCGGCGCGCCAGCCGGATCGGCGCGCTCAGGTTGGGCCGGGCGTGAGCCTCGAGGGTCGCGTACTCGAAACCATCGGGATCGTCGTATTCGAAGCGCGAGGCATTGTTGACCACGCAGCACAGCCCCGGCAGATCGGTCGCGGCGTCGAAGAGCCGGTCGGTCTGGTCCTGGTCGGCGAGGTCCGCGGCGACGGTGATCGCGCTGCGTCCGAGCGCCCGGACCTGACGGGCAGTTTCCTCGGCGTCCGCCGCCGAGCGCCGGTAGTGGATCACCACGTCCCAGCCGGCAGCGGCCATGCCGAGCGCGATATCGCGCCCCAGCCGCTTGGCGGCGCCGGTTACCAGGACAGCTTTAGGAGCAGCTTTTTCGGGCATGTTCGGGGCCGGTGCGCGGCGCCGATCCGACGGGATCGCGCGCGTCCGGTGCGCCGGTTGGCAGGACGGTAGTGTAGCCGATGCCAGCCAGCCGGCAGCGGCGGCGGGTGACTACAATATCGCCATGTCGGACCTTCCCACCCCAGAGCCGGAAGCACTGGCGATCAGCCAGGAACTCGGCGCCGTGATCGGACAGCGCATCGAGCGCGCCGGCGGCTGGATCGGTTTCGACGCCTTCATGGCAGCCGCGCTCTACGAGCCCGGGCTGGGCTATTACAGCGGTAATTCGCGCAAGTTTGGCCGGGGCGGGGATTTCGTGACCGCCCCCGAGATCTCGCCGCTCTTCGGAGCATGCGTCGCGGCCCAGTGCGCACAGTGGCTGGAAGGCACTTCCGACGGGGTCATCGAGTTCGGTGCCGGCACCGGCATGCTCGCGGCGCACGTGCTCAACGAACTCTCGCGGCTCGGGTTCGATGAAGTCAGCTACGGCATCGTCGAGCTCTCGGCGCCGTTGCGCGCGGTTCAGCGCCACACCATCGAGGCGCTGGCGCCGCACGCCATCACGCGGGTGCGCTGGCATGACGAATTGCCGCGGCGCATCGATGCCGTGGTGCTGGCCAACGAGTTGCTGGACGCCATTCCGGTGCGCCGCTTCGTGCTCGACGGCCCGCGGGTGCTCGAACGCGGCGTCGCACGTCGTGACCCGGCCGGGGTGGACAGCCAGGATCCCTTTGCCCAGGCCTTCGAGTGGAGCGACCGGCCGGCTGGCCCGGATTTCGAGGAGCAGGTGCGCCGCGCGCTGGAGCGCTCGGGCTGGAGCTCCGATGAGCGCGCGACGCCCTACGAGTCGGAGCTTGGCGAGCAGGCCCGGGCCTGGGTCGAGACCATCGGGGCGAGCCTCGGGCGCGGGGCGCTGCTGCTCTTCGATTACGGTTTCCCGGCCGGCGAGTTCTACCACCCGCAGCGCAGCGAGGGCACGCTGGCTTGCCACTATCGTCACCGGGTCCACTTCGAGCCGTTCTTCCTGCCCGGCCTGCAGGACATCACCAGCCACGTCGACTTCTCGGCGATCGCCGCCGGCGCCGCGGCGGCCGGACTCGATCCGCTGGGCTATACCTCGCAGGCCAATTTCCTGCTCAATTCGGGATTGCTGGAGCGGCTCGGGCAGGTGCAGCCCGAGGACGCGCTGGCGCGTGCCCGCCAGTCGCAGGCGATCCAGGCACTGGTCTCCGAAGCCGAGATGGGCGAGCTGTTCAAGGTGATCGCCTTCGGCCGCGGGCTCGCCGACGACGCCCTCGGGTTCAGCCGCGGCGACCGTTTCGGGGCGCTTTGATGAAGTGGCTGATCGCCGTCGCGCTGGCGCTGTTCATCTTCTCGGGCCTGACGCCGTGGCTGCGCCGGATCGGTTTCGGCCGCTTGCCGGGCGATTTCCGGTTCCGGCTCCGGGGGCGGGATTTCGAGATCCCGCTGGCTTCGACGGTGCTGCTGTCGCTGTGCGCCGGTTTGCTGGCCCGGCTGCTCTGAGGGCTTAGTCCCCGAAGCTCAGCGTGGCGGCCACCGCCGCCACCCGCGCGGCGTGGAGGGCATCCTTGATCGACTGCGCATCGGGACCGGCGCGGCCGGCGATTGCCCCGGCGTCGATGGCGCGAATCGCCGCCGCCGCGCGGCGCAACAGCGCGGCGGGCGCGAATGGCCGATGCTCATGACCCGGGCGGCCGCGGAAATCGGCTTCTGCGGCCTCGATGATGCCCGCCAGGCGTCCCGGGCGGCGCATCACGTCGATCCGCTCGAGCAATGCAACCAGCTGCTCCACCGTGAGGCTCGCAGCCCGGTGGATCTGGCCGTGCTCGCGGGCCACCAGCACGGCCAGGTCCTGGCATTCGATCGGTGCGCGCAGCC
This sequence comes from Burkholderiaceae bacterium, assembly GCA_024643785.1. Taxonomy (GTDB): domain Bacteria; phylum Pseudomonadota; class Gammaproteobacteria; order Burkholderiales; family Burkholderiaceae_E; genus JAGXFR01. The sequence continues at coordinate 22,815 of JAHEMI010000026.1, forward strand.
GCCGCGAGACCTCCCCCGCCAGGTTCGCCGAGCTGGTCTCGTGGTCGGGGTGATGCGGCAGCGCAGCCGCCGGCGTGGTCCCCTTGCCGAGGTCGTGGAGCAGCGCTGCGTAGCGCACCGGCAGCGCGAACCCGCGCGCGGCGGCGTAGTCGATGACCCCCATCACGTGGGTTCCGGCGTCGCCCTCGGGATGTTTCACCGGGTCCTGGGGCACGCTCCAGAGCAGCGCCAGTTCGGGAATGATCCTTTCGAGCGCCCCGCAACTGCGCAGCACGGCGAACATCCGCGAAGGTTGCCGCTCCATCAGGCCGCGCGAAACTTCCTGCCAGACCCGCTCCGGGACGAGCGCGTCGACTTCGCCTTCCTCGACCATCAGGCGCATCAGTGCGACGGTTTCGGGTGCGACGCTGAAGTCGGTGAAGCGCGCCGCGAAGCGCGCCAGGCGCAGGATCCGCACCGGATCCTCGACGAACGATTCGCTGACGTGGCGCAGGCACCGTCCGGCGAGGTCGCGCTGGCCGCCGTAGGGGTCGATCAGCGTCCCGTCCTCGGCGCGGGCGATGGCGTTGATGGTCAGGTCGCGGCGCCGCAGGTCGTCCTCGAGCGTGACGTTGGGCGCGTATTGCACCTGGAAGCCGCGGTAGCCGCGCGCGGTCTTGCGCTCGGTGCGCGCCAGCGCGTGCTCCTCCTGGGTCTCGGGGTGGAGGAACACCGGGAAGTCCTTGCCGACCGGGCGAAAGCCGCGCGCCACCATCTCCTCGGGAGTCGCGCCCACCACCACCCAGTCATGATCGGCAACCGGCAGTCCGAGCAGCTCGTCGCGAACGGCCCCGCCCACGCAGTAGGTCTTCATCGTTGCGGCCGCCCTGGTGCTGGTCGCATCTGCGCCTCAGTCGGGTGCCTGGCGGTACGGCTCCTCGTCGAGCAAGAAGTCGTGCTCGCCGCGGGCTGCGTCGCACCACTCGCGCATCGCCGCCAGGTCCAGGACCGCTTCCATGTAGTCCCGGATCGGGGCCGGCACACCCACCCCGTAGGTCGCGAAGCGCGACACCACCGGGGCGTAGCAGGCGTCGGCGGCGCTGAAGCTGCCGAAGAGGAATCGCCCGGTGCCGGCATGGGCCCCGCGCAGTTCACCCCACATCGCTACCAGCCGCTCGACGTCGCGCGCTGCCCCGGCGCTGAGGCTGGCGCCGACCTGGGGCAGGTGCGCTTCGATGTTCATCGGCAGCGCCTGGCGCAGTGCGGGGAAGCCGGCGTGCATTTCAGCGCAAATCGAGCGCGCCCGCGCCCGCCAGCGCTTCTCGGCCGGCCAGATGCCGGCCTGCGGGAAGCGTTCGGCCAGGTACTCGGTGATGGCCATCGAATCCCAGATCACGAAGCCGTCGTCGACCAGTACCGGCACCCGCGGCGGCGCTCCGAGGCGCGCGATCGTGGCGGCGAACTCGGGATCGGAGAACCGGACCATGCGGTCTTCGAAATCGATCCCGGCCTGGCGCATCAGCAGCCAGGCGCGCAGCGACCACGATGAGTAGTTGCGGTTGCCGATATACAGAGTGAGCATGGTGCTGATCCCCGGTGTGGGCGCTTACCCGCGGGCGCTTCGGGCCAGGTAGCCCGGCACGATGGCGGCCAGTGGAGTCGGTTCGATGCCGAGCTCCGGCGCCATGGGCCCGGAGGCAACGTTGTCGATGGCCAGTGAATCGAAATTGTCGCGCGACATTATGGTTGGACCAGGTGCGAACTCGAGCGTTGCCGCCTGCAGCCAGCCTAACGGGTCGGGCAGCGCCAGCACCGGTGCCGTCCGGCCCGCCCAGTGCCCGGCAAGCCCGAACAGTTCGGCGAGCGTGAACACGTGCGGGCCCGCCAGTTCGTAACAGTGAGCGATGGTGGCACGATTTTCCAGGCACGCGACGATCGCCCGCGCGACGTCGCCAACGTAGACCGGCTGGAGCCTGGTCTCGGCTCGCGCCAGCGGCACCACCGGGGCGAAGCGCTGCAGCGTCGCGAAGGTGTTCATCAGCTTGTCCTGGGGCCCGAAGATGACCGACGGCCGCAGGATCGTCCAGTCGATCCCGACAGTGGCGCGCACCGCCTGTTCGCCGGCCGCCTTGGAGCGCAGGTACATCGACGGCCCGGAGTGTCCGTCATCGGCCACCCCCAGCGCCGAGATGTGGATGAAGCGGCGCACCCCGTGGCGTGCGCAGGCGGCGGCGATGCGGCCGGGCAGCGTCACGTGGGCAAGCGCGAATTCCGCTCCGAACGGCTCGGCCGACGACCCGTGGAGGATGCCGACCAGGTTGACGACGGCGTCGCTGCCCGCCACCAGCGCATCCAGTTCGCGGTCATCGTGGATGTCGGCGGCGCGGATCTCGACGGTCGGCAGCGGCCGCAGGTGCGCCGCCCGCAGCGGCCGGCGCGTGGGCACGATGACCTCGCGGTTGGTCGCGACGAGACGTGCGGCGAGGCTGGCGCCGATAAAGCCGGAGCCGCCGATCACCAGGACACGCCGGTATTCCATGGTCTCCTCCTTTGCCGTCATGGTAGCTCGCTGGGGGCGTCGACGGCGGGTTCGATGTTGCCGAGCCACTTGCGCAACGATTGCGGCTGCCCGGAAAACTGGGCGGCGTAGTAGGCGGTGTTCGAGAGCACCTTCTTCACGTAGTTGCGGGTTTCGTTGAACGGGATGATCTCGGCGAAGATCGCGCCCTCGACCCTGCCCGGCAGCGTCGCGCGCCACTTGCGGGCGCGATTCGGGCCGGCGTTGTAGCCCGCCGATGCCAGCACCGGTGAACCGTCGAGGTCCGCAAGCACCTTGCTGAGGTAAAAGGTGCCAAAGCGCAGGTTCAACGGCAATTCGTTGAGCTGGTCGGGATGGAACTTGGCGACGCCCAGCTTGCGCGCGATCCAGCGCCCGGTGGCGGGCATGATCTGCATCAGGCCCTTGGCCCCGGCGCCCGAACTTGCATCCATGATGAAACGCGACTCCTGGCGGATCAGTCCGTAGACCCAGGCCGGATCGAGATCGCGCTCGGCGGCCGCGCTCGCCAGTTGCGCACGGAATGGCGCCACGAAACGCAGGCTGAAGTCGTGCTCGTGACGGGTACGAATGGCGGTGTTGACGCACCGGTCGAGCACCGATTGCTGGCAGGCCCAGGTGGCGGCCGCGAGCAACTGGCGATCGCTCATCCCGCGCAGCTGGTAGTTCCACTCCTTGTTGCCGTCAGAACGCAGCCCGAGCTCGTAGAAGCGCAGGGCGCGGGCAAGTCCGGGATTGGCCGCAGGCACGGCCAGTTCCGAGGGCGTGGCGGGTGAACTGCGGGCCGGCAGGCGGGTGAGCTCACCCAGTTCCTCGGCGGCGAGCTGGCCGTAGAAGTCGAACTCTTCGGCAATGCTGCGGAACTGAACCTCGGACTGGCCCGTCAGACCCATCGCGCGCAACGCCCGGGCGCGCCAGTAGACCCAGGCCGGTTCACGGCGATTGGCGGCGCTCATCCGGTCGGTGGTGGCGATCAGCAGCGGCCAGTCCTGGTCGCGCAGCGCGGCGCGCGTGAGCGCCTCCCAGGTCTCGTCACCGGCGTCGGCGTTCAGCGCGCGCAGCGTCCATTCGCGCGCCCCGGGGTCGAGGCGGCGCATCGCCGCCGCGGCGACCTGGGACCAGAGGAAGTCCCGCTCGCCGGCGCTCAGTCTCGGGCTGGCCGCCTCGAGCTGCTGCGCGGCAACGTCGGGCTTGCTGCGTGCGAGCCGCCCCAGGGCGATCACCGTGAGCGTTGCGTCAGGGTCTTGCGCCAGGGCGCGTTCCGGCTTCATCGTTGCCGCGTAGATCTCTGGTGGCTCATAGCCCAGGAGCCCCGCGACGATGCCGATGGTCGTCGCCGAGTTCTGCTCGATCGCCAGCCTGAGCCGCTGGCGCAGCTCCCCGGGCCCATAGACGCCGGCGTTGAGCAGTGTGACCAGCAAGGCTTCGCAGTTCTCGTCGAGGTCGCGCACCTGGTTGAGCGCGCCAAGCGCGTCGTCCCCGGCCGCCGCGCCGCGCAAGACCCTGGCCTTGCCGGCGAGACAGAACACCCGCGGGTCGTCGCGCAGGATCCACGCCGGAAATTCGGCCTCGAACGCCGGCCACTCGCCGTGCTTGCCCAGGCGCAGCAGCCAGTCGCGGCGCAACAGGTCGGCCACCAGCGCGGTCGGCCGCGGTTTGAGGAATGCCGATACCTGCTCGTTGACCCGGGCACTGTCGCTTTCGTCATCGGCCAGCGCCAACTGCAGCCGCCAGTAAGCGAGATAGGGCTCGAGGCCGGGCGGCGCCACGGCGCGCGCAGCGGCCGCGGCGAAGCGTTCCTTGTCGAGCGCGGCGGCGGCATTGCGGGCCTGAACCAGGGCTTCAGCACCGGGGGTCAGCTTCGCCGCCGGCGCGGCAGCCGCCCAGCCATTAGGCATGGCCATGGCAAGGCATCCCAGCGCGCCTAGAATCAGTGTTGTTGCGGCAAAGCGTACTGCGCGCATCGAGACCTTATATGCGAACCACATCGCGATCGAGAATACCATGCGTCGGCACTGCCGCCGCCGGCCGCCAGGCTGCCCGCCAGGCGCTGGTCGAGTGGCGCCAGGCCCTGCCGGCAGAGGAACGCACGGCGGCCGAAAGGGCGATCGTGACCACGCTGCTGACCAGGCTTCCCGCTAACCCCGCGGGCCTGTGCCTGGGGGCATATCTGCCCCTGCGCGGTGAGCCTGACCTGCTGGGCGTGTTCGAGCAGTGGGTCGGGCGCGGCGGCTCGATCGGCCTGCCGGTCGTGGTTCGGCGCGATGCTGCCCTGGAATTCGGCCGCTGGGTGCCGGGAATGACGGTGGTGCTCGAACGCTTCGGCGTGGCCCGACCGGAGCCCTTCGAGGTCGTCGTGCCGGACCTGCTGGTGGTGCCCTGCGTCGGCTTCGACGCTGCCTGCTTCCGGCTCGGCTATGGCGGCGGTTACTACGATCGCACCCTCGCGGCGCATCCTTGCCGCGCCATCGGAGTGGCCTACGACGGTTGCGAGATCGACCGGTTCGAGGCCGGCGAACACGATATCGCCATGGCCGAGATCGTCACCGAGACTCGGCTTCTGCGCGCTCCACGCTGACCGGCTCAGCGGCTCCGGCCGCTCCGCGACGGCGGAACCAGTCGGCGAATTCGCGCGGATCGAGCGCCTTGGCAAAGTGGTAGCCCTGCGCCCGATCGCAACCGAGCGCCGCCAGTTCCTTGAGTGCGGCCGCGTTCTCGACGCCCTCGGCCAGCGCCTGCAGCCCAAAGGTATGGGCGAGGTCGACCAGCGCCTTGACGATCTTGCGATCGGCGGGATCGATCATGATGTCGCGCACGAACGACTGGTCGATCTTGAGCTCCGAAAGGGGGAACTGCTTGAGATAGCTGAACGACGAATAGCCGGTCCCGAAATCATCGATCGACAGCCGGCAGCCATGCTGGCGCAGCTGGGTCATGAAATCGATCGCATGGGCTTCGTTTTCGACGATCGCACTCTCGGTCAATTCGAGCATCAACCGATCGGCAGGGACGCTCCAGGTGTCGAGAGCCTGCCCCACCAGTGCCGGGAAGCTGTTGTCGAGCAGGGTCACCGCCGACAGATTGATGGCCACCGACACGTCGATGCCCTGGCTCTTCCAGAGGCTGGCATGACGCAGCGAGGTGTTGAGCACGAACTGGGTCAGTTGCCCCATCATGCCGCGCTCCTCGCAGATCGAGGCGATCA
>JAHEMI010000027.1 GCA_024643785.1 Burkholderiaceae bacterium
TCCTTTTCTCCCTACCAGATACTGATCGAGCAGATCTTCCATCGTCGTCCGGCGCGCATGGCGCTGGAGCAGGTCGCTGGCGAACAGGTTAACGTAGCGCACCACCCAGTCGCGTGGCTGGGTGCCGACGTCGAGCGCACTGACGCACGCCGGAGATTGCTGCAGCGCGCCGAGCAGGCGGTGTTCGCCGGTGAGGGCATGCGAGAGGATCGCCCGATTGACGCCACCGTGCAAGACCAGCAGCACACTCGACCAGTCACTGCTGGCGCGCAGCCGCTCGATCGCGGGGATTACCCGGTCCAGCAGCTCGCCCACCGATTCCCCGCCCAGAAAGCGTGTCCCCGGCGCGGGGCAGCCCTCGAGCGAGCCCAGGAATGCATCGCGCAATTCGTCGTCGCGCAACTTCGAGAGCTGGCCGCCACGGATTTCGACCAGTTCCGGCCAGACTTCCAGTTGGCAATCGACGCCCATTTCGGCGAGCACCAGCTGGGCGGTCTCGACCGTGCGCGTCAGTCCGCTGACGATCACGCGATCGAAGCGCACCTCGTCGCGGGCGAACAGTTGTCCCGCCGCGCGGGCCTCGCGCCGCCCGGCTTCATTGAGCGGCGCGCTGTCGGGCTCGCGCGGTTTGCCGTCGGGGTCGAAGTAGGTGACGCTGCCGTGGCGCATCAGGTAGATGCGCCGGCGGGTGGCGTCCTTGGGCAGCTCACTCATCGCGTTGCTCAATCCTGGTGGTACAGCGGCAGCCCAAGCAGTGCCCGGCGCCGCAGCCATTGCGCCGGCCGGTAACGAGGATCGTTGGTGACCGCGTGCATGCCCTCGAGGATCGCGACTATCGTCGCCGGGCCAAGGAGTTCGCCCATCTCGAGCGGACCGGCAGGGTAGCCCAGTCCGGCCCGCACGGCGGCATCGATGTCGGTCGGGTCGGCGATGCGCTGCTGGGCGATCTCGCAGCCGATCGCGACGATCATCGCCACCACCCGTTGTGCGATGAATCCCGGACTGTCGCGCAGGACGCTCACGGCGGCGCCATCAGCGGCGAACAGCGCGCGCGCCGCAGCCAGGAACTCCGGGTGTGTCGCCGGGGTCGGCATCAGTACCCGGCGCTTGCAGGACCTCACCGCGTAGCCAAACAGCGTATCGATCGCCACGCAGCGGCTGGCATCGAGGCCCGCCGCTGCCGCCGTGGCGTCCTCGCCCAGCGGCGCCAGCAGGATCAGCGCCCGTGCCGATGGCTGCGAACCGCTTTCGAGATCGGCGCCAAGCTCCCGGGCGGTTGCGGCCAGTGCGGCAGCCCGGTCATCGTCGCCCTTTACCCAGACCGGCGGCAGGGCTGACACCGGCGGCACTGGTGCTTCGTCCGCGCTCACCTGCCTGCCGTCGACGTAGCGATAGAAACCTTCGCCTGATTTGCGCCCGAGCAGGCCTCCGGCCTGGCGCTGGGCAGTGATCACCGACGGGCGGAAACGCGCTTCGTCGTAGAACTGGCGATAGATCGACTCCATCACCGGGTGGGAGACGTCGAGTGCGGTCAGGTCGAGCAGTTCGAACGGGCCGAGCCGGAAGCCGTTGCCGTTGAAGCTGACCTGCTCGCGCAGGATCCGGTCGATGCCCACGGCGTCACTGACACCCTCGCCCAGCGCCTTGAGGGCCTCGGTGCCGTAGCCGCGGCCGGCGTGGTTGACGAGAAAGCCCGGAGTGTCGGAAGCAACCACTGGCCGGTGGCCGGTCGCGCTGACCAGGGCGATCAACCGCTCGATCACGGCGGCGTCGCTGCGCACTCCGCGGATGACTTCGACGACCTTCATCAGCGGCACCGGATTGAAGAAGTGGATGCCGGCGACGCGCTCGGGCCTGCTGCATGCCGCCGCGATCGCGGTGACCGACAACGACGAGGTGTTGGTGGCCAGCACGGCGTCCGGGGCGACGATCTTCTCGAGGCGCTCGAAGAGCAGGCGCTTGGCGTCGAGCCGTTCGATGATCGCCTCGATCACCAGGCCGCACCCGGCCAGTGCTTCGAGCCGTTCGACACTGGTGATGCGCGCGCGCGCCGCCTGCGCTTCGGCGACGCTCATCCGGCCCTTCTCGGTAAGGCGTTCGAAAGTCGAACCGATCGCCTGCAGCGCCGCCGCGGTGGCCTCGGGCTGGCTGTCGCAAAGGACGATCTCGTGGCCGGCCTGGGCAAACAGTTGCGCGATGCCTCTGCCCATGGCACCGGCACCGACGACACCGATCCTCGGAAAGTCCTGTTGCGTGCTCATCAAAGTCACCTTCGCTGGTCAGGGTTGCATCAAGGGGTATGGCAGGAATTGTATGCGACGGACCAGGGCGTGGCGCTGCGCTACACTGCTCGCCAGGCAGCAACATCTCACACCGGGGCCGCGAGCCGGTTTTCAGGCGGCACCCGATTCACATTGGGCCAAGGAGGGCACGATGATCCAACTGGTCGGTTTCGCGGCGAGCAACTACTACAACAAGGTCAAGCTGGCGCTGCTCGAGAAGCAGATCGAATTCACCGAGGTGCTCAACTGGGCCAGCAAGGACGAGGCGACACTCTCCGAGAGCCCGCTGGGCAAGGTGCCCTTCATCAGGACGGAACAGGGCTCGCTGTGCGAATCGCAGGTGATCCTCGAATACCTCGAGGATGCCTATCCTGCGCAGCCGCTGTTCCCGGCCGATGCTTTCGCCGCCGCCAAGGTACGCGAGCTGGCGTGGTTTCTCGACGTCCACATCGAACTGGTCGCGCGGCGGCTCTACGGTGAGGCGTTCTTCGGCAAGACCGCGGCGCCGGGCGTGATCGACCAGACGCGCCCCGAACTGGAGCGCAACCTGGCGGCATTCGCGCGCCTGGCCAAGTTCGCGCCCTACGTCGCCGGTGATACCTTCAGCGCGGCCGATTGCGTGGCCGCGGTCCACCTGCCGCTGATCTCGATGACCACCAGGAAGATCTACGGCGAGGATTTCCTCGCGGCGCTGCCGATCAAGCCCTACCTGGCATTGCTGGGCGAGCGCCCGAGCGTGCAGCGGGTGAACGCGGATCGCAAGGAGAACACCGCGCTGATGGCAAGCCGGGCGGGCGGCTAGTCGGCGAGCGTGGCGGCGAGTTCGTCGCGCTGCACCACCGCGTCGAGCCAGGCGTGCTCGAGCCGGTCGTGGGTCTGGACGAGCACGCTGCGCTCGCGCGCGAGTTCGGCGGCCCGCGGCGGATCGGCGTAGATCGCCGGATCAGCCAGCGCCGCTTCGCGCTCGCGCAGTTCGCTCGTAACCCGTTCGAGTTCGCGTTCGATGCGCTGCACCTCGCGTTCGAGCGGACGCAAGCGGGTCGCGCGCGCGGCGCGCTGTTCGGCGGCCACGCGCCGTTCCGCGCGTCGCGAGGTTGCGGGTTCGCCCGGGTTCTGCGCGGCATTCTGGGCATCGCCTGATTCGCGCACCTGCAGCAGGGCGGCGTATTGCTCGAGATCGCCCTCGAACGGTTCAGCGGTGCCATCACGCACGATCAGGAAACGGTCGACCGCGGCTCGCAGGAGATAGCGGTCGTGGGATACCAGGAGCAACGCACCGTCGAAATCGGCCAGGGCCTCGGTGAGGGCGTCGCGGGTGGCGGCGTCGAGATGGTTGGTGGGCTCGTCGAGCACCAGCAGCTGGGGCTTGTGCCAAGCGAGCAGGGCGAGGGCCAGGCGCGCCTTCTCACCACCCGACATCGGCCCGACCATGCGGGTGGCATCCTCACCGCTCAGGCCGAAGCGCCCGAGGAATCCGCGCAACACCACCTCGCGCTCGTCCGGAGCGGCGCGCTGGAGGTGGGCGAGGGGACTCTCGTCGCTGCGCAGGCGCTCGAGGCCCTGCTGTGCGAAATACCCCACCCGCACCGAGCGCGAGACGTACAGTTCTCCGGCCAGGGGCGGCAATTCGCCGACCAGGGTTCGGATCAGGGTGGTCTTGCCGGCGCCGTTGCGTCCCAGGATCCCGATTCGCGCGCCGCGCTCGATGGTCATGCGCACGTTTGCGACCACCACCTTGTCGCCGTATCCGGCGCTGAGATCCTCGGCAAAGACGATCGGATCCGGACAGTCACCGGCCTCGGCCAGCGACAGATCGAGTGCGTGCTGGGCGCGCAGTGGTGCCACCTGGGCAATTCTCTCGAGCGCCTTGATGCGGCTCTGGACCTGGCGTGCCTTGGTTGCCTGGGCCCGGAAACGGTCGATGAACGAGCGCAGGTGGGCGATCTTGAGCGCATCGACGCGCCCCTGGTGCTCGGCCTGGGCGAGGCGTTGGCTGCGCTGCAGTTCCCAGTCGCTGTAGCCGCCACTGGTGCGCACCAGGCGCTTGTCTTCGATCGACAGCGTGGCCCTGGCGACCCGGTCGAGGAAATCGCGGTCGTGCGACACGATCACCGCCGTTCCCTCATAGCGCGCGAGCCAGCGCTCGAGCCACAGGATGGCGTCGAGGTCGAGGTGGTTGGTCGGCTCGTCGAGCAGCAGCAGGTCACTGCGTGCGAACAGCGCGCGCGCCAGGTTGAGGCGCATCCGCCAGCCGCCGGAGAGCGTGTCGACCGGTGCGAGCGCGTCGGCGTCGGTGAACCCGAGTCCCGCCAGGAGCTCGCGGGCACGAGCTTCGGCGCGGTGGCCGCCAGCTTGTTCCCAGGCGTCATGGGCGAGCGCAATCGCGTTGCCGTCGCCGCTCGCCTCGGAACTCGTCAGCAGGGCGCGCGCAGCCAGCAGTTGCGGGTCGGTGTCGACAATGTAGCGCCAGGCCGCAGCGGGCGAGGTCGGCGGCGACTGCTCGAGGCGAACCACGGCGCGGCACGGTTGCTCGAGAGTGCCGGCGTCGATGCCCAGTTCGCCGGCAAGCACCCGCAGCAGCGTGGTCTTGCCGCTGCCGTTGGGGCCGATCAATGCGATGTTCTCTCCCGGCGCGATGGCCGCGTCGGCGTTCTCGAGCAGTGGCCTGCCGCCGAGCGACAGCCCGAGACCGCGAATCCTGATCACCCGAAGCAGTCCGGTGCCCGGTCGATGGCGGCGGCAATCTGGGCGCGGGTCACCAGCACCAGCATCCGCTCCCCGGCGCTGACCTCCAGGTAGGAAAACTCGAGTGCCGGAAAGGCCGCCTCGAAGTGTTCGGCCTCGTGACCGATCTCGAGGAGCATGATGCCCTCGCCCTCGAGGTGCCGGGGCGCGCCCCCGAGGATGGCGCGCACCAGGTCCATGCCGTCATTGCCGCCGGCCAGGGCGGCTGGCGGTTCGGCCCGGAACTCGGGCGGCAGCGCCGCCATCGATGCCGAGTTGACGTAGGGCGGGTTGCACAGAATCAGGTCGAAACGCTGGCTGCCGAGGGGTTCGTAGAGATCGCCCTGCAGCAGCTCGATGCGCTCTTCGAGCCCATGCAACACCAGATTCTCGGCGGCAAGTTCAAGGGCCGCCGCGGATTTGTCGGAGGCGACGATCCCGGCCTGCGGAAAACATTCGGCGGCGAAGATCGCGATGCTGCCGCCGCCGGTGCACAGGTCCAGAACCCGCCCGGGCCAGTGCGGCGGCACCGGATGATGAATCTCGAGCCAGGGGCCGAAGCCCTCGTCGAGCGCCTCGGCGATCAGCGAGCGTGGCACCAGCGCGCGTGCGTCGGACTTGAAGCGCATACCCCGCAACCAGGCTTCGCCGGTCAGGTAGCTCGCCGGCAGGCGTTCGCTGCAGCGACGCTCGACCAGTTCCAGGGTGGCTGAAATCTCGGCCGCAGTGAGCCGCGCATCCCAGAACGGCTCGAGCCGTTCCGGCGGAAGGTGCACCGACCACAGCACGAGGTAGACCGCCTCGTCGAAGGCGGCAGCGCTGCCGTGTCCGAACGACAGTCGTGCGGCCTCGAAGCGGGTAGTCGCGTAGCGCACCAGGTCGCGCACCGTGCGCAGTGTCGCGCGCCCATCGTCGCCGTTGGGCACGACCCGCTGGTGCGAGGTGTTCATGGGGCGAGCAGGGTCCGCAGCGTGCGGGCGTAGATGTTCTTGAGCGGCGCCAGGAAACTCAGCTCGACGTGCTCGTTGACCTTGTGGATGGTGTCGTTGGGCGGTCCGAATTCGACCACTTCGGGGCAGATGCTGGCGATGAACCGGCCATCCGAGGTGCCGCCGGTGGTCGAGAGCTCGGCCGCCACGCCGGTCTCGGTACGAATCGCAGCAATGAGGGCGTCCGAGAGGCGGCCGGGAGCGGTCAGGAATGGCTGGCCGCCGACGATCCAGTCGATTTCAAACGACAGGCCATGGCGCTCGAGTATCGTCGCCACGCGTTGCTGCAGTTCGTCGGCGGTGCTGGCGGTCGAAAAGCGGAAATTGAAGTCGACCACCGCCTCGCCGGGAATCACGTTGAGTGCCCCCGTCCCGGCGCGGAAGTTGGATACTTGCCAGGTGGTCGGCGGGAAGAATTCATTGCCCTCGTCCCAGCTGGTGGCGGCGAGTTCGGCCAGAGCCGGGGCTACGGCGTGGACCGGATTCCGGGCCAGCTGCGGGTAGGCGACGTGTCCCTGCAGGCCGATGACCCGCAGACGCCCGGACAGTGAGCCGCGCCGGCCGTTCTTGATGGTGTCGCCCAGCGTGTGGACCGAGGTCGGTTCGCCGACGATGCAGTAATCGATGCGTTCGCCGCGCTCGCGCAGCAGCTCGACGACCTTGACGGTGCCATCGGTGGCCGGGCCTTCCTCATCGGATGTGATCAGCAGCCCGACACTGCCGGCCGGTTCATTGGCCGCGTCAGCCTGCCATTCGGCCGCGAGTTCCTCGAGCGCGACCACGAACGCGGCCAGCGACGATTTCATGTCGGATGCGCCGCGTCCGTAAAGCCGGCCGTTGTGCTCGGTGGCGACGAACGGATCCGAGAGCCATTCGGCCACCGGCCCGGTCGGTACCACATCGGTATGTCCGGCAAAGATCAGCGTCGGTCCGGCGCTGCGGCCGCGTCGCAGGGCCCAGAGATTGGTGACGCCCCCGCTCTCGATGGTTTCGCACTCGAAACCGAGGGGCGCGAGACGTGCGCGCAGCAACTCCTGACAGCCGGCGTCGGCGGGGGTCAGCGAAGGGCGGCTGATCAGTTCCCTGGTCAGCTCGATTACGGCCTGGCTCATGTCAGATGTTAAGCAGGAAATCCGAAAAGTTCGGTGACGACTGGTCGCCGCGCTTCGCGCCCTCGACGCTCGGCGCCGCTGGCGCCGGGTTCTTGTCGAGGATGCTCGGCGATTGCGTGCCAAGGGCAATTGTACTTTCAGTCGGCCGTTCCGCTAAGACCGGCGCGAAGTCCGGCACGTCGGGGGCGCGCCCGGCCTGCTGCCCGGCGGGCTGGCCATCGGAATTTTCGAGCAGCCACAACAGGTTGGTCGGTGAGTCGGAGTTCACCAACGCCTCGTCGCGCGAGATGCGGCCCTCGGTCACCAGGCGAACCAATGCCTGCTCGAAGGTTACCGAGCCCTGCGCGATGCTCTTTTCCATCGCTTCCTTGATGTCGGTGATCCGGCCGTGCTCGATCAGTTCCGCGACATGGGTGGTGTTGAGCAGCACCTCGATTGCCGGTACCCGTCGGTCCTGGACCGTGCGCACCAGGCGCTGCGAGACCACCGCCTTGAGCGTGGCGGCGAGGTCCGAAAGCACGATGCGGCGGTTTTCGGGCGGGTAGAAACTGACCACCCTGGTCAGGGCGTGATAGGCGTTGTTGGCGTGCATCGTCGCTGCCACCAGGTGCCCAGACTGGGCGTATGCGATCGCCTGGCTCATGGTCCACGGATCCCGGATCTCGCCGATCAGGATGCAGTCCGGCGCCTGCCTCATGGCGCTGCGCAGTGCGGTTTCGAGCGACTCGGTGTCGGTGCCGATCTGGCGCTGATTGACGATGGAGCGCCGGTTGCGGAAAGTGAATTCGATCGGATCCTCGATGGTGAGGATGTGCCCGGAGCGCTCGGCATTGCGGTAATCGAGCAGCGAGGCGAGGGTCGTGGACTTGCCCGAGCCGGTAGCTCCGACCACCAGTAACAGGCCGCGCTTCTCAACGATCAAGTCATTGAGAAACGGCGGCAGGCCCAGCGACGCCGAATCCGGGATGTCGCCGGGGATGTAGCGGGCCACGACGCTGGTCGAGCCGCGCTGCCGGAAGACGTTGATCCGGAACGAGCCCACGCCGGCGATGCCGTGGCTGGTGGTCAGCTCCTTGTCGCGCTCGAATCTCGCCCACTCCTCCTCGGAAATGATCTCCCTGATGAGTTCGTTCACCCGCTGCGAACTCAGCCGCTGCTCGCTGACTGGCGCCACGACCCCGTTGATCTTGACCATCACCGGGGAATTGGGCGACAGGAAAAGGTCGGACGCCTTGCGTTCGGCCATCAACTGCAGCATGCGGTCCATCATGGCTTCGTTCCTCAGTCGCCTCGCAGCAACTCGTTGATCCCGGTCTTGGACCGAGTCTGCGCGTCGACCCGCTTGACGATCACCGCGCAGTAAAGATTGACCGCGCCGTCGGAGGACGGCAGGGTGCCGGAAACCACGACAGAGCCGGCCGGAATGCGGCCATAGCTGACCTCGCCGGTGGCCCGGTCATAGATCCGCGTGCTCTGTCCGAGAAAAACGCCCATCGAAATCACCGAATTTTCCTCGACGATGACCCCTTCGACGACCTCCGAGCGGGCGCCGATGAAACAGTTGTCCTCGATGATCGTCGGGTTGGCCTGAAGCGGCTCGAGGACCCCACCGATGCCAACTCCGCCCGAGAGGTGAACATTGCGCCCGATCTGGGCACAGGAACCCACGGTTGCCCAGGTATCGACCATGGTGCCTTCGTCAACATACGCGCCGATGTTCACATAGGAGGGCATCAGCACCACGTTGCGACCGATGAATGCGCCGCGCCGGGCGACCGCCGGTGGCACTACGCGAAAGCCGCCCTGCGCGAAGTCCCGTGCGTCGTAGTTCGCGAACTTGGTCGGCACCTTGTCGTAGAACTGGAGCGCGCCAGCACCCATCGGCTGGTTGTCCTCGAGCCGAAACGACAGCAGCACGGCCTTCTTGATCCACTGGTTGACGGCCCACTGGCCGTCGACCTTCTGCGCCACGCGGACCCGGCCGGCGTCGAGTTCGGCGATGACGTGGGCGACGGCGTCGCGCAGTTCACTGGTGGCGGTGCGTGCGTCGATGCCCGAACGCTCGTCCCAGGCCTGTTCGATGATTTCTTGGAGGTTGCTCATGTTCTTGTCTGGTTGATGGAGTGGAATTCGACCATGCGCTGCGCCGCCTGGAGGCAGTTCTCCAGTGTGTCGACGAGCGCTATCCGGATATAACCGCGGCCCGGATTGTGACCGTCTATCTGGCGTCCGAGCAGGCTTCCAGGCAGGGTCAGGACATTATATTGGCGGTACAGTTCGCGGCAGTAAGTGACATCGTCGTCGCCAGGGACGCGCGCCCAGAGATAGAAGCCGGCCTGGGGCCGCGCGGTTGCGAGAACGCTCGCCACCAGCGGGGTGACGGCATCGAACTTGGCGCGGTACAGGCTGCGGTTGTCACGGACGTGCTGCTCGTCGTTCCAGGCCGCGGTCGACGCGTGCTGGATGGCCGGCCCCATGGCGCTGCCGTGGTAGGTGCGGTAGTGCAGGAACGGTGCCAGCAGTTCGGGGTCGCCAGCCACAAACCCGGAGCGCATCCCGGGCGCGTTGGAGCGCTTGGACAGGCTCGAGAACATCACGATGCCGCGGTTGCCGGCACCCAGCCGGTGGGCTGCCTCCAGCGCACCGAGCGGCGGGCTCTCTTCGTCGAAATAGATCTCCGAGTAGCATTCGTCGGCGGCGATGGCGAAGCCGTGGCGCTCGCGCAGCTCCAGCAACTCGGCCCACTGCGTCAGCGGCATCACGGCGCCGGTCGGGTTGCCCGGTGAGCACAGGTACAGCAGCTGGGTCCGTGCCCAGACTTCGGCCGGAACTGCCGACCAGTCGCACAGGAAGCCGTTGGCGGCCGACTGTTCGACGAAATGGGGCTGCGCCCCCGCCAGGAGCGCTGCGCCCTCGTAGATCTGGTAGAAGGGGTTGGGGCTGACCACCAGGGCATCGCCTGCCGGGTCGATCACGCTCTGGGCAAACGCGAAAAGCGCCTCGCGCGAACCGTTGACCGGCAGGACCTCGCGCTGCGGATCCACTGCCGGCAGGCCGTAGCGGCGCTGCAGCCAGCCGGCGATGGCGCCGCGCAGGGCGTCGCTGCCCGCGGTCGGGGGGTAATTCGAGAGCCCGTCGAGGTTCGCGGCCAGCGCATCGCGCAGCACCGCCGGTGTCGGGTGGCGCGGTTCGCCCAGCGAAAGGTTGATCGGACGATGCTCCGGCGCGGGCACTACGCCCGCCAGGATCGCCCGCAATCGTTCAAACGGGTAGGGCTGGAGCAACTTCAGACGTGGGTTCAAGATATCTTCGCAACCTACTGAATAATAAGATATTGTTATACGCGCAATGAAGTCTTGCGTCAGCCTCTGGTACTGCTCTGCGGGGCTTGCAGCGGCACTTCGACGACACTCGCCGGTTGCCAGCCGGGCTGGCGGTGCTCGACCACCACGGTGGTGAAGATCCCGCCGCGGACGTACCACTTGGCCGTGACCCGGAGGAACCTGGGCTCCAGGGCAGCCACCAGGTCATCGACGACCTTGTTGGTCACGGCCTCGTGAAATACCCCTTCATTGCGGTACGACCACATGTATAGTTTGAGGGCCTTCAGTTCGACGTTGCGCTGCTCGGGAACGTAGCTGATCTGGAAGGTCGCGAAGTCTGGCTGGCCGGTGAGGGGGCAGAGGCAGGTGAATTCGGGGACCTCGATTTGGACGAAATAATCGCGCCCGGGACTGGGGTTCGGGAAGGTCTCGATGGTCTTGTTGGGCTGGCTTGGCATGGGCGGCTGATCCGGCGGGTAGGAACACGAAATCCGCCACGGCCTCGCGGCGCACGGGAGCGGGCGGGCGGCGGCGGCGGACCGAGCTGGTCTGGGCTCGGATGGTATTATACGGGTCGACTTTGGGGCCGCTCGTGCGGCTCTTTGCATTTGCGGGGAAGATGGTCCGGCCCCGTGGCGCGCTGGCGGAATCACCGCCCCCGCGCCGTGGCGGGCTGCCAGCTCATGACTCAGGGCGACTAAGGTGCGACTGAAACAGATCAAGATCGCCGGCTTCAAGTCCTTCGTCGATCCGACGTCATTCGATGTCCCGGGTCAGCTGGTCGGCGTGGTGGGACCGAACGGCTGCGGCAAGTCGAACATCATCGACGCGGTGCGCTGGGTGCTGGGCGAGTCCAAGGCCTCGGAACTGCGCGGCGAGTCGATGCAGGACGTGATCTTCAGCGGCGCATCCGACCGCAAAGCCGCATCGCGGGCCTCGGTCGAGCTGGTGTTCGACAACTCGGCCGGGCGCATCGGGGGCAGCTGGGCCGCCTACGGCGAGATTTCGGTGCGCCGGGTCCTGACCCGCGACGGGCAGTCGAGCTACCAGATCAATCACCAGCCGGTGCGTCGCCGCGACGTGCACGACATGTTCCTCGGTACCGGGCTCGGGCCACGCGCCTACGCGATCATCGGCCAGGGGATGATTTCGCGGATCATCGAAGCCCGCCCGGAGGAATTGCGCATCTTTCTCGAGGAGGCCGCCGGGGTCTCGAAGTACAAGGAACGCCGGCGCGAGTCGGCAGCAAGGCTTGCCGATACCCGCGACAACCTGGTGCGCGTCGACGACATCGAGCGCGAGCTGACCAGCCAGGTCGAGCGCCTGCAGCGCCAGGCCGAGGTCGCGCGGCGCTACCGCGAAGCTGAAACCGAGCGCGAGCGCAAGCAGCGGATGCTTTGGCTGGTGCGCCGCGATGAAGCCGGTGTCGAGCACGAGCGCGTCGCACGGCTGGTCGCCGAGGGCGCCACCGAGCTCGAGGGCCGGGTTGCGGCGCAGCGCCAGCTCGAGAGCGAGATCGAACGGATCCGGGTGCGCCATCAGGAAGGCAGCGATGCGGTTCACGCCGCTCAGGGCCGCTACTACGAGGCCAATACCGAGGTCGGGCGAATTGAGGGCGAGATCCGGCTGGTTTCCCAGACTTCTGGCCAGCTGCGCGAGCGGATTGCGGCGCTGGGCCGGCAGATCGAGGCGGCGCAGGCGCAAGTCGCGGCCGGAACCACGGAGCTGGCCGGGGCGCAGGAGCAGCTGGTCGAAGCGCAGCGCCTGCACGAGCAGTGCGGCGAGCGGGCCGAATTGCTGGCCGGCGAACTGCCGCAATGGGTGGAAGCCCTGCGGGTCGCCCGCGAGAGCCATGACGAGCTGCGTTCCGGGGTTGCCGAACTGCGCCGCGAACTGGACCTGTGCGCGGCGCGCAGGCACGCCGCGGAAGCGAACATCGAACGGATCCGCCAGCGCCAGCAGCGCTTGCGGCTCGAGGCCGATCAACTGGTGCGGGGCGACCCGCTCGAACTCGAGCGGGTGCGAAGCGCGCTCGCGCAAGCCCAGAAAGTCGAGCAGGAAGCCCACGAGCAGCTGGTCGAGGCCCAGTCCCAGTGGGAGCAGGCCGACGCCCAGCGCAGCCCGGCGCAGCAGCAGCTGCGTGACGCCGAGGGCAGGTTGGCCCAGGTCCAGGCCCGGCACGCGGCCTTGCGCCAGGTTCAGGAGCAGGCCGAAAGCCACGCCCGGGGCGGCCCATGGTTTGCCCGGCACGGACTCGACAAGCTGCGGCGGCTCTGGCAGCGCATCGAGATCGTGGCCGGCTGGGAGAACGCCATCGAGGCGGTGCTGCGCGAACGCATCAACGCGCTGGAACTTGGCCGGCTCGAGCATGGCGGTGGCTTCGCGGGCGATCGACCGCCCACCAAGGTCACCTTCTTCTCGGCCGCCGAGGCGCCGGCCGGCGGCGCTGCCCCCGAAGGCTTTACTGCCCTGGCGACGCTGGTCACGAGCGCCGATCCGGCCGTCCGCCAGTTGATCGACAGCTGGCTCGACCAGGTCTACGTTGCCGAAACACTCGACGCCGCTCTTGCCGAGCGCGCCCAGCTGGTCGGCAGCGCGCGCCTGATCACCAGGGAGGGCGACCTGGTCGGACGTGATTCGCTGCAGTACTACGCGCCTGACTCCGATCAGGAAGGGGTGCTGGCGCGCCGCCACGAGCTCGAGGTACTGGAACGCGAAATCCTGGCGCAACGCGCGCAGGCCGACCAGGCACGCAGCCACGGCGGGCGCATCGAATCCGAGGCGGCCGAGCGGCTGGCGGCCCAGGCCAGCGCCCGTGAAACCAATGCCGCCGCGGTGCGGGCGGCCGCGGCGCTGCGCCTCGAGTACCAGCGTCTCGAGCAGGAGGACGAGCGCGCGCGCAGCGAACGAGCGCGGGTCGATCTCGAGCATGGCGAGACCGAACAGTCGATTGCCGAGCTGGTGGCGACCGCCGAGGAACTGGCGCAGCGCTTCGACGAGCTTGATATCGAACTCGCCGGCCGCCAGCAGCACGCCGAGGAGAGCCGCGAGCGGGTCGAGGCGGCTGAACAGGAGCTCGCCCAGCGCCGCGGGGAACTGCGGGACGCCGAGAACGAGAGCCAGGAGGCGTCGTTTGCGGTGCGCTCGATAGGCGCTTCGATCGCGCGGCACGGTGGGGCGATTGAAGAGGCGAACCGGCGCGGGCAGGACGCTGCGGACCAGCTTGAGGGGCTCGAAGGGCAGCTCGCCGCACTCTCTTCGCAGCCCGCGGAACAGGCCCTCGAGGTCGCATTGGCTGCGCGGATCGCCGCCGAGCACGCGCTCACCGGGGCGCGCGCGACCAGCGACGCCCTGAGCCTCGAACTGCGCAGCGCCGAGGAACGGCGACTGGCGGTCGAACGTGAGCAGGAACCGCTGCGCCAGCGCTCGGTGGACCTGGCGCTGCGCGAACAGGCCGCGCGGCTCAATCGTGAACAGTATCAGCAGCAGTTGCTCGAGGCCGAGGTGGACGGCGCCGCCGAGGCCGACCTGCGTGCGGCCTTCCCCCAGTCCCCGCGGCCCTCGTGGCTGCAGGGCGAGGTCAATCGGCTCAACGCGGAAATTGCCGGATTTGGCCCGGTGAACCTTGCCGCACTCGAGGAATTGACTCAGTCCCAGGAGCGCGCCGGCTTCCTGGCTGCACAGTCGGCTGACCTGCGCGAGGCCATGAGTACCCTGGAAGACGCGATTCGCAGGATCGATCGTGAGACCCGCGCGCTGCTGCAGAGCACCTATGATGCGGTCAATTCCCACTTCGGGACGCTGTTCCCGCAACTCTTCGGCGGCGGCGAGGCGCGGCTCGTGATGACCGGAGAGGAGATCCTCGACGCCGGGATCCAGGTGATGGCGCAGCCGCCGGGCAAGCGCAACACCTCGATCCACGTTCTGTCCGGTGGCGAGAAGGCGCTGACTGCGATCGCGCTGGTGTTCGCGTTGTTTCAGCTCAATCCGGCGCCTTTCTGCCTGCTCGACGAGGTCGATGCACCGCTGGACGAAGCCAACACGCAGCGCTACTGTGACATGGTGCGCACCATGGCTGGGGAAACCCAGTTCCTGTTCATCACCCATAACAAGATGGCGATGGAGCTTGCCCAGCAACTGATTGGAGTGACGATGCAGGAGCGCGGGGTATCGCGCATCGTTGCGGTCGACCTTGATTCGGCCGCCAGCCTGGCCGAGGTCGAGACGTGAGCAGCCTCACGGTCAGCCTGTTGATCGTCGCCGGGGTCGGTCTCGCGGCGATCATCGCGTACAACCTCTGGCTGGGTCGCCAGCGCCAACAATCACTGTCGTCGTCGCAGGCCGACGCCGATGGCGCGGGCGCTGGCGCGTCGTCCGAGGGTTCCGGCAGCGGCGGCGCCGGCCAGCGCCAGGAGCCGCGGCTGGGTGCCGGCGGCGCCGACCAGAGCAGCGATGGTGCGGCGCTGCCGCCGCCTCAAGGAATCTCGGCCGCGACCGACTGCATTGTCGAGTTGCCCCTGGAAGAGACGATGTCGGGCGAGCAGCTGATAACGCTGCTCAAGGGCCTGCGCCGGGTGGGAGCCAAGCCCGTGATTGTCGAAGGTCAGGGCGAGGGTGGCGAGGGCGACTCCTGGTCGGCGCTCGAACCGGGTTCGGAATATCGCGCGGTGCGGATCGCGATCCTGCTGGCGAACCGGCATGGACCATTGAATGCGATGGAGTTTTCCGAATTCGTCGGCGCCCTGCAGGATCTCGCCGAACAGCTGTCGGCGCTGGCCGACACGCCGGAAATGAGCGAGGTCCTGGCCGATGCGCGCGAGCTCGATATGCTGTGCGCGCAACTCGACGCCCAGATCGGGGTAAACGTCATCGCGCCCGAACCGGTAGCTGTCGAGGCGCTGGCCTCGATGGGCCGCCTGCTCAACCTGCACGATCGCGGCGCCGGGCGCTTCGCACGGCTGGGAGCGGCGGGGGAAACGTTCTTTACGATGGCCCTTGGCGAGAGCGGGCGGACGCTCAATTTCCTGCTCGATGTGCCCCGAACTCCGGCAGCGGTCAAGCCGCTGGAGCAGATGTTCGAGTGCGCCAAGCAGTTCGCCCAGCGACTGTATGCCGAGGTGGTTGACGATGGCGGCAGGCCACTCGATGAAACAGCGATCGCTGCGATCGGGCGCCAGCTCGACGTGCGCTACGCGTCGCTCGAGGCCGCCGGCTTTCCTGCCGGTTCTCCGGTCGCCCTGAGGCTGTTCAACTGATCTTGCCATGACGGTGGCGCGCAACCTCAGCCAGGAGGGCGCCACCGCCCCCGCGTCTGCCGCCGAACAGCGGGTGCGCGAATTGCGCGCCCTCATCGCCGACTACGCTCATGCCTATTACGTGCGTGACGAGCCGGCGGTCAGCGACGCCCATTACGATGCCTTGTTCCGCGAGCTCGAGCGTCTCGAGAGCGAGCATCCCGAACTGGCCAGCGCCGCGTCCCCGACCCAGCGGGTCGGAGCGCCTGCCGCGGCCGGATTTGCTGCGGTCAGGCATGCCGTTCCCATGCTCTCGCTGGCCAACGCGTTCAGCGAGGAGGACCTGGCTGCGTTCGACCGGCGGGTGCGTGAAGCGCTGCAGGCAGCCGCGCTGCCGGAAGCCGAGTTGAGTTACAGCGCCGAGCTTAAGTACGACGGCCTGGCGGTGACCCTGCGCTACGAGGATGGACGGCTGGTGCGGGGCAGCACCCGGGGCGACGGCACCACCGGGGAGGATGTCACCGGGAATCTGCGTACCATCAAGGCGGTGCCGCTGCAGTTGCGCGCCATGGCCCCGGCGGTTCTGGAGGTGCGCGGTGAAGTGCTGATGTACCGCGGCGACTTTGTCCGGCTCAATGAACGCCAGGGCAACGCCGGGGAGAAGCTCTTCGTCAATCCGCGCAATGCCGCTGCCGGCAGCCTGCGCCAGCTCGATCCGGCGATCACCGCGCAACGCGCGCTGCGTTTCTTCGCCTATGGCACGGGCGAGGTGCGCGGCGCCGAATTGCCCCGGAGCCACGGGGCGCTGCTCGACTGGCTGCAGGAAGCCGGTTTCCCGGTCGGACGCGAACGCGCCCTGGTGTCCGGGCCAGCGCAGATGATGGAGTTCTTCGAAAAGGTCGCGGCATTGCGCCCGCAACTGGACTACGAGATCGACGGCGTGGTCTACAAGGTCGACCGCCGCGACTGGCACGAAGCGATCGGCTTCGTGGCGCGCGCCCCGCGCTATGCGATTGCCCACAAGTTCGCCGCCGAAGAGGCGGTCACCGAACTGCTCGGCATCGAGGTGCAGGTGGGACGCACCGGCGTTCTGACGCCCGTGGCGCGGCTGCGCCCGGTATTCGTGGGCGGCACAACGGTGAGCAATGCAACGCTGCACAACGAGGACGAGGTGCTGCGCAAGGACCTGCGCGTCGGCGATTCGGTGGTAGTGAGGCGCGCGGGTGACGTGATTCCGGAGGTTGTGCGGGCGTTGCCGCGGCCGGCTGGCGCCAAGGGCGGTGGCACGGCACCGCCGGCGCAGTTCAGCATGCCTGCGCAGTGTCCCGCCTGTGGCTCGCCGGTGGTCAGGGAAGAGGGTGAGGCTGCCTGGCGCTGCGTCTCTGGTCTGTTCTGCCCGGCGCAGCGCAAGCAGGCGCTGTTGCACTTCGCCCAGCGCCGGGCCATGGATATCGAGGGCCTGGGCGAGCGCCTGGTCGAGGTCCTGGTTGACACGGAAATGGTCAAGACCGCCGCCGACCTCTACCGGCTCGAGGCCGATCAGCTCGCCGGACTGGAGCGGATGGGCGCGAAGTCGGCGGCCAATGTGGTGGCGGCGATTGCGGGGTCGCGCCGCACGACGCTGGGCCGGCTGCTCTTCGCCCTGGGTATCCGTCATGTCGGCGAGGAGGTGGCGCTGGTTTTGGCGCGTGAATACCGTGATCTCGACGCACTCGCCAGCGAGGACTGGGAGCAGGTTCAGGCCCGCAAGCAGGAGGTGCTGCGCGAGAATGCCCGACGGCGTAACCGTGGCGAGGAGCTGGTGCCGATTCCGCTCGAAGGCGTAGGCCCCGAAATCATCGCGAGTGTCGCGCGCTTCTTCGCCGAGCCCCACAACCGGGAGGTGGTCGCCGACTTGCGCGCGGCGGGCGTGGTCTGCGAGGAACAGGAGCAGCCGGCGGCGAGCACCCTGTCCGGGCGCACTTTCGTGGTTACGGGTACGCTTGCGGGCATGAGCCGCAACGAGGCGCACGATCGGCTGCGCGCATTGGGGGCAACGGTGTCGGGATCGGTTTCGAAAAAGACCGATTTCCTGGTTGCCGGCGAGGAGGCGGGCAGCAAGCTTGTCAAGGCGCGCGAGCTGGGCGTGACGGTGCTCGACGAGAACGAATTCATGAATATGATCGCAGGGGATTGACGCGATGCTGGCAATCATTGGTGGCAGCGGGATGGCGATGTTCGACGAGATGGTCGACCGGCGCCGGCAGGTGGTGCGCACTCCGTACGGCGATCCGTCCTGTCCGCTCAGTTTCGGGCGCATCGACGGACACGAGATAGTCTTTCTCGCGCGCCACGGCTACGGCCACACCATCGCCCCGCACCAGATCAACTACCGTGCCAACCTCTGGGCGCTGGATGCGACCGGCGTTACCGATGTCGTTTCGGTGGCCACAGTCGGTGGCATCCGCCCGGACCTGGCGCCGGGAACGCTGCTGCTGCCCGACCAGATCATCGACTACACCCATCGCGGCCACGGCACCTTTTTCGAGGGACCGGACCAGCCGGTCACCCACATCGACTTCACGCAGCCCTACGACAGCACGCTGCGTGACCGGCTGGTCGCGGCCGCGGGAAGCGTCGGCGAGACGCTGCTCCTGGGCGCCACCTACGGCTGCACCCAGGGCCCGAGACTCGAGACGGCGGCCGAAATCCGCCGCCTCGCGCGCGACGGCTGCGACATTGTCGGGATGACCGCCATGCCCGAGGCGGCGCTGGCGCGGGAACTGGGAATCTCCTATGCGACCCTGGCAGTGGTCGCGAACCACGCGGCCGGCATCGGCGACAGCGTCGGGGGGGTATCAATGGATGACATCGCGCGGGTGCTCGAGGGCGCGATCGGCCGGGTAAGAACGATCCTGCGCGCGCTGCGCTGAGCGCCGCGGCCAGGCCCCGCGCTGCCAGGGGCGGCGCGCTGCGCTGATCAGTGCCCGGTCTCGAGCGTCGCGAGGAGGTCGGTTTCGAGCCGCAACTGCGCGCGCGGGTCGCTCAGCGAGGCACCATCGATGAGGAACACGTCCTCGGCGCGCTCTCCCAGGGTGGCGACCCGGGCGGTATAGAGGCTGACGTCGTGTTCGCCGAGGACACGGGCTATCCGGTAGAGCAATCCGGTGCGGTCGCTGGCGACGATCGACAGCAGGTAGTGCTGGCCCTGTTCGTCCGGGCGGAGGTCGACCTGCGGCACGATCGGGAAGTAGCGCGAGCGGCGCGAAATGCGCCCCTGTACCGGCGTGGCCAGTGGCGCCTGTTGCTGGAGGCGTTCGGTCAGTTCGCTCTCCACCAGTGACAGGATGTCACGGTAGCGGCTCTCCCCGCTGGGATCGACTATCAGGAAACTGTCGAGCGCGTAGCCATGGGCGGTGGTGTGGATGCGGGCGTCCATGACCGAGAGGTTCTTGCGGTCGAAATAGCCGCAGACCCGGGCAAACAGGTCCTTCTGGTCGGGCATGTAGACCACCACCTGGAATCCGTCGCCGCCGGGCGCCAGCCGGGCGCGCACGATCGGGGTCGGGGTATCCGGGTAGCGGTACAGCATGCGGGTGTGCCAGGCGACGTCGCGCGCGTCGTTGCGCATGAAGTAGGCGATGTCGAGTTGCGACCAGAACTGCTCGTAGAGTGCCGGCGCGATGGCTCCGAGATTGAGCGCGCGCACCGCCTCACGGCGCCGGGCATCGAGGCGGTCAGCGGGCTGGCCATGGCTCTCACCGTCGAGTGCCCGACGGGTGGCGTGATAGAGGTCCTCGAGCAAACGGCCCTTCCAGGAATTCCAGACCTTCGGCCCGGTGGCGCGGATGTCGGCCACGGTCAGCAGGTAGAGGGCGTTGAGGCGCTCGACGGTGCCGACGATTGTCGCGAATCCCGCGATCACATCGGGATCGCCGAGGTCGCGTTTCTGGGCAATCGAGGACATGGTCAGGTGGTGCTCGACCAGGAAGGCCACCAGCGCGGAATCCTCGTCGGCGACCTGGTGGGTGCGGCAGAAATGCAGGGCATCGACCCGCCCCAGTTTCGAGTGGTCGCCGCCGCGGCCCTTGGCGATGTCGTGGAACAGCGCCGCCAGGTAGAGCACCCAGTGCTTGTCGTTCTGCGCCATCAGCTGGCTGCAGAACGGGTACTCGTGGGCGTGCTCGGCGATGGCGAAGCGGCGCACATTGCGCACCACCATCAGGATATGGGTGTCGACCGTGTAGACGTGGAACAGGTCATGCTGCATCCGGCCCACGATGTGCCGGAACGGCGCGATGCAGCGGCTCAGGATCGACCACTTGTTCATCCGCCGCAACTCGTGGGTGATGCCGCGCGGCTGCTTGAGGATCTCCATGAACAGTTCGCGGCTCTCGGGATTGGCCCGTCCCCGCGGGTTGATCCGGTCCCGCGCGAGCCACATGGCCCGCAGGGTTTCGGTGGCCATCCCCGAGAGCTCGGAGTGGCGCTGCATGGTCAGGAATGCCCGCAGGATCGCGGGCGGATCGCGCTCGAAGACCCCGGGATCGATGGCCTCGAGCAATCCGCCCCGGTTGCGGAACTCGTGGTCGATCGGCTGCGGCTCGGCCCCGGGGGCGTCGAAGAGCTTCGCGGCGATGTTCTGCATCAGGATGGTGTTGAGCTGGGTCACCGTCTTGGCCGCGAGGAAGTAACTCTGCATGAGCTCCTCGGACGCGCGCCGGCCGTCGCCGTCGATAAAGCCGAGCTCGCGCGCCACCGGGGTCTGGAGATCGAAGACCAGCCGGTCCTCCCGCCGCGCGGCCAGGCGGTGCAGGGCGTGGCGGATTTCCTTGAGGGTCCGCTCCCGGCTGCGCAACAGCCTGGTCTCGCGCCCGGTCATCAGTCCGTTGGCGGCGAGTTCGCCCCAGGTCGTGCCTAGTCCCGCCGCCCGCGCGGTCCAGGCAATCACCTGCAGGTCGCGCAACCCGCCAGGGCTCTCCTTGGTGTTGGGCTCGAGGCTGTAGGGCGTGTCATCGTACTTGGCGTGGCGCTGGCGCATTTCCAGGCGCTTGGCGGTAAAGAACGGCCCGGGTCGCATGGCCGCGGCCAGGCGCGAATCAAGTTCGTCCCAGAGCTGGCGGCTGCCGGTCAGGCGGCGGCGCTCGAGCAGGCTGGTCTGGACCGTGA
This sequence comes from Burkholderiaceae bacterium, assembly GCA_024643785.1. GTDB lineage: Bacteria > Pseudomonadota > Gammaproteobacteria > Burkholderiales > Burkholderiaceae_E > JAGXFR01. Next base: position 20,813 of record JAHEMI010000027.1, read on the forward strand.
TGTCGCCCTCGGATTCGCTGAGGCACTGCTCGAGGGTGCGCACGCTGTGTGCGATTTCGAGCCCGACGTCCCAGCACGAAGCGACGAACGATTCGATGCGGCCGGCCAGTTCCCCGGTCGGCTCGCTGGCCGTGGCAATCAGGATGTCGATGTCGGATTGCGCGAACAGGTCGCGGCGCCCGTAGCCGCCGACCGCCACCAGCAGGGCGTCGGCGGGGAGGCGTTGCGCCCGCCACAAGGCGCACAGCGTGCGGTCGGCATTGCGGGTGAGGGCGGCGATCATCCGGGTCACCGGCATGGTCCGCGGCTCGGCGAGCAGGCGCTCGCGTTCCTGGCGATACGAATCGCGCAGTGCGCCGACCTGCACCGATTCTTCTGCCGGTGGCCGGGGTCGCATAGATCCGGTGCCCACCGCCGCCACCGTCAGGGCTTGCCGGGCAGCGACGATGGCCGGGGTCGCGCTCCGGCCGAGACCGTCAGCACCTCGTGGCCAGTCTCGGTGACCAGCACGGTATGTTCCCACTGCGCCGAAAGGCTGCGATCGCGGGTGACGATGGTCCAGCCGTCGCCCAGCTGCCGGACGTGGCGGCGCCCGGCGTTGATCATCGGCTCGATGGTGAAGATCATCCCCGGCACGAAGCTCACCCCGGTACCGGCGGTGCCGAAGTGCATGATCTGCGGGTCCTCGTGGAACTCGCGCCCGATACCGTGGCCGCAGTACTCATGCACCACCGAGTAGCCATTGGCGTGGGCATGGCGCTGGATGACGGCGCCGATGTCACCGACCCGGGCGCCAGGACGCACCTGGTCGATGCCCAGCCACATGCACTCGAAGGTGACCTCGGTCAGGTGGCGGGCCGCGATCGACACGTCGCCGACCAGGAAGGTGCGGCTGGTGTCGCCGTGGAAGCCGTCCTTGATCACCGTGATGTCGAGATTGACGATGTCGCCGTCCTTGAGCACCCGCTCGCCGGGAATCCCGTGGCAGATCTGCTGGTTGATCGAGGTGCAGATCGACTTGGGGTAGGGCGGGTAACCGGGCGGGGCGTAGTGCAACGGCGCCGGAATCGTTCCCTGGACGTCGACCATGTAGTCGTGGCACAGCCGGTCGAGCTCGCCGGTGGTCACTCCCGGGATCACCATTGGGGTGATGAAGTCGAGGACTTCGGACGCAAGACGGCCGGCGACGCGCATCGCGGCGATCTCGTCGCCTTTCTTGATGGTAATAGGCATGGTAAGATTATAGGTTAACCGCTCGTGCGTACCGTGGGTAGGGGTTTTCCACTTCGGGGCCCGTTCCTGCGACCCGGCGGCGGTTTAAATAGCGCGCACCGTACTCAACGGGTGCCGCCAGTTCCTGCGGTCAGGAGCGCGAATTTTGCCGGCTGGTGCCGGTGCGCGCTGCGGCCAGGGAAGTGCAGGATCTGCGCGGTTGGCGCCGGGATGTCTGTCCGGCGCAGTGTGGTGCGTCAGTCCCAACCCTGACAGGAGTGTATCTACAATGTCCGTAACAATGCGGCAAATGCTGGAAGCGGGTGTCCATTTTGGCCACCAGACGCGTTTCTGGAACCCCAAGATGGCCCCCTACATCTACGGCCATCGCAACAAGATCCACATCATCAATCTTGAGAAGACGCTGTCCTGCTTCCAGGATGCGATGAACTTCATCGGCAAGCTCGCCGCCAAGCGCGGGACCGTGCTGTTCGTCGGCACCAAGCGCCAGGCGCGCGAAATCGTCGCCGAAGAGGCGGCGCGCGCCGGCATGCCCTACGTCGACCAGCGCTGGCTCGGCGGCATGCTGACCAACTTCAAGACCGTCAAGGCTTCGATCAAGCGCCTCCAGGACATGGAAGCGATCGTCGCCGAGAACGGCACCGAGCGGATGTCCAAGAAGGAATCGCTGGTGTTCCAGCGCGAACTCGACAAGCTCAACAAGAGCCTGGGCGGGATCAAGGACATGGGCGGGCTGCCCGACGCGATCTTCATGATCGACGTCGGCTTCCACAAGATTGCTGCAACCGAAGCGCGCAAGCTGGGGATTCCCATCGTCGCGGTGGTCGACACCAATCACTCGCCCGACGGCGTGGATTACGTGATTCCGGGCAACGACGACTCGGGCCGCGCCATCCGGCTCTATGCCCGGGCGGCCGCTGACGCGATTCTCGAGGGACGCCTCGCCTCGCTTCAGGAAGTGATCGAGACCGAGGGCGAAGAGTTCGTCGAAGTCGAAACGGGCGACGAAGAATAAGCGCCGGGGCCGAGCAGCCTCACGCCTTAACATCCGGGGCTGCGCGACAGCCCCTTTTTACGAGTTGGTCGCGCCCGGGGCGCGGCCAGAGCATTCTGGGAGATACGAACATGGCGGCAATTACCGCGGCACTGGTCAAGGAACTGCGCGAGAAGACCGACGCACCGATGATGGAATGCAAGCGCGCCCTGACCGAAGCTCAGGGCGACCTCGACCGCGCCGAGGAGCTGTTGCGCGTGCGTCTGGGCACCAAGGCTGGCAAGGCTGCCAGCCGGATCACCGCCGAAGGGGTGGTGGCGATCAGCGTCAGCGCCGATCGCAAGCTCGGGGCAATTCTCGAGCTCAACTGCGAGACCGACTTCGTGGCGAAGAATGACGAGTTCAGCGCTTTCGCCGGCGCCCTTGCCGAACTGGTCGCAAGCCGGAACCCCGCCGACGCGGCGGCACTCTCCGAACTGCCGCTCGAGGGCGGCACCGTCGAGACGGTCCGCACGGCACTGATCGGCAAGATTGGCGAGAACATCTCGATCCGGCGCTTCGAACGGGTTGCGGCCCAGGGCGAACTGTCGCAATACATCCACGTCGGGGCCAAGATCGGGGTCATGGTTGACCTCACCGGCGGCGGCGACGAGCTTGGCCGCGACCTGGCCATGCAGATCGCGGCCAGCAAGCCGCGGGCGGTGACCGCTGATGGTGTCCCGGCAGCGGACATCGAGCGCGAGCGTTCGATTGCCCAGCAAAAGGCTGCGGAATCTGGCAAGCCGGCCGAGATCGTCGCGAAAATGGTCGAGGGTTCGGTCCAGAAGTACCTCAAGGAAGTGACCTTGCTGGGCCAGCCTTTCGTCAAGGACGACAAGCTCAGTGTCGAGCAGTTGCTGAAGTCCAAGGGTGCCAAGGTCGTTTCGTTCGCGCTGTACGTGGTGGGCGAAGGACTGGCCAAGAGGACGGATGACTTCGCCGCCGAAGTCGCCGCCCAGGCAGCTGCGGCCGGACGCTGATCCTGCCGGCAGTAAAACGAGGGAGCGCAAAAGCGCGGATAATGCGCTCCGACCATTGGCATTGCTAAGCGGAGCGCATGTGAACCCAGAACCGGCACTTGAGCAGGTCCGTTCCACACCGGCACGCAGCGTCTACCGCCGCGTGCTTCTCAAGCTGTCCGGCGAAGCCCTGATGGGGACGGACAGCTACGGGATCAACCGCGGCACGATCGAGCGCATGGTCGGCGAGATCGCCGAGGTCTGCTCGCTCGGGGTGCAACTGGCGATCGTGATCGGCGGCGGCAACATCTTCCGTGGCGTCGCCCCCGGGGCCGCCGCGATGGACCGCGCCACTGCCGATTACATGGGCATGCTGGCAACCGTCATGAACGCCCTGGCCTTGCAGGACGCCCTGCGCCAGGGTGGGGTCGAAGCCCGGGTCCAGTCGGCGCTCAAGATCGAACAGGTAGTGGAACCATATATCCGTCCCAAGGCGCTGCGCTACCTCGAGGAGAACAAGGTAGTCATCTTCGCCGCCGGCACGGGTAATCCGTTCTTCACCACCGACACCGCGGCCGCGCTGCGGGGTGCCGAGGTCGGCGCCGAGATCGTGCTCAAGGCGACCATGGTCGATGGCGTATATTCGGCCGATCCCAAGAAGGATCCCAGCGCGACCCGTTATTCGCGCATCAGTTTCGACGAAGCGATCAGCCGCAACCTGCGGGTGATGGATGCCACGGCACTGGCGCTGTGCCGGGACCAGGGCCTGCCGGTCAAGGTCTTTTCAATTCGCAACGAGAACGCTTTGGTCCGGGTGGTTACCGGAGAGGATGAAGGCACGCTGGTCCATCTCTGAGCTGCCTGTGATCAGAGGCACAAGAAGGAGGAAACATGAGTGCAGAATCGATTTACAAGCTTGCCGCCGAAAAGATGGAGAAGTCCCTCGAGGCACTGCACACCAACCTGAGCAAGATCCGTACCGGACGCGCTGTGCCGGGACTGCTCGATCATGTCCACGTCGACTACTACGGCTCGAACGTACCGATCAGCCAGGTCGCCAATGTCACCGTCATCGATGCCCGTACCCTCGGCGTCACGCCGTGGGAGAAGAAGATGGTCACCGTCGTCGACCGGGCCATCAGGGAGTCCGACCTCGGGCTCAATCCCTCGACCCTGGGTGAGACGATCAGGGTGCCGCTGCCGGCCCTGTCCGAGGAACGCCGGCGCGAACTGACCAAGGTCGCCCGCAACGAGGGCGAACATACCAAGGTGGCGGTGCGCAACGTGCGCCGCGACGCCATCGAACACCTCAAGAGAATGCTCAAGGACAAGGAGATCTCCGAGGATGATGAGCGGCGCTGGCAGGACGACGTCCAGAAGTTGACCGACCGTTTCGTGGCCGAAGTCGACAAGGACCTGGCGGCCAAGGAACAGGAAATCCTTACGGTTTAGGCGCCATGGCCGGGTACGTCAGCACCACCACCGCAATTCCGCAGACCGGGGCAGTCCCGCGGCACGTCGCGATCATTCTCGACGGCAACGGGCGCTGGGCCACCAAGCGGCTGCTGCCGCGGGTGGCAGGACACGCCCGCGGGGTCGAGGCGGTGCGCACGACGGTGGAGACCTGTGCCCGCCGTGGGGTCGAGTACCTGACGCTGTTTGCCTTCAGTTCCGAGAATTGGCGCCGGCCACAAGAGGAGGTTTCGGTGCTGATGAAACTGTTCCTCAACGCGCTCTCCAAGGAAGTCGACAAGCTGCACCGCAACAACATCCGGTTGCGAATGATCGGTGACCTGACTGCCTTCGACCCCGAGCTGCGCAAGCTGATCGCCGCCGGCCAGGAGCGCACCGCCGGGAACACCGGCATGACGCTGACAATCGCGGTCAACTACGGCGGGCGCTGGGACGTGATGCAGGCAATCAGGAGCATGCTGCGCGCGAAACCGGAACTGGCCGCGGCGCCAGACCGAATCGGAGAGGTCGATTTTGCCCCCTATCTGGCGATGGGCGACGCGCCCGAGCCGGAACTGTTCATCCGCACCGGCGGTGAGCAGCGGATCAGCAATTTCCTGCTGTGGCATCTGGCCTATACCGAGCTCTATTTCACCGATACCTTCTGGCCCGATTTCGACGAGGCGGAACTCGAATCCGCCTTCGATTCGTATCGGCGCCGCGAACGCCGCTTCGGGCGCACCAGCGCCCAGCTTGCCGCCGGCTGATGCTGCGCACACGCGTCCTGACGGCGCTGGTGTTGCTGGCGCTATTTGCCCCGGCAATCTTCGTGCTGCCGCCGGTCGCGTGGGCCGCGCTCACGATCGCCGCCGTGGCAGTTGGCGTGCACGAGTGGGGCGGGCTGATCGGACGCACGCCCAGGGCGCGCCTCGGGGCGGCGCTCGCCTTCGCCATCCTGGGCCTGGGCTGGTTGGCAGCTTTCGGTCTGGCCCCGGCGCCGCTGGCAAGTACCATCCTGGCGGCCGCGGCCGCGATCTGGTGGGTGGTGGTGGCGCCACTGCGTCTGGCCGGAAACAAGATTGGTGCCGGCGGCTGGCCGGTGGCCTTCATCCTCCTGCTGGCCTGCTGGAACTCGTTGCTGGAGTTGCGCTTCCAGGGCGGATTGGCACTGTTCGTTGCCATGGCGATCGTGTGGGTGGCCGACATCGGCGCCTATTTCGTCGGTCGCGCGTTCGGACGGCGCAAATTGGCGCCCTCGATCAGTCCCGGAAAGAGCTGGGAGGGGGCAGTCGGCGGGGCGCTCGCAGTGGCCGTGCTGGGCGTGCTGGCGGCGCAATTGCCAGGATTGGAGACGACCCTGCCGGGGATGCTCGTGTCCCGGCTCGGCGTGCCCGGGGCAGGGGTGGTGCTGGCGGCGCTCGCCGTCCTGTCGGTTGTCGGTGACCTTCACGAGTCGCTGCTCAAGCGCACTGCCGGCGTCAAGGACAGCGGCCGTCTGTTGCCCGGCCACGGGGGAGTCCTGGATCGGGTCGACGCCCTGATCCCGACCATGCCGGTGGTGATCCTGCTCGAGGCGCTGTTGCGATGACCCGGACAGCAGGCGAGGTGCAGTGGATTACCGTGCTCGGCGCGACCGGTTCGATCGGGCGCAGCACCCTTGAGGTGGTGGCCCTGCATCCCGAGCGTTATCGGGTATTCGCCCTGACCGGTCATCGCCAGGTCGACTTGCTGGCGCGCCAGTGCGTGCGCTTCACCCCGCTCAAGGTGGTGGTCGCGGACCTTGCGGCGGTGACCCAGCTGCGGGACGCCCTGGCAGGACTGGGATATGACCAGGAAATAGAAATCAGTTGCGATCGCCAGGCACTGGAACGGGCGGTGGCGGATCCGCGGGTGGATACCGTGATGGCTGCGATTGTCGGTGCCGCCGGGCTCGAGCCGACGCTTGCCGCGGCCCGGGCGGGAAAGAAGATCCTGCTGGCCAACAAGGAAGCCCTGGTGATGGCCGGGGAGGTATTCGGCGCTGCCTGCAGCGCTGGCAAGGCGAGCGTGTTGCCCATTGACAGCGAACACAATGCCGTCTTCCAGTGCTTGCCGGGCGGGAGCGTGACGCCAGGCGTGCGGCGCATTCTGCTGACTGCCTCGGGCGGACCGTTCCTGCGCCTGACGAGAGCGCAGATGGCCGAGGTCACTCCGGAGCAGGCCTGTGCCCATCCCAACTGGTCGATGGGCCGCAAGATCTCGGTCGATTCAGCAACCATGATGAACAAAGGGCTGGAGCTGATCGAGGCACACTATCTGTTTGGGGTCTCGGCCTCGGCGCTGGAGGTGCTGGTCCATCCGCAAAGCATCGTGCACTCACTGGTTGAATATGATGACGGTTCGGTGCTGGCCCAACTGGGAAATCCCGACATGCGCACCCCGATAGCGCACGCGCTGGCCTATCCGCAGCGCATTGCCAGCGGCGTCGAGTCGCTGTCGCTCGCCAGGATCGGCACGCTGTCGTTCGAGGATCCCGACCTGGAACGGTTTCCGTGCCTGGGTCTGGCCCTCGCGGCGCTCACCGCGGGCGGGCGGGCCCCGTGCGTGCTCAACGCCGCCAACGAAATCGCGGTGGCGGAGTTCCTGTCCGGCAGGATCGGTTTCGCAGCGATCGATGCGGTCAATGCCGACGTCCTCGCCCGGCTTGGCCAGGGCAAGGCCGGCGCCAATGTCGGTGCGGTGCTCGAGCTGGATGCCGAAGCCCGTGCGCTGGCGGTGCAGATGGTTCGCGAGCGACGCGGGTGAGCATGGTGGAGACGCTCTTGGCATTTCTGGTGGCGCTGACGCTGCTGATCTTCGTTCACGAATTGGGCCATTACCTGGCGGCGCGGCGCTGCG
>JAHEMI010000104.1 GCA_024643785.1 Burkholderiaceae bacterium
GCGCGCCGCTCGATGGTGACCACCAGCTCGGCGCCGCCGCCAGGCACGAAACCGCCCTTTCGGCTCTTGCGATAGAACGCGACGTCGAGTTCTCCGCCGGCGCGCGCGGCCTCCATTACCGGCCGGCGCGTGAATCCGAGTTCCCGGGCGCGCGTCGCCACGTCATTCGCCAGGTCGCCGACCGCGCGAGCCGAAACGGCCACCGTCGTCACCACCACCCGGCCGCCGTCGCGGCTGACCAGCTGATCGATCTGACGGGCGTCGGGCGGCAGCAGCCGCTGCGGATGGTTGGCGACCCGAACCGCAACTGGTTGCAGGCTCCAGCGGCTGATCAGCCCGGTGCTGGCCGCTACGCCGTCATCGCGCAGCTGGATCGTCTCGACCTCCCCGGAGACGATGCGCGACACGATCTGCCACTGCCCGCTGTCACGACGAATCACGTCACTGGCGCCGGCCGAGCGCCAGGCGCGCGCCATCGCTTCTGCAGCTTGCCGGGCTTCGCCCGCGACCCTGAAGCGCGCGGTGCTGACTTCGCGGCCACCCAGGACGGCTCCGGGCAGCACCATTTCGAGTCCGTTCACAGCGATGGGCGGCCGCGGCAGCTCGGCCGCTTTGGCGGCCAGCGCCAGCAAAGTGACGAGCAGGATCACCGCGCGGCCGATCATGGACCTACCCGATCCGGCGGGAGGAGCGAAACATCACTGTGGTGATAGCGAAAGCTTCCAGCCTGCGCCTCCAGGCTCAGCATCCCCATCAGATCGATCGCCCACAGGGTCAGCTGGTACGCCAGCGGCTGCGCTGCTTCGTGGACAGGATCGAGGCGTTGACCAAGGGCCACCCGGCTTTCAAGCGTATCCGGTTCCGGACCGAGGGCACGCGACGCACTCCAGTCATCAGTCAGGATCGCGGTGTGCGCGCGAAACGTCAGACCCATCGACTCGAAAGCGCGCGCGGCCAATGGCGGCACGCCCGGCAGGCTCGCCTCGACGCGAGTGTCGACCAGGCCAGCGCGCAGCGCCAGGCCGAATCGGCCCGGCCCGGCCAGCGAGTCGAGCAGGGCAACTGCGTTGGCAAAGCGCGACTGCCCCTGCCCGGCGGCAACGCTGGCGCCGGCGTCGAAGCTGCCCCATGCGAAATCCGCCCGGACTGCGCCGAGATCGGGGAGCAGTTGTCGCCCGCCGGTGTCGGTCCAGAGCGGTTGCGAGTTCTCCGCCGCGACCCGGCCGGTCAAGCCCGGGGTGCTGGTTATCGGGCGATCGCCGCGGGTGAAATGACGATCGCGGATCTCTGCCACCAACCGCTCCTGGCCGGCGCGCTCGGCACACTCCTGCGCTCGCACCGTGCATTCGAACGCCAGGGTGCGGGCGGCGGCGATGGTGGCCATCTGGAGCGCCTGGTACTTGCCCAGCATGATGATCAGGGCCGCGAGGGGCACCAGCACCAGCGCCGCCACCAGTGCTTCGGTCAGCGCCTGGCCGCGCATCCGGCGCACCGCTGCGACCTGCTCCCGCGAGGCACGGACGGCGCGCCCCAATGGAGCCGCCAAGATCGTTCGCTCAATGAACATAGGATTCCGCCGCCTGGCGCTGCGCCACCGTCGGCTCGGCCAGCCGGGCCTGCCAATACGGGCTGTAGAGACTCGCGTATTCGGTGCCCGGGCCAGCATCGGGCGGGCGCCGGAAATAGACCTCGGCCGCCGCCAGCGCCCATAACCGCCCGCCGGCAAAGCGCTCGAACAGGCGCAACCGGCCGGTGCCAAGGTTCAGCGTATTGGCCGTGCGCACCGCCGAGTGCTCCACCCGCGCCAGCACCGCCAGCGAACTGATCGGAAAGCGGCGGTTGGCGAGCCCTTCGTAATTCAGTTCGCGCACCCGGGAGATGCCCCCGTAGCTGCCGAACCCGGGCAATCCGGCCCCGCCGATCTCCGCCACCGCAGCGGTCAGCGCGCGCGGATTGGCCGCGACATTGCCGGGATTGGCCAGAATGGCGGCCGCGTTGGGCGAGCCGGCCTCAACCGCTCCCCAACCGAGCGGCACCATCTCACGTCGCCTGCAGCTCAGGCCCAGGAATCCGCTCCGCCGGTTGTCGTGGAGCGAACCGGTATCCGCGGCCTCCCAACGCTCGAGGCCCGGTGCGAGTACCGTACCGCCGCGCTTGCGAAACAGCTGGAACCAGGCGCTCAGGTCATTGAACGAGAGCACGCAACTCGACGGCAGCAGCCATAGGATCTGATCCTCGCTGCGCGGCCCGGCAGTGAACGGGTCGAGCGAACGCAACACGATGTCGCGGATTCGCTCGCGGTCGGGCTCGTTCGCGTAGCGGCGGGTGAAGCGCTCGAACTCGCCGGCGTCGGTGAGCGCATAGGCGAAAAAGGACGGGTCGTTGGCGCGGGCGATCTCGTTGGCCACAGCGCCGGCGCCGAAGACCCCGGCCGAGAGATGCAACATCTCCTGGCTCGCCTGCAGGATCTCCTTGTACCCGGTACCGGCGGCGGCGCGCCAGAACACTTCGTCGGCCGCCGCGATCTCGGTCAGGGTGCGCGCCTGGGTGGCCACCTTCGCCGCGCCTTCGAGTACCGGGGCAAGTGGCGGATAGGCGGCGGCAAGCACCGTGGCGTTCTGGGTGAAATGCTCGAAGTATTTCGACCACGACACCAGTGTGAGCGCCTGGGCCACCGCCACTTCCTGGGCCACGATTGCACGGTTGGCGTAGGCGTCGAAGTTGAGCACCCGCGCGCGCCACAGCGCCGCACTGTAGGCAGCGGCGTCCGCGGCGTTGGTCAACCGCGCCTTGGTTGCCGCCACCTGCCCGGTGCTGAACACGAAGAACAGCGCCAGCAAACCGATGAACAGGAGCAGCAGCGCGAGCACGAGCGCCTGCCCGCCCTCCCGCCGCTGTCTTTGCCAATCCATGGCTGCGATACCCGGTCCGGTGTCCCGGCGCGATCAGCGATTGTCGAGGTTGTAGTTGTCAAGACCCTTGCGCTGATTGGCATTGGTCTGCGAAGTGCTGGCATTGCCCTGGGCCTGCCCGATCGCGGTGGCCGCATTCTGGCCCGAAACCTCCATTGCCAGGCCGGCGGTCTGGTTGCGAATGGTCTGGCCAAACAGCGTGTAGGTACCGATCGCGGCTACCGAAATCAGGGCCACGATAACGATGTATTCGGTCATGCCCTGGCCGAACTGGGAGGGGCGCTTGCTCATCTTCTTCTCCTTTGATGGAGTGGTTGGGATGAGCAACACGTTAGCCCCGCGCAATCGGGTCCTCAATTGCACATCGCGCCTAGATCGGGGCGCTCGATCCGAGGTCGCGGAGTGGCGGATCAGCCTGTGGGTCGAGGGCGGACTTGCCCTTGCTCGGTGGCATCGCAAATAAAAAACCCCCGGCCCATGACAGGCCGGGGGCTATCGCACTTCCGTCCGAGAATCAGGCCGCCGCGCGTGCCTTGGGAGCGACGAATTGCTCCTCCTCGGTCGAACCCTTGAGCGCGGCGGTCGAGGCATCGCTCTCGACGGTCGTGGTCACCGCGTCGAAGTAGCCGGTGCCGACTTCGCGCTGGTGCTTGACCGCGGTGAAGCCCCGGTCGGCGGCCGCGAACTCCTTCTCCTGCAGTTCCACGAAGGCCGACATCTGGCGACGCGCATAACCGTGGGCGAGGTCGAACATGCCGTAGTTCAGTGAGTGGAAACCAGCCAGCGTGATGAACTGGAACTTGTAGCCCATCGCCGCGAGTTCGACCTGGAAGCGTGCGATCGTGGCGTCGTCGAGGTTCTTCTTCCAGTTGAACGACGGTGAGCAGTTGTAGGCCATCATCTTGCCCGGGAACTGCTGGTGGATCGCGTCGGCGAACTTGCGCGCATATTCGAGATCGGGCTTGCCGGTCTCGCACCACACCAGGTCGGCGTACGGTGCGTACGCCAGGCCGCGCGAGATCGCCTGCTCGAGGCCCGGACGGGTGCGGTAGAAACCCTCGACGGTGCGCTCGCCGGTCAGGAACTCGCGATCGTTCTCGTCCACGTCGGAAGTGATCAGGTCAGCGGCTTCGGCGTCGGTGCGCGCCACCACCAGCGTCGGCACGCCCATCACGTCGGCGGCGAGCCGCGCGGCGGTCAGCTTGGCGACCTGCTCGCGGGTCGGCACCAGCACCTTGCCGCCCATGTGGCCGCACTTCTTGACCGACGCCAGCTGGTCCTCGAAGTGCACGCCCGAGGCGCCCGCTTCGATCATCGACTTCATCAGTTCGAAGGCGTTGAGCACGCCGCCGAAACCGGCTTCGGCGTCGGCCATGATCGGCGCGAAGTAGTCGACGTAATCGGCGTCGGCCCGGGTCTTGCCTTCCATCCACTGGATCTGGTCGGCGCGGGTCAGGGTATTGTTGATGCGCTTGACCACCAGCGGCACCGAGTTGGCCGGATACAGCGACTGGTCGGGATACATCTCGCCGGCGACGTTGGCATCAGCGGCCACCTGCCAGCCCGACAGGTAGATCGCCTTGAGTCCGGCACGCACCTGCTGCATCGCCTGGTTGCCGGTCATGGCGCCCAGCGAGTTGACGAAGGGCTCTTCCTCGAGCAGTTTCCAGAGTTTCTCGGCGCCGTGCTTGGCGAGCGTGTGCTCGATCGGCAGCGAACCGCGCAGCCGGATCACGTCCTCGGCGCTGTAGCCGCGCTTGATGCCGCGCCAGCGGGGGTTTTCCGACCAATCCTTCTGCAGTTTCTGGGCTTCCAGTTCTCGTGACGGCATGACAGCTCCTAAAGATTCGGCAATTGCGAAGACTTCCTGGTTAACTGACTGGCGGCGCTTTTGGCATCGCTGAAATCAAATTCGGTGATTCAGATTAACTTTTTCGTATTGCACGGCATCAAAAAGGCCTACTACGATTAAGGTCGTTATTTATTTGCTAAATCAAGGACTTGGGCGTGCGTATCGCGATATGGGATGAAATATGCCTCCGTGAAATACTCGTTTGATGCGCCGCAATGCTCCAATTTCACATCGTGCAAACAAAATCCCGCACCGCGAATTGGGCGCCCTGCGCCAGCGCCGGCGCCGGATCGGGGCCGTTTCGCTCTCGCCGACGCGCCCCGGTGACGCGCCTGGCAGGATGGGCGATACTCACTCTCCGGACTTCCCTATTCCACCTGGCGGATTCAATCAAACATGGCCATCGTCACCTGCGATCTCTTCGACGCCCACCCGCAAGTCCAATCCTGCGATCTGCAATTCCGTTCCCTCGGGCAGCGCAAATCGTTCGCCGGCAAGATCCGGACGATCCGCTGCCACCAGGACAACCAGCTGGTCAAGGAAACGCTCGCCAAACCCTCGGACGGCGAGGTCCTGGTCGTCGACGGCGGCGGCTCGCTGCACACCGCGCTGATGGGCGACATGATCGCCAAGAGCGGCATGAACAACGGCTGGGCCGGCGTGATCATCAACGGCGCGGTGCGCGACAGCGAGACGCTCGACGGACTCGATTTCGCCACCAAGGCACTGGGCAGCAACCCCCGCAAGAGCGCCAAGGCCGGCGCCGGCGAGCGCGACGTCCCGGTGAGCTTCGGCGGGGTGACTTTCGTTCCCGGCCACTACGTCTACAGTGACGCCGACGGCATCCTCGTGTCCGACACCCAGCTGGAGAGCTGAGGGCGCGCGCCCGCAACGACGATGAGCGAAGACGACGCCCTGGCCTTCACCGAATCGCTGATCCACCTGCGCCAGCACGTTTCGCCCAAGCGCCTGGAGGCCCCCGGGCCGAACGAGCGCCAGCTCGGGCTGATCTTCGAAGCCGCCGCCGCGGCCCCAGACCACGGGCTGCTGGTCCCCTGGCGTTTCGTGCTGATTCCGACCGACCGGCGCGCGACGCTGGGACAGATGTTTGCCGACGCCTTGCTCGAACGCGATGCCACGGCAAGCGCCGAGCAGGTCGGCGATGCGCGGGCCAAGGCGCTGCGCGGCGCGGTGCTGCTGTTGTGCGTGGCCGATCTGGCGGCGCGCGAACCCGATACGCCGGCTCACGAGCGTCTGGTCTCGCTCGGTTGCGCGATCCAGAACATGATGCTGACCGCCCAGGCGATGGGCTTTGGCGCCGGACTGAGCAGCGGCCAGGGCATGGCCTCGCAAGCCTTGCGCCGCGGCTTTGGGTTGCGCGAAGGCGAAATCGCAGTATGTTTCGTCAGCTTCGGAACTGTGACAAGTGCCAGGCCCCGGCGCGAGCGCCCTGCCCCGGAACGGTTCGTCACGACTCTGGGCCGATCCTGATCACCCCAGGCAGTGTTTACGCGCGGGCGGAGCTGCCCTTGGCCCGCCCCTAGCCCGCCGATTCAGGATCGCTGTCGGCGAGGTCCTCGTCGTCAAACGGCTGGTCGAAGCTCGGCAACATCCGGCGGCTCTCGGCCTCCGGCAGTGATTCCACATCGCGCAATTTGCGCTCGATGGCGCGGGTGCGGGTGCGCGCGCTGCCGATGGTATTGGCCGCGCGCTCGAGCTGCGTGCGGGTCTTGTCCAGGACGTCGCCGAACTTGCCGAATTCGCTCTTGACCGCGCCCAGCAGCCGCCAGACCTCGCTCGAACGCTGCTCGACCGCCAGCGTCCGGAATCCCATCTGGAGGCTGGAGAGAATCGCCGCGAGCGTCGTCGGACCCGCGACCACCACGCGACTGTCGCGCTGGAGGCTGTCGACCAGCCCGGGACGGCGCAGCACCTCCGCGTACAGCCCCTCGGTGGGCAGGAACAGGACCGCGAAGTCGGTGGTCTGGGGCGGCGCGAGGTACTTGGCGGCGATGGTCTTGGCTTCGGTGCGCAGCCGCACTTCGAGCTGGCGCGCGGCCGCCTCGGCGGCCACCGGATCGGCGCGCTCCAGCGCCTGGACCAGACGTTCGTAGTCCTCGCGCGGGAACTTGGCGTCGATCGGCAGCCAGACCGGCAGATCGTCGCCCTGTCCTGGCAGCCTGATCGCGTACTCGACCCGCTCCCCCGAGCCGGCGACCACTTCGACATTGGTGTCGTACTGCTCGCGCACCAGGATCTGCTCGAGGATCGCGCCGAGCTGGACTTCGCCCCAGGTGCCGCGGCTCTTGACGTTGGTCAGCACCCGCTTGAGGTCGCCGACATCGGAGGCCAGCGCCTGCATCTCGCCCAGCCCCTTGTGAACCTGCTCGAGCCGCTCCGAGACCAGCTGGAACGACTGGCCGAGGCGCTGCTCGAGTGTGGCGTGGAGCTTCTCGTCGACGGTGC
>JAHEMI010000028.1 GCA_024643785.1 Burkholderiaceae bacterium
ACATCGAAGGGGTGGGGCAGACCCAGGTCAATGCGCGCATCGACATGAGCTTCGCGCGGGCGCTGCGCTCGATCCTGCGCCAGGACCCGGACGTGGTGATGATCGGCGAGATCCGCGACCTCGAGACCGCGCAGATCGCGGTGCAGGCGTCGCTGACCGGCCACCTGGTGCTCGCGACGTTGCACACCAATGACTCGGTAGCGGCGATCACTCGGCTCATCGACATGGGCGTCGAGCCCTTCCTGCTGGCCTCATCGCTGGTCGGGGTGGCAGGACAGCGGCTGGTGCGCAAGCTCTGCACCCAGTGCCGCGAACCAGACCCCGTCAGCGGCGGCTGGCGCGCGCCGGGTTGCGTCGCCTGCGGCCGCACCGGCTTCCAGGGCCGCACCGGTATCTACGAGCTGCTCGCCGTCGATGATGCGATCCGCGCCCAGATTCACCAGGGCGCCTCGGAGGCGAAAATTCGCGAGGGTGCCCTGGCCAGGGGACTGGTCTCGATGCGCGATGACGGCCAGCGCTGGGTCACCGCCGGCGTGACCTCCGCCGACGAGGTAATCAGGGTCACGCGGGACTGAGACGCTCATGCCCGCATACAAGTACGAAGCGGCCAACGAGAAGGGAACCATCGAGCACGGCACGCTCGACGCCGATTCACCGCGCCACGCCCGCAACCTGCTGCGCCAGCGCTCGCTGCTCCCGATCCAGGTATCCCCAGTGCACGAGGCGGCGCGCCAGCTGCCTGGTCTGCGCACCCGCCTGAGCCGCAACGAATTGACGATGGTGACCCGCCAGCTGGCCAGTCTGCTGGCAGCCCGGGTGCCGCTCGAGCGGGCGCTGGGCGCGGTCATCGAGCAGGCCGAACGTGCCGCCGTGCGCGATCGCTTTGCGGCGGTACGCGCCGACGTGGTTGGGGGCCAGACCTTTGCGCAGGCCCTGGCCCGGCATCCGGACGACTTCCCGGAGGTCTATCGGGCACTGGTCGGCGCCGGCGAGCAGTCAGGCGATCTCGGGCTGGTGATGGGCCGACTGGCCGATTACATCGAGACCCGCACCGCGCTGACGCAGAAATTGATTCTCGCGTTCACCTATCCGATGATCGTGACTGTGGTCGCGGTGCTGGTGGTGATCGCAATGCTGACCTACGTCGTGCCTCAGGTCGTGGGTGTATTCGAGCAGACGCGCCAGAACCTGCCGCCGCTGACCGTCGCCATGATCGCGATCTCGGATTTCGTGCGCCTTTACGGGATCTACGTGCTGGGGGCAATAATCGCCGGGGGCATTGCGTTCCGGCTGGCGTTGCGCGCGCCGACCGCGCGGCTGGCGTGGCATCGGCGCCTGCTCGACATGCCGCTGTTCGGGCGAATGATCCGGGGCATGAACACGGCCCGGTTCGCCTCGACGCTGGCGATTCTGGCTAGCGCCGGAGTGCCGCTGATCAGGGCCATCGAGGCGGGTTCGCGGACGCTGACCAACGAATCGTTGCGTGCTGCCGCCATGGACGCGTTGGAACGGGTCCGCGAGGGAGCGCCGCTCTCAAGGGCGCTCGCCGCACAAAAACAGTTCCCGCCAATGATGATCCAGATGATCGCCAGCGGCGAGGCCACCGGCGAAGTCGGCGCAATGCTCGAAAGGGTGGCGGCCACGCTCTCGACCGAGACCGAACGCCGTGCGCTGACGATGACCAGCCTGCTCGAACCGGCACTGATCCTGGCGATGGGCGGCATCGTGCTCCTGATCGTCCTGGCGGTGTTGATGCCGATCATCGAAATCAACCAGCTGGTGCGCTGAGCACGTGGCAGCTTCCGGGGAACCGGCGGGGGCCGCGGCACACATCGACGCCTACCCGCTGCTGACACGCGCGGCAATGCTGGCGGTCGCGACGGTGGGCGCGACGATCTTCGCGATCTCGCCGCTGCTGCCCGATATCGCCAAGTCCTTCGACATCGAGCCTGGTCACGCCGGGCTGCTGCTGACCGTCTACAGCATCGTGCTGGCGTTGGCCGCACCGGTCGTTGGGCTCACCGCCAAGCAGTTGCCGCGCTCACGGGTGATCGTCGCCGGTCTGGTGGTGTTTGCGCTTGCCTGGCTCGCGGCGGGCCAGGTCCGGAGTTTCGCGGCTCTGCTAATCCTGGCCGCAGTTGCCGGCGCCGCCACCGGGACCGTGCTGCCGGCGGCCTATGCCCTGGCCGGCGATCTCTCGAGCTATGAACAGCGTGGCCGCGCAGTGGGCCGGATCGTCAGTGGCTGGTCGATAGCGATCCTGCTGGTGGTGCCGACCATGGCATTCGCAGCCCAGGTGATCGACTGGCGCAGCGCGTTCGCGGGGCTGGCCTTGGCAGCGCTGGGGTGTGCGCTCGCGATCGGCATGGCGCCCAAGCCGCCGCTGGCCGCTGCCACCGGGCCGTTGGTGCTGGCGGCGCTCGTCGCCGATTTGCGCACTGTGCTCGCGGACCGCGGCGCCCGCCTGGTCCTGGCAGTCAACTTGGTCAACATGGGCGCGTTCTACGGGGTCTACGCCTTCCTGGGCAGCGAACTGCGCCAGGCCAACGGCTGGGATTCAGGTCTGGCCGGGCTGACCATTGCGATCTATGGCATGGGGCTATTGATCGTGACCCGCAACGCCGGCTGGATCGACCGCATCGGCAAGGAACGCAGCGGTCTAATGGCACTCGTCGGGCTCGGCGCCTGGCTGGTGGTGCTCACGCTGCTCGTCGGGATTCCGCCGCTCGCCCTGGCCAGCGTGCTCTGCTGGGGATTGTTGCAGGGCACGTTCTTTACCGCGATTACCGCGCTCGCGACCGAGCAGGTGGTGCGCTTGCGCGGCGTGATGACCGCGATGCTGAGCTGCTCGACCTACCTCGGGGTGACGTTGTTCACACCCTGCACCGCCTGGCTCTACCAGCACTTCGGATATTGGGCCGTGGGCATCTTCTGCGGGCTGGCCTGCCTGGGCGCAGCCGCATTGCTCAGCAGGCTCGCGGCCGGGGCGCGCAACGGCTGACTGGCGGGTCGCCGTGCGGGGCGACTGAATCAAGTTACACCGGCGGTCGACCGGCGTAGCCGGTGAGTTCGAGGTAGCCGCGACCGACCGTGCGACCGTCTTCCACGACCGTCACCGCGCCTTCCCAATAGATCGTGCCGGCGCTCAGGCTGGCGTCCAGTTCCTGATCGTCGAAGAGCGGCAGCAGATCGAAACTGCGCCCCGCGCTGCGCACGCGCAGGGCGACCGGGTAGGTGGCGCCGCTGCGTGGCGAGCGCCAGCGCCGCAAGGTCTCGAACACAGGCCCCAGCCCCGACACCACCTCTGGTCCCTGACCCGAGCGCAGTTGCGCGGCGCTGATCCAGCGCTCGTGCTGCCAAACGGTCGAGTCGTCGGCGCGGCGGATGCGAAAGGCCATCAGCGCCGAACCGTCGTCGAAGTTGAGTCCCATCCAGTCCCAGCCGACGGCGTCACCAGCCAGCAACTCGCTGGACCATTCGTGGTCGAGCCAGGCAACCCCGCTTACGGTTCGCGCTGGTCCCAGCGGCCCGCTTTCCGGGCGGTTGCGGCCCCGCTCTGGCTGGGCAACTCGCAGCGAACCCGTCACTGCCATTTGCGGGCGGCTGTAGTAGTAGCTTGCCTGCTCCGGCTTTGGTCCCTTGCGCGAATAACCGCGCTCCCCCTGAGCCAGCGGCGGTCCCGGTGGCGTGAACTGCAACGCCAGCGCGAACTCGCGGGCCGCGATCATCGCGCCATAGCGGTCGTCAGGTCCGCGGCGCAGCGACCAGTCACCGAGGCGCACGTCGGTGTCAGCGCTGCTCGCGCTCGCCAGATCAAAGCCGGAGCGCGCCGCCTGCTGGTCGTGCTCCAGTCGATCGCGCCCAGGCATCGCGAGTGCGGCGTGTGCTATCAGCAGCTGGCGCGGTGCAAAGCGGCTCGGGTTGGCGGCAGCGTGGCCGGTGCCGACCCTGAAGAACGTCAGCTGGAAGCCAAGCCACTGGCTGGCGTCGCGCAACCAGCCCGTGACGTACCACCACTCGCTGCGGAAGTCATCGTGTGCGCCATGGTCGCGCGGAAACAGCAGCGGCACTCCGGGGCGCACGGCGGCATAGCCGGACGCCTCCGCCGGCGGAAGCGCAGCCGCGCTCAGGGCCGCGCAGCCCGCCCGCAGGCATTGGCGCCGCAACGGATTCACCAGTCTTCCCGGACCGCGCGCACCGGTCCCTGTCCGGTAGCCGAACGGGCCGCCAGGACCGCGGCCGCCACCCCGGTGGCGATCAGCGCGGCGGCAGTGGCAGCCAGAAGTTCGGTCGGCCAGGTGGTGTCCATCGTCCAATGGAATGACTGCGGGTTGACCCGGTGAATCAACACCATCGCGATCACCGCACCGAGCGCAGCGCCCCAGGCGACGCCGATCGTCACCATCGCGGCCGCCTCGGCAGCGAAGATCCGCGCCACCTGGCTGCGCGTGACGCCGAGGTGGCGCAGCATGCCGAACTCTCGGGAGCGGGCCAGCGCCTCGCCGGCGTAGGCCGCGGCGACGCCGAAGAGGCCGACCAGTATGGCAACGGCGACGAGCAGGTAGCTGACCGCGAAACTGCGATCGAAGATGCCCAGCGAGATCGCCCGGATCTCGCGTGCGCTGCGCCAGTCCAGTTCCGCGAACACCGGGGAGATGCGGCGGATCGCGGCGATCGCGACTTCGGGAGCAGTTCCCGGGGTGAGCCAGACGGCAACATCGTTGCTGGTGGCATCGCCGCTGAGGCGGCGGTAGTCCTCATGAGCGATGGTGATGGCGCCGTGCTGACGGGCGTAGTCGCGCCACACGGCGGCGACGAAGAATTGCGCCCCGGGTGGTCCGAGCGGCAGGCTCACGACGCTCCCGGGAACGAAGGCGTAGAGATCGACCATGGCCTCGCTGACGTAGATCGGCACCGTCCCGGCCGGGGCGCGGAGCACCGTGCCGGTTAGCGGCAGGGTCCGATGGGGAGCCGCCTGGTCGAGGCTGCGCGCCAGCAGGATCACCGCCGGACGGGACGGATCGAGCGTCACCTGCAACGCGCGCAGGAATTCGATGCGCGCAACTCCGCCGGCGCTGGCCAGCTGGGCGCGCAACTCGGGCGTCAGGCCGGCATTGGCGGCGCCGGAAGCGCTGCGGGTGTAGAGGTCGGCCGGGAGCACGGCGTCCAGCCAGCTGTCGACCGAGCCGCGAAAACTGTGCACCATGATCGCCATCGAACTGGCCAGCGCAAAGCTGGCAACCACTCCCGCCAATGCCGCCGAGGCGCTGGCCGGGGTATGCCTGACCCGCTGGAGTGCGAGCCACACTGTTGGCTGTTGCCAGGCGGCGGTGCCGGTACCGATGCGCGCAACCAGGCGCACCAGTGGACGCACGCAGGCGATCCCCGCAGTGAGCCAGCATCCGATCGCGACATAGGCCGCAATCGGCAGCCCGCCGATGGCGGGCAGCGCGAGCAGCGCCGTGCCGGTCAGCGCCAGCACCAACGCCACGCGCAGGTCGGCACCACGGCCGAGGGTTTCCTCGCTGCTGCCGGCGCGCAGCGCGCGGGCCGGAGCCATCGCCGCGATGCGCAACGCCGGTACCAGCGAACCGGCGATGCCGACGGTTACACCGAGCGCGGCGAAGACTGCGACCGCGAGCGGGTCGATGACCAGCGCCGGCCGGCTGCCGGCGAAGAAGCCGCCGCCAAGATCGCCGCCGACTGCCGCCAGCACGGCTGCCGCCAGGCCGATACCGGCGGCTGCGCCGAGCGCCGCCCCGAGCATGCCAAGCACCACTCCCTGGCCGAGAACGGCGGCGAACAGGGTTCGCCGCGGGGTGCCGAGGACGCCGAGCAGGGCGAGTTGCTGCTGCTGCCTGACGATCCCCAGGCCGATGCTGGTGTAGACGATGAAGGCGCCGGTAAAGAGCGCCACCAGGGCCAGCACGTTGAGGTTGACGCGGTAGGCCTGGGAGAGATTCGACATCCGCTGCTCGTCGGCTTGCGGCGCACTCCAGACGAGTTGGGGATGGCGCGCGAGGAGGTCGGTGCGCAGGCCCGCCGCGTCCGCGCCGGGGGCGAGCCGCAGGTCGATCCGCGAGATTCGGCCCAGCCAACCGAGCCGCCACTGTGCCGTGCCGATGTCCATCACGGCGATCCGCTGCCCGGGGTTGGCGCCGGCGACGTGCCCGGCGACCCGCAATTCCACCGGATCGATGCCGGCGCGCGCGTGCAGCGTTGCGCCGCTGCTCAGGCCGAGTGCGGCGGCAGCGGCCGGGGAGAGGAAGATGGCATCGTCTGCAAAGAGCGCCGCGGCCGCGCCGCCGGCGCCATCAGGGACCGGAACCAGCCCCGGGGTTACCGTTGCGGCACGCAACGGGTCGACGGCGAGGACCCGGAGCGAACGCGGCAGGGCCGCGCCGCTGGCTGTTACCGCGGGGTCACGCTGTCCGCCGCGTGAATGGACCAGCGACAGATCGGTCTCGATTACCGGGCTGGCGACTGCAACGCGCGGATCGCGCGCTACCTGGGCAAAGATCTCCTCGTCGAGGGTCCCGGCACCGGCCCGCAGCTGGGCCTGCGCCGCACCGTTGACCATCGCCAGCGCCGATCCGAACTCGGCCAGCGCCGAGCGATTGACGAGATGGATTGCCAGGGCCAGGGCCACGCCGATCGCGATTGCGATGATCGACACGATCCCGGAGGCAGGGTTGGCGCGCACGTGGCCGCGCCAGAACCAGGCAAGCAGCGTGGCGTGGGAGCGCAACGTGCTCATGCCGGCACGATCGCGCCGGCGACGATCCGGTAGCGCGTGTCCGCGATGGCGGCAGCGTGCTCGGAGTGGGTGGCCATCAGCAGCGCCGCGCCGGTCAGCTGCACCTGCTCGGCGATCAGCGCGAGAGCCCGCTCGGCGGTAGCCGGATCGAGGTTTCCGGTCGGCTCGTCGGCCAGCACCAGGACGGGACGGTGGACCAGCGCGCGGGCCAGCGCAACCCGCTGTTGCTCGCCACCGGAGAGCTCGCGCGGGAGGCTGGCGCCGCGGTCGCCCAGCCCGAGCCGGGCCAGCATCGCGGCACTGCGCTCGCGGGCTTCGTCAGCCGGGCAAGCGTTGAGGAGCAGCGGGACCGCGACGTTCTGGACCAGGTCCAGGTGAGGCAGAAGGTGAAAGGCCTGGAACACGAAGCCGAGCTGTTCGCGGCGGAACGCCGCCGCGGCATCGGGGTCGGCAGCACCAATGGCGCAGCCGGCCGCCACGATGGTTCCCTGGTCAGGCGGCTCGAGCCCGGCGATGAGATTGAGCAGTGTCGACTTGCCCGCCCCTGACTCGCCCAGCAGCGCGACCCGCTCACCGGCGCTGATCGTGAGGCTGGCGTCGCGCAGCACCCAACGGTCGCGATAGCGCTTGCTAACCGCGGTGACGGACAGTATCGGCCGGTTCATCGCGAGAGGCGCCGCAACGCCGCGTAACTCATCGCGTCAACCAGTCCGACCAGAGCCAGCATCGCCAGGATCACGCTCGCCGCTTCGGGCATCTGGAAGAGGCTGAGGTGGAAGTAGAGCATCTGCCCCAGACCTCCGGCCCCGACCACGCCGAGGACCGCGGCGGCACGGATGTTGTTCTCCCAGCGGTAGAGGGTGTACGAAAGCAGCTGCGGGAGCGCCTGCGGCAGGGTCGCGTAGAGCCACGCCGCCAGCGGGTGCGCACCGTTGTCACGCAGCGCCCGAGCCGGCTCCGGCGGCAGGTTCTCGAAGGTGTCCGCGAACAGTCGGCCGAGCACTCCGAGGGTATGCGCCGCCAGCGCCAGCGTCCCGGTGAAGGGGCCCAACCCCGCGGCGATCACCCACATTGCTGCCCAGACCAGCTCCGGGATCGAGCGCAAGGCGTTGAGCACGAGCCGCGTCGTGCGGCGCAGCAGTGCAGTCCAGGCCGAGTGTGGAATGCGTGATGCCGGCACCGCCAGGACCACGGCCAGCACCACCGCCAGTGCGGTTCCGAGCGCCGACATGGCGAGCGTTTCGAGGGTTGCAGTGCCGAGGCGGGCGATGAATTGCGAGTTGGTCTCGGGCGGGAAGAAGCCGGTTATGAATTCGGCCATCAGCCGGCCGGCATCGGGCGCCAGGAAGTCGCGCCAGCGCAGTTCGAGCGTCCAGAAGCTGGCAATGATGAGCGCGAGGATCGCGCCGAGGACCAGGATGCCGGGGAGCGACGATGGCCGCTTCATGACGTCGGCCGCAGCGCCCGGGTCGGGTGTCCGGCCGCCGTCCGCCAATTTCTCGGGGCCCGCTTTCATCGCCGGTTGAGCAGCGCGCGCAGCACGCGGCTCGTCCCGTCTGCCAGGGCCACAAGGATCATGAACACCGCGAGCAGCGTTGCCACTTCGCCGCCGGCGAGCATCTTCATCGAGATGTCCATTTGCTGGCCCAGTCCACCAGCGCCAACGAAGCCCATGATCACCGACGAGCGCACCGCGCATTCCCAGCGAAACACCGTGTATGAAACCAGTTCGGTCGCGTTCTGCGGCAGCGTCCCGTAGAGGAAAGCGCCGAGGCGCGAAGAACCGTTGGCGAGCAGGACGTTGGTCGGCGCCGGGTCGCCGGATTCGAGAATCTCGGCGTAGACCTTGCCGAGCATGCCGCAGTAGGTCAGCGCGATCGCCAGCACCCCGGCGGTCGGACCGAGTCCGACGACCCGCACGAACAGCAGTGCCCAGACCAGTTCCGGGACGCTGCGCAGGAACACCAGCACGGCCCGCACCAGCTGGCGACCGATGGTCGGCGCGAGCTGCATTTGGCGACCGAGCGCTGACTGCGACAGTCGCGCCGTGGCGAGCAGCGTCAGCGGCACCGCTCCGATCCAGCCCAGCGTCAGGCCGGCAGTGGCGATCGCGATCGTTACCCAGGCCGAGTGAACAACCAGTTTCAGGAAATCCGGTTCATGGGCCGGGGGCAGGAAACTGGCGAGGAACCGCCCGGCGGCATCGAGGGAGTCCGGTGCCAGCAGCGACCAGGGGCGGAAGTCGCTCGCGACCATCATCGGCCAGACGAGCACTATTGCCAGGATCGTCAGCGCGACGCGGGCGCGCCAGGCCGGGTCGCGCAGCGGCGGTGCACTGGCGGCTCCGGTGGTGTCGTGGCGGCCCGGTTCCATCGTCTTGCTCTCGAGGTGCCGGAACCGACCTAGAAGCAACGCGCGGCGATTGCCGGGCGGCTTTCCCCTGGCCCTGGAGAGGTGTTGTCAGGGGCGATGTCCGGGTCGTCGCGATCGCGGTAGAGGCGTTCGATGTCCGCCGGGCTGATCTGTGACGGAGGCCGGTCGAAGACCGCCGAGCCGTCGCGCAGGCCGATGATTCGCGGGAAATTCTCGAGCGCAAATTCGACGTGATGGAGGCTGCAGACGAGCGTCACGCCATTGGCTCTGGCCGAATCGATCAAGGCGCGCAGCGCCTGACGGCCGAGTGCCGGGTCGAGCGCCGAGAGCGGTTCGTCGACGAGCAGCAGCTGGGCTTCCGAGACCAGTGCGCGGGCCAGTCCGACCCGCTGGCGCTCACCGCCCGAAAGCCGGTCGACATGTTCCCAGAGCTTGTGCTCAAGAGAAAAGGCCGCCAGTGCCTCGCGGGCGATGCCGGCATCGGTGGGGCGTACCAGCGAACCCAGGGCCTTGCCCAGCGACCAGTGCGGCATCCGGCCGGCAAGCACCGCGTGGACCACCCGCTGACGCGGTGGCAGCGGTGGCGCCTGGGGCGCGATGAACAGGCGCTGGCGCAGGCGCCGCAAGGCCGATCCGCTGAGCGCCCAAGGGTCCTGGCCGGCGATCATTAGCGACCCCGGTTCAGGACGCCGGGCGGCGCCCAGCACCGCCAGCAGCGTGGTCTTGCCGGCGCCGCTTGGCCCGATCAGCGCGACCTGTTCGCCCGGTGCGACCGCGAGCGTGACGTCACAGAGCGCGCAACGCGTTGCTCCGTGGCGCACGAAAGCGCGTTCCACCGCGAGCGACATGCCGCCGCGCATCAGTTCCTACCTCAGCAGACCGGCGCTGCGCGCGGCGCTCTCGATCGCCGTGTAATTCTCGGCGCCGGTCGGCACGAAGCGCGTGGCGCGCTGCAGAGCCAGGATTTCACGGCCCTGCGGCGTGTCGGGAGAAAGGACCAGGAAAGCATCGCGAAGCTTCTGGCGCAGCGCCGGATCGAGGTCGCGGTGCACGGTCCAGTTGTAGTCGTGGTAGGGCGGCGTCGTGAAGAAGACCTGCGCCCTGGAAGTGTCGACGCGGCGATCGGCCAGCAGTTTTTCCCACACCGAAATGTTGAGCGCCCCGGCGACGACCTTGCCGCCGGCGACCGCCAGCGCGGTTGCGTCATGGGCACCGGAAAATGACACCCGCAGGTCGCGATCGGGGTCGACTCCCGCCTGGAGCAGGAAGGAGCGCGGCATCAGGTGGCCGGAGGTCGATGACGGTGACCCGAAGCTCAGCGTCTTGCCCTTGAGGTCTTCCAGGCGCTTGATCGTCGGGTCGGCGGTGATGAACACCGAGCGGAAATTCTCGTCCTCGACGCGCTGCACCAGCGGGATGACCGCATCGTTGGAGCGGATGCGCGCCTGCACGAAGGTGAAGCCGCCAAACCAGGCCATCTCGACCTTGCGGTTGACGAGCGCCTCGACTGCCGCGGCGTAGTCCGTGACCGGGATGAACTCGACCTTCATGCCCAGCGTCTTTTCGAGGTACGCGCCGAGCGGCTTGAACTTGCGCTGCAGTTCGGTCGGAGACTCATCGGGGATTGCGGTGACGCGGAAGACCTGCTGGGCGGAGGCTTGCGGTGCCAGGGTCAATGTCGCCATGAGCGCAAACACGCGCAACACCGTGCCAAACAGAGCCGCGAGCGAACCGCCCGCGCCGTCGATCTTGAAGCGCATCTGAAAACCCTCCCGGGGAAGTATGCCTGATAAGCTACTATGATAAATGGCGTCGAAGGCGACCGCGTCAATGGCGAGGTCTTGGGGCATTGCGCGAACGAGCGAGGGCAAATCTCGATGCAGGAGCTGGAACCTTCCTGGCCTGGCGATCCGCGCCGCGAGCTCGCCGCCGGCCTGGCGCAACCAGCGGCGCAGATCGCGCCAAAATTCTTCTACGACCGCCTCGGTTCGGCACTGTTCGCCGCGATCTGCCAACTCGAGGAGTACTACCCGACCCGCACCGAGCGTGCCGTGCTCGCGGACTGCCGCGACGAGCTGGCAACACTTGCCGGCACCAGGCGCACGTTGATCGATCTCGGTGCCGGTGATTGCGTCAAGGCCGAACGGCTGTTCGCGCTGTTGCAGCCGCGGCGTTATGTGGCGCTCGACATCTCGGCCGACTTCCTCGCTGCATCGCTGGCGCGCCTGCGGCGCGAACATCCCGGCCTCCTGGTCAACGGCTACGGTTGCGACTTCACGAGCTCCTGGGAACTGCCCGACGAGGTGCCGCGCGCCGAGCGCATGTTCCTGTATCCGGGATCGAGCATCGGGAACTTTGCACCCGACGAGGCGCGCCGGTTCCTCGAGGGCTTGCGCGCCAATGGCGAAGACGACGGGCAACTGCTGATCGGCGTCGACCTGGTCAAGGATCCGGCGACGCTGGTGGCGGCTTATGATGACGAACTGGGCGTGACTGCCGCCTTCAACCGCAACCTGCTGCTGCACGTCAATCGGTTGCTGGGCTGCGACTTCGCACTCGGTGACTGGCGCCATGTCGCGCTGTTCGATCCGGTGCAGAGCCGCATCGAGATGCATCTCGAAGCACTGCGTCCAGTCACGGTTTCGTGGAACGGCGGGGAGCGGCAGTTTCGCGCCGGCGAAAGGATTCACACCGAGAACTCCTACAAGTACCGCGAGGATGACTTCGTGCAATTGCTGGCGTTGGCGGGATGGCGCAGCGTGCGCTGCTGGACCGATCCGCGACGATGGTTCGCAGTGATGTTCGCGCGTGCCGCCTGACGGCGGGCGAATATGACAGGGGAAGGCTGATGGTGAAAAGACTGGGGCAGCGCTCGCGGATCGTGACCACCCTGCGCTGGATCGGATACCTGCTGGGCGGCGCGCTGCTGCTGGCGGTTGCGGCACTGGCGGCTTATCGGGTCGTGACCCTGCCTGATCGTGACGGCAGCGTCGAACTGGCCGGACTGAGGGCGCCGGTACAGGTGCTGCGCGATCGCCACGGGGTGGCGCACATCCGCGCCGCCAACGAACTCGACGCGTTCTTTGCGCTGGGGCACGCCCACGCCACCGATCGCCTGTGGCAACTGGAGATGAACCGCCGGATCGTTGCCGGCCGGCTTGCCGAAGTGCTCGGTCCGGCGGCGCTGACCACCGACCGGGTGTTGCGCGTGCTGGGCGTGCGCCACCACGCGGCTGAAGTCTGGACCGAACTCGATGCATCCACCCGCGCGATTCTCCAGGCCTACGTCGATGGCATCAATGCCGGCGTCGAACAGGCCAGTGCCAAGCCCTGGAAGCTCTCGCCGGAGTTCCTGATACTGGGTGTGCGGCCGGGGAAATGGGAGCCGTTGGACGCCATCGGCTGGGCGACGATGATGGCCTGGGACCTCTCGGCCAATCTCAACACCGAACTTTTGCGCTCGGCTCTCTGGTCCAGGCTCGGGACGGCGCGGCTTTCCTGGCTGCTCGACACCGACCCCGCGCTGGCACTGCCGGATCGCGACGTGGTCTACACCGACCCTTTGAAGATGGCTTCTGATGAGCGCTCGGCCGATACCGCGCTGGGTGCCGCCGCCGCGCTGGGAGCGCCGCTGCACGCGTTGCTGCAGCGAGCGTTTCCGTCAGCGGGGAACGACGGCATCGGGTCCAATAACTGGGTGGCAGACGCCTCGCGCACCCTTACCGGCGGAGCGCTGCTCGCGAACGATCCCCATCTGGCGCTGAGCGCGCCGGCGCTCTGGTACCTGGCGCAACTGTCGGCGCCGGGGCTCGAGGTGATCGGCGCGACGCTGCCGGGATTGCCCTATGTCGTGCTCGGGCGCACCGAGCGCACGGCGTGGGGGTTTACCAATACCAGTCCCGACAGCCAGGATCTCTATCTCGAGCGGGTCGATCCGGCTGACGCCAGCCGCTACCGCACCCCTGAGGGCTGGGCGCAGTTCGAAACCCGCAGCGAGACCATCGCGGTGCGCGGCCAGGGCGACGTGAAACTGGCGGTCCGCAGCACCCGCCATGGGCCGGTGATCTCGGACGCCCTGCCAACCGCACAACAGGCGTTGGCTGCGGCCGGGCAGGACGCGGGTTATGTGTTGGCCCTGCGCTGGACGGCCCTGGAGCCGGGCGACCGAACCATCCGTGCCGGGATCGGCATCAACCGCGCCGGCAATTGGGCCGAGTTCGAGGCCGCGTTGCGCGACTTCAGTGCGCCTCAACAGAACATCGTCTTCGCCGATCGCGACGGCACGATCGCGATGTTCGCACCCGGACGCGTTCCGGTGCGCAAGCCCGGCAATCTGCTGCACGGCCTGGCGCCAGCGCCGGGGTGGGACGCGCGCTATGACTGGGATGGCTACCTGGCGTGGGACCAGCTGCCGCGGGTGGTGCAGCCTGCCAATGG
Organism: Burkholderiaceae bacterium; assembly: GCA_024643785.1. Classification (GTDB taxonomy): domain Bacteria; phylum Pseudomonadota; class Gammaproteobacteria; order Burkholderiales; family Burkholderiaceae_E; genus JAGXFR01. The sequence goes on from JAHEMI010000028.1 coordinate 13,568, forward strand.
CGTGATCGTCACCGCCAACCAGAGAATGGTCGGGGCTGACCCGCAGGCGTTCATCGGTGCCGAATTCTCGCGTCCCGAGCGCCACGATCGGATCCAGAAACTGCTGGCGGAGAAGCCGCGTCACGACCTCGCGAGTTTCGCGGCGATCCAGGCCGATGTCTCGTCCGGAACGGTCGCGGAAATTTTGCCACTGCTGCTCAAGACCGAGGGGCGCAGTGATCTCGGGCAGCGCGCAATGGCAATGTTGCGCGCCTGGCAGTCGGGCGGCGAGCGCAGCGCCAACTGGATGGCGCCGGATCGGCCGGAACCGCTGATCGCGCTGGCCTGGATTGACCGCTTGCGCAAGGCTATGTTCAGCGACGACGTCGGCGATGAACTGTTCGCCCAGCTCGATACCCAGCGTTCACGCTACAGCGCCCAGTTGCGCGCGCTGACCCGCCCGCAAGACGCCACCTGGTGCGACGACGTGCGCACGCCCGCGACCGAGACCTGCGCCGAACTGGCCGCGACGACCCTCGAGTCGACGCTTGCCGAACTGGTCAAGCGTTATGGCGACGATCCCGCCGCCTGGCGCTGGGGCAAGGCCCACGAGGCAATTTCCGAACATCGGCCGTTCGGCAAGCAGCCGCTACTGGCGCGGATCTTCGACCTGAAGGTGCCCGCCGGCGGCGACGCGGCCAGCGTCAACGCCGGGCGCCACAATCCCTGGGACCAGGCGGCGCCGTTTGCCGATCGCTGGGGACCCAGCCTGCGCGCGCTCTACGATCTCGCCGAACCCGATCGCTCGAAGTTCATGATCTCGAGCGGGCAGAGCGGCCATGTCCTATCGCCGCAATATGGCGACCTGGCCTTGCCGTGGTCACGTGTCGAGTATCTGCCGATGGTCAGCAGTGCGGCGGCCGTCGACCAGGCGGCAGTCGAGCGCCTGGAACTGCGGCCGCGACCCTAGCCGATGTTCAGACGGGGCCACTGCTGCTGGCCCCGCGCTCAGCGCATTCAGTCGACGCGGACCCGCGGTTCACCGGCGCTCAGGGAACCGATGACCGCGGCACGATCGAACCCGTCGCGCGCAAAGCACGCGATCACCTCGGCGACGCTTTCCGGCGCGCAGGCGACGAGCAGTCCGCCCGAGGTCTGCGGATCGGTCAGCAGCGCCCGCTCGGTTTCACCGATCGCGGCGCCAAGATCGACGTCGGCGCCATAACCTGCCCAGTTGCGTGACGAGGCCCCGGTTATGAAGCCGCGTCGGGCGAGTTCCGCCACGTTGTCGAGCAAAGGCAGATCGGCCATGCGCAGCGCCGCGGTCAAGCGGGCACCGCGGCACAACTCGAGCGTGTGGCCGAGAATCCCGAAACCGGTGATATCGGTCAGCGCGTGGACGCCTTCGAGTTCGGAGAGCGCCGCACCGGAAACATTGAGCTTGGTGGTGCTCGCGATCAGCGCGCCGTAACCTTCCGGTCCCAGTTCTTCCTTCTTGAGCGCCGCCGAAAGGATCCCGACACCCAGCGGCTTGCCCAGCACCAGCTTGTCGCCCGGGCGAGCGCCCGAGTTCTTCTTGAGTTTGCGGGGGTCAATGAGGCCCAGCGCAACCAGGCCATAGATCGGTTCGACCGAATCGATGGTGTGCCCGCCGGCGATCGGAATCCCGGCTTCGGCGCAGATCGACTTGCCACCCTCGATCACCTGGCGAATCGTCTCGACCGGCAAACGGTCGATCGGCATTGCCACGATCGCCAGCGCGAAGATCGGCTTGCCCCCCATCGCGTAGACGTCGGATATGGCATTGGCCGCCGCGATCCTCCCGAAATCGTAGGGGTCGTCGACGATCGGCATGAAGAAGTCGGTGGTCGCAATCAGGGCCTGCTCGTCGTTGAGCTGATAGACCGCGGCGTCATCGGCGGTCTCGATTCCCACCAACAGCTCGGGCGGGATCGGCAAACCCTTGGTCTCGCGCAGGATCTCGGCCAGTACGCCGGGGGCGATCTTGCAGCCACAGCCGCCGCCGTGCGAAAACGAAGTCAGCCGGACAGTCCCGGCGAGGTCGCTGGTCTTGGTCATTGTTGCTCTTGCTCCTTGGACGATGCGTGATCGGCAAACGCCAAATTATGCGCCAGCGCGCGCACTGCATCCCGCTCGCGCTCAGGGTCAAAGAGTGCGCTGCGCTGCGTGCAGCGCTGGCGCAGTCCCGCCAGGAAGCCCGGTTCGTGGCGTGCCCGCCGGATTAGTTCGGCGAGCGCGGCAGCGTCGCCGACCGGGAACAGGCCGGGGTAGTCCGCCCCCAGCAGACCAACCGAGCCGCCGATGCGCGAGGCAATCACCGGTACGCCGCTCCTGATGGCTTCGATGATCACGTTGGCACCGCCCTCCATGCGCGACGGCAGCAGCAGGATTCGTCCGCGCCGGATCAGCTGCCTGGTGGTGGCGTGGGGCAGGGCGCCGTGCAACTCGATTCTCGGGTCATGCGCCGCCGCCGCGACGAAGTCCTCGCCGGTGGCATCGCCGCCGTCCGCTGCGCCCCCCCCCGAGCGATCCCCGGTGGCGCCGATGTGCACCAGGCGCAGGTCCGGGTCGTCCAGCAAGGCAAGGGCGCGCGCGGCGGTCAGTGGATCCTTCTCGGCGCGCAAATGGGCCACGAGCAGGAGGTCGAAGGTCCGCCGCCGCGGCCGGCCGGGATGCAGTTGCGCGGCAGACTGGACGATCACCGTGGCCTTGGCGCGTTGGCGCTCGGTGAGTTCCTCGAGCCCCGCCGGCTGGAGCACCACCAGGCGGTCAGCCAGCTCGAGCGAGCGCCGGGCGCTCGCGTCGCTGCGGATGTCGCGATAGAGATCGGTGCCGGTCAGCACGACCCCGAGGCCGCCGCCGCTGGCCGCATAGCGCGCGATCGAATCAGCCGAGCGCCGGGCATGGAGCGCGATCAGTGCCGCGCATCGCGAACCATCCCAGGTCCGCGCCACCGTGACGCGCGCCTGGTCGCGCAGGAAGCTCGCCCAACGTCTGGCGGTCTGCCAGTTGCCGTTGTTCGCGTCGGCGAGTGCCGGGGAGATAATGACGACGTCGGGCTTCACGGAGTTGCCGGTTGCGCGGTGCTGGCGCGCTGGTAGAGTCTGGGGAGCAACACTATAGACCAGGGAGGGAGCCGTGCGCTCAGCCGGGCGTTCCGAACTTGCCGCTGCGCTCGCCGCGGTACGTGTCCAGACCTTGCGACTCGTCGAGACGCTCGATGAAGCGCAATGGCGCGTGCCCCGTCTCGCGATCGTCAATCCCCCGCTCTGGGAGATCGGGCACGTGGCCTGGTTCCAGGAGCGCTGGTGCCTGCGCACGCGCGCGGGCAAGCTGGCGTCCGATTCGATGCTGGCGGACGGCGACGGGTTCTTCGATTCAACCAAGGTCGCTCACGCCAGCCGCTGGGATCTCGATCTGCCGCGGCTGCCGGCTACCGAGGCCTATCTGCACGACGTACTCGACGCCTGCCTGGCAGCGCTCGCCGCGGCCGAGGAAAGCGACGAGGGACTGTATTTCTTCCGGCTGGCGCTGTTCCACGAAATGATGCATGTCGAGGCGCTCGCCTACACCTGGCAGACGCTGTCCTACCGCTCGTCGCTGCATCCCGCGCCGATCGTGGTGCGCTCGGGTGCGCCACTGGATCTGGCGTTGCCCGGGGGCAGCGCCGGGTTCGGCGCCCGGCCCGGGGAGGGCTTCTGCTTCGACAACGAGAAGTGGTCTCACCCGGAAGTTCTCGCCCCTTACCGGATCGCCGCGCGGCCGGTCACCAACGCGCAGTTCCGGGACTTCGTTGATGACGGTGGCTACCGCGAACCGCGCTGGTGGGACCCGGACGCCCATGCCGCCCTGCAGCGCTCAGGCCGGGGCATGCCGCGTTACTGGCGGGTGGCGGATGGCAAGGTCTATGCGCGGCGCTTCGAGCACTGGTCACAGATCGATCCCGAGGCCCCGGTAGTGCACGTCGATGCCCACGAAGCCGAGGCGTGGTGCCGCTGGGCCGGCCGGCGACTGCCCGGCGAGCTGGAATGGGAACTGGCAGCGCGCACGCAGGCCGACTTCGATTGGGGCGAGGCGGTCTGGGAATGGACCTCGAGCCCCTTCGAACCATATCCTGGTTTCTCGCCCGATCCCTACCAGGAATACTCGGCGCCGTGGTTCGGCAACCACCGGGTGGTGCGCGGCGGATCTTTCGCGACCCCGCGCGGCATGGTCGACAGCCGTTTCAGGAATTTCTACCTGCCGGAGCGCGGCGATATCTTCGTCGGCTTCCGCAGTTGTCCCGTCGCCTGAGCGCGCAGTCGCGACTCAGGCCAGTTCGGCCATTCCCCCGATCACGCGGCTGAACCCGCCGTCAACCATGGTGATTTCACCGGTTACGCCGGCGGCGAGATCGGAGAGCAGGAAGGCGGCGACGTTGCCGACGTCCTCGATGGTCACGTTGCGGCGCAGCGGCGCGTTGCGCTCGACGAACGAAAAGATCTTGCCGAAATCCTTGATGCCAGCTGCAGCCAGCGTCCGGATCGGCCCGGCGGAAATGCCGTTGACCCGAATTCCCTGGGGTCCGAGATTGTCAGCCAGATAGCGCACCGCCGACTCGAGGCTGGCCTTGGCCAGGCCCATCACGTTGTAGTGCGGCAGCACCATGCCGGCGCCGAGGTAGCTCATCGTCAGCAGCGAAGCGTCGCGTCCGGCCATCATCGGCAGCGCCGCCTTGGTCAGCGCAACGAAACTATAGGAAGAAATATCGTGTGCGGTCCGAAACGCTTCGCGATCGAGCCCTTCGAGAAACTCCCCCGCCAGTGCCTCGCGCGGTGCATACGCAATCGCGTGAACCAGTCCGTCGAGGCCATCCCAGGACTTGCCCATCGCGGCGAAGAGTTCGGTGATCTGCTCGTCTTCGCTGACGTCGCAGGGAAAGACCAGCGTCGAGTCGAGACCGGCAGCCATCTCCGCGACCCGATCGCGAAACCGGTCGGACTGGTAGGTGAATGCCAGTTCGGCGCCCTGTTCACGGCAGGCCTTGGCGACCCCGTATGCGATCGAACGATTCGAGAGCAGTCCGGTGATCAGGATGCGTTTGCCGTCGAGAAATCCCATCCGCTAATCTCCGCTTGGTTCGTGACCACGAGCAATTCTCGCACGGGTATGCGAGCGAACATGATTGCACCGTGGATTTGGCGTGGATAAGTGTCGCGTGCGACACAAACCCCAACCTCGATCACACCGGCCCTCAGGTGGGCGGGTTGCGCCGCTTGATCCCGGCCTTCGGATGGAGCGAAACCGGCCTTACCTTGGCTGCAAATTCGGGGTTGCCACCAGCATCGTCTTGCGCCGCGGGCTTCGCGGGTGGCGGGCCCTTTTCGGACGCCAGGGCGCTGGCATGTCCGCTGCCACGCTTCTTGGCCGCGATCTTGTTCTTGCTTCTGGCCGGGGAGGAGGTGGCGACGACGCGCTGCCTGCCGTTCTCGTCGGTGAGCATGGTCTGGGTTCCGCCGCGGCGCACCAGCAGCCGCATCCCGGCGCGAATTCCCTTGCCGAGGTCGTTGAGCGACGCCAGCGTTGCTTCAGAGGTCCGGTAACGGCGCGCGATCGAGGCGAGCGAATCGCGCTTGCGCACCTTGTAGTAGAGCGGCGCCCGGGAGACCTGCTCGTAGACTCGCGGCGCCACGAAGTTCTCGACCGACGATTCGTCGGTCACCGCCTTCTGGGGCGCGAGGATTCGCGTACCTGGGAGGATGCGCTGCCGGGCCCCGAGGCTGTTGGCGCGGCGCAGTTCGAGCTCCGATACGCCGCCACGCGAGGCCACCGAAGCGAGGGTTTCGCTGGCGGTCAGCGTATGCGGCTGCCAGGTTGCGAAGATCCGGTTCTCCTCGCTGTGGCGCTCGATTGCCGCCAGGAAATCATCGACCCGATCCGCGGGCAGCTTGATCTGGTTGTTCTTGCTGGCTGAAATGACCGGCCGGTTGTGGGCTGGATTGAGAGCGATGAATTCCTCGACGCTCATGCCGGCGAATTTCGCCGCCAGCTTCAGGTCGATCGGGCGGGTCTTTTCGATAACGGCGAAGTATGGCCGGTTCGGGAGGTCGGGCAGCGCCAGGCCGAGTTCGTCGGCGTGCTGGATCAGGTGTTTGAGCGCGATCAACTTGGGTACGTAGTGCCGCGTTTCGGTCGGCATCTTCAGGTCGAGATAGCCGGCCGGCAGTCCCTTGGCCTGGTTCTTCTTGACGGCACGGGTCACCGCGCCTTCGCCCCAGTTGTATGAAGCCAACGCCAGGAACCAGTCCCGGTCGTGCATCTCGTAGATCTTCTGCAGGTAGTCGAGTGCGGCCTGGGTCGATTTGACGACGTCACGGCGATTGTCGACCCACCAGTTCTGGCTCAGGTTGTAGACCTTGCCGGTCGAGGGAATGAACTGCCATAGTCCCGCCGCCTTGGCCGACGACAGCGCCTTCGGGTTCATCGCGCTTTCCACGAAGGGCAGCAGCGCGATTTCCGTGGGCATGCCGCGTTTCTCGATCTCGTCGACGATGTAGTACAGGTAGGGCTCGCTGCGCTCCATCATGCGCTGCAGGTACTCCGGCTTGGACAGGTAGAAGCGCTCCTTGTCTGCAACCAGGGAGGTGTCCAGGTCGGGCAGCGCGAAGCCGGCGCGAATTCTGTCCCAGAGGTTGGACCGTGGGGGCGGAGGCGCTACCGGCGCTGGCTCGGGGCGCGAGGTTGCAACTGCCGCGAGCGGCTTTGGCGCCGCTATGATCGGCGCTGTTGCTGGCGCCGTTGCCAGCTTTGTCGGCGTGGGGGCCGGTGCTGCACCCGCCGCCGTAGCCTGGCCAGCCGTAGCCGGTGGCGCCGCCGCCGGTGGCGCGGCAACCGGTCCGATACCGCTCGCTACCGGTAGTGGGGGCTGGTCGGCCGTGCCCGAACTGGCGACGGCTATCGGCGCGGCGCTTGGGCTCGCGCCCGGTGCATTGGGGACAGTCGAGCAGCCGGTCAGGACTGCAACCAGAAAACCCGCGACAGCAATCCCGGCATGGTGCGGGGGCGTTGCTCGAAAACGCTGCAACGATGTCTCCCAAGACATTGATTAATTGCAGAAACTTGCCCGCATGCTACGGAATGATCCGGGCCCGGTCAAGGGTTGGGCGGGAAGCGTCCAGCAGAGCCGCGAAGTTTACTACGCAAACTGGTTCTTCCAGGCACGCAATTCCGCGAATATCTCGACCCGGGAGCGCGGCGCTCTGCCGAGGCGGGTGGCAACCGTGTCGCGGATTTCGTCTTCCTCGCAGCGCAGGAAGGGATTGGTCCGGCGCTCGACTGCGATGCTGGTCGGGACCGTCGCAATGCCGGCCGCGCGCATCCGCAGGGCCTCATCGTTGCGTGCCCCCAGTTCTGCCGAGCCGGGTTCGGCGGCCAGCGCAAAGCGCAGGTTCGACACCGTGTACTCGTGGGCACAGTACACCAGCGTGTCTTCGGGAAGCCCCGCCAGGCGGTCAAGGGAGGCCAGCAGCTGCTCCGGGGTGCCTTCGAATATCCGGCCGCAGCCCCCGGCGAATAGAGTGTCGCCGCAGAACAGCACCGGCCGGGCGTCGCGACCGTGACTGGCGGCAAAGTAGGCAATGTGACCGCGGGTGTGTCCCGGCACGTCGATGACCTGGAAGGTGGTTCCGAGCCCGGCCGGTGTTATCGTCGAGCCATCCGATAGCGGGACGGTGACGCCTGCTATCGCTTCGGTTGCCGGACCGAAGACTTCGCAGTCCCACTGTCGCGCCAGTTCGGCGACGCCGCCGACATGGTCGCCGTGGTGGTGGGTGAGTAGAATCGCCCCAAGGGTGTAGTTGTGTGCCGCCAGTGCCGCCTGCACCGGCGCCGCCTCGCCGGGGTCGACTACCGCCGCCGCGCGTCCGTCGGGTCCGGCGATGAGCCAGAAGTAGTTGTCGCGTAGCGCTGGAATCGCTTCGATCTGCGGGTGTGCGGGCGGACAATGGAGCCAGGGGTGTCGATCGGGCATGGGAAAAATGAGTCCAGGTGAACCGGAAACTGATCGCGCCGCACAGTGCGGCGCAGCGGGCGATCCCATTATAGTTGGGAGCGAGTGGGGGGCATGGTCGCAGACTCCGGCCGGGCGTTATCTGCTGGGATGGGAGCAAGAGCAGTGCAACGCCGCCGTGGCCGACGTGTTCGGCTACGTGGCCCTGCAGTGCGGCGTGACCGAACTCGACGCACTCGCCGCCAACCGCATGCCCACCCGGGTAATCGCCGCGCTGGGTGCCGACGGCGCCTGCGGACATGAAGGGCGCAGCCTGGTGCAGGTGGCGAGCTTCGAGGATCTGCCCTTCGACGGACAGTCGCTCGACCTGGTGGTACTGGCGCATGTGCTGGAATGCGCCCCCGATCCGCACCAGATCCTGCGCGAGGTGGATCGGGTCCTGCGCCCCGAAGGCCGGCTGGTGGTCATCGGCTTCAACCCGGTCAGTTTCTGGGGTGCGCGCCATCTGGCCGCGCGGACACTGTCGCGGCCATGCCCGCCGTGCACCGGCCCTTTCATTGCGGTCCAGCGGCTGCGCGATTGGATCAAGCTGCTCGGTTACGGGATCGAGCGCGGTCGCTACGGTTGCTACCGCCCGCCGTGTCGCACGCAGCGCTGGCTTGATCGCTGGGTTTTCATGGAAAAGGCGGGGGACCGCTGGTGGCCGATTCTCGGTTCGGTCTATACGATTTCAGCGGTCAAGCGCGTTCGCGGCATGAGGCTGATCGGACCGGCATGGAAAAAGCCGGTGGCCGCCAAGGGCGCTGTCCCGGCCGCTTCGCAGTTCATCAGCCTCCCCGCAACGCGGCCGCCGACCGAGCCGGCGCCGGTGAACGCACCGGGCGCTGCGCCGGCAGGCAAGGGCGACGGCAATCAGCGGTAGACCTTATCCCGGGTCAGCGGCAGCGGATTGTTGACGCCGTTGGCGTCCTCCAGCGGGCGCACCGCCAGCAGCTGGTAGATGTTGATCCAGCTTTGGGCGAAAGCATGCGCGCAACCGGCCAGGTAGACCCGCCAGATCCTGGCGCGCCGTTCACCGACCATGGCCGTGATCTCGTCGAGCCGCTGCTCGAACGCCTGTGACCACAGCTCCAGCGTGCGTGCGTAGTGATGGCGCAGTGACTCGGCGTCGACCAGTTCCAGCCCGGCCGCCGACATCTCCTTGATGGCCAGCGAAACGTGGGGCAGTTCGCCGTCCGGGAAGACATAGCGGCTGATGAATTCGCCGGCGCCCAGCCCGACGCTGGCGCTTTCCGGATCCTGGGAGGTGATGCCGTGGTTCATCGCCACGCCGCCGGGCTTGAGCAGGCGATTGATGATCTGGAAGTAGGCGCCGAGCTTGCGCAAACCGACGTGCTCGAACATCCCGACCGACGAGATGCGGTCATACACCGCCTCGCCCGGGACGTCACGATAGTCCTGCAGGCGGATTTCGACCTGGTCGGCAAGACCAGCCTCGGCGACTTTCTTGCTGGCCAGCCGGTGCTGGTTTTCGGAGAGCGTGATGCCGGTGACGCGCACCCCGTGGTGGCGGGCTGCGTGCATTGCCAATGCTCCCCAGCCGCAGCCGATGTCGAGCATGTTCTGGCCTGGTTCGAGTGCCAGTTTGCGGCAGATGTGTTCCAGCTTCTGGGTTTGCGCCGTGGCCAGGTCCTCGGCGCCGGTACGGAAGTAGGCGCAGGAGTAGACCATCGCCGCATCGAGCCAGAGTGCGTAGAACTCGTTGGAAGCGTCGTAGTGGTAGCTGATCGCGCGGCGGTCGGTCGCGCGGCTGTGGCGTGCCAGCCAGCTGCCCACCCGTGCCGAGCGGCCTGGGACGATGCGCTCGCCGGCGAGCGCCTGGGCGATGCGGATCACCTCCTGGATCGGCCCGCGCACGTCGAGCCGCCCTTCGACATAGGCTTCGCCGAGGCTGGCGATTGACGGCCGCAGCAGATCGCGGGCCGCGGCCGGTTCGCGCAGCGCGATTGATACTACCGGCTGGTCGCCGAGCGCAACCGTGGTGCCGTTCCAGAGGGCAACCTCAAGCGGCAATTGGTGGCGCGTGCCAAGTTGCTCCAGATACCGGGTAATTCTGCTTTCGAACATCTCGGGCAATCCTCCTCAGGGGCGAGGGTAGAATCCCGTGGCAACGTTCGAGCCGCAATTGTTGCGGGTTGCTTCGGCTCGTGATTCTCTGTGCCGCGGACCCGTGGCTGGCTATCGCGGATAGCCTTAAGAACCGTTGAAACAAAGTGTCGATGGCCAATACAGTCGAAATCTACACCGATGGCGCATGCAAGGGAAACCCCGGCCCTGGCGGATGGGGGGCATTGTTGCGCTCCGGCCCGCATGAGAAGGAACTGTTCGGCGGCGCTCCCGAAACTACCAACAACCGGATGGAGCTGACGGCGGTGATCCGTGCACTCCAGGCGCTCAAGCGTCGCAGCCGGGCACGGGTTCATACCGACTCGCAGTATGTGCAGAAGGGGGTCACCGAGTGGCTCGCCGGCTGGAAGGCGCGGGGCTGGCGCACCGCCAGCCGCCAACCGGTGCGGAACCTCGACCTGTGGCAGGAACTCGAGCCCCTGCTGGCGCAACACGAACTCAGCTGGCACTGGGTGCGCGGCCATTCCGGGCACCCGGAGAACGAGCGCGCCGATTACCTGGCCAACCTTGGCGTCGAGCTAGTCGCGCCCGGATCCGGCAACGCCTCCGGCTAGGAAACGGCGCAGCCGCTCGGCGCCGTCCTCGAGTTGGCTGGCCGGTCGCGCGAAGCACCAGCGCAGGAATCCTTCCCCCTCCGGTCCGAAGGCGCTGCCGGGCGCGAGACCGAGCCCGGCCTCGGCAACCAGGCGCTTGGCCAGGCCCAGACTGTCACGCTCGCCGGCGAGCCGGAAGAACAGGTACATGGCCCCCGGGGGCGGCCCGACTTCGACTCCCTCGATGGCGCTCAGCGCGCTGACCAGGGCGTCGCGGCGCAGCGCCAGTTCGGCCACGAAGGCGCGGACCGATTCCTCCCCGTCGCGCAGCGCCACCAGCGCCGCCTGCTGGATGAAGCCGGGTGCGCACGAGGTGTTGTATTCGATCAGCTTGCCCAGGTCGGGTACGGTTGCCGCCGGTGCGACCAGCCAACCCAGCCGCCACCCGGTCATCTGCCAGGCCTTCGAGAAGGTGTTGGCGACCATCAGCAGGTCTTGCGGGTCGGCGATGTCCAGCAGCGACGGAGCCTGGGTGCTGCCGTCGAAGACCAGCCGTTCGTAGGCCTCGTCAGAGATCACCCAGATCCCGCGCTCGCGGCAATGGGCGAGCAGAGCTTCCTGGTCGGCTGAGGTCATGACCCAGCCGGTGGGGTTGTTGGGCGAATTGACGATCACCGCGCGGGTGCCCGGGGTGAGAGCGTCGAGCAGCAACTGCAGGTCGAGTTGCCAGAGGCCCGAGGCGGAATCGAACTCGAGCGCGACGCGCGCCACGTCGGCGCCAAGGATGCGCGGGATTTCGGTAACGTTGGGCCAGAGCGGCACCACGGCGACAACCCGGTCGCCCGGTCCGATCAGGGCCTGGGCCGCGATCATCAGTGCATTGACCCCGGCGCTGGTAATCGCGAGTCGCTCAACGGCGACTGGCGGATGGCGCAGCGCCAGATAGGCGGCCAGTTCCGCGCGCAGCGCCGGGATGCCGAGATTGTGATGGTAGAAGGTGTCGCCGGCGCGCAGGGCCGCCACGGCCGCGTCGCGGATGAACTCCGGGGTGACGGCATCGGGCTCGCCGAACCAGAACGGCAGCACCCCGGGGCGCCCGAGTGCGGAGTTGGCGACTTCACGGATCCGCGATGCGCCCAGGGTTCGGATCGGTTCTCTCAACGTCGGGGCAAAGCGCGCTGTGGGCATCTTCGGGGCTGCGTCTGGTGTCTGGAGAACGCAATGGTAGCGGTTTGGCGCGGCGCCAACCGGGCGCGCTTCGCTATGCTAGATTGCAGCACCAGAAATCGAATCGCGAGGGGATGGCAATGAGCACGGTGCGCCAGGTGGTGCTCGATACCGAGACGACCGGACTGTACGCCAATGACGGGCACCGGATCGTCGAGATCGGCTGCGTCGAGATCGTCAACCGGCGGCTCTCCGGTCGGACCCTGCACCAGTACCTCAATCCCGAGCGCGACGTCGAGGCCCGGGCCCAGGAGATCCACGGCCTGAGCCGTGAGCGCCTCGAGAGCGAACCGCGCTTTGCCGACGTCGCCGAGCGGATCCTCGATTTCGTCGCCGGCGCCGAGGTGCTGATCCACAATGCGCCGTTCGACCTCGGTTTCCTCGATGCCGAACTCGAGCGCATCGGCAGGCCCGCGTTCGCCGAGTCGTGCGACGGGGTCATCGACACGCTGGCAATGGCACGCGCGATGCATCCCGGCAAGCGCAACTCGCTCGATTCCCTGTGCGACCGTTACGGCATCTCGAACGCCCATCGCACCTTGCACGGCGCGTTGCTCGATGCCGAGTTGCTGGCCGACGTCTTCCTTGCCATGACCCGGGGCCAGGAGAGCCTCGAAATGCTCGCCGCCGATGACGCTGGCGCAGTCGATGCGCGCCATCCGGGCGACGAATGGCCGCCGCGCCTGCGCCAGATCTCGGCCACCGCCGAGGAACTGGCGGCGCACCGGCAATTGCTCGACGGGATCGAGGCCGAGCGGAACTCCCCGGCCCTCTGGCAGGACCCGGATGCCGGCGAGTAGGCGGCGCTGCAGGGCATCCCGCGGGTTCTCGCCAGCCGCCGGTTCCGTTCAGGAACGGCTAAAATGACCGATTCCCCTACGGATAAGACATGAAGGAATCCCGCCACCAGCGCGCCCGCGGCGAACGCAAGCCGCACCTCTCGCCCGATGCCGAGCGCATGGTCGCCGCGGCCCTCGGGCTGGCCAATTCGGGCAGTAGAGTCGAGGACGGCTACTGGGAACAACTCCTGTCGGCGCGGGTTGAGCGGTTACTCGACGGCGGCCATCCCCGGTCGATCTACGATGCCCTCGAACGCCTGACCAAGACCGACTCGGAGGCCTACGGCGCGCTCGTCGAGGTGGTCGAGGAGGCTGCCGAATCGATGGTGCTCGAGGTCGATGGCCGCGCCTGGCAGGTCTTGCTGGTGACGGTGCCGGTGGTCGCCTGGACGCGCTTCAGGATCCCCACCGGACCGATTCCGCCCGAGGAGGCGCGTGCGATCTCGGCCCACCTGCAGGCCCACGTTCTCGGCGCTGGCGCCCGCTTCGCGATGGTTCCGGCGCTCTACAGCATCGACCAGTTTCCGCGCGACTTCTGCGAGCTGCGCAAGCTGTGCAAACGCCTGGGCAATGCCGCAATAGTTGGCGCGCCGGTGCGCAGCGACGCCAAGTCATTCCCGGAAACGGCGGACATGCTCGCCGATGCCCGCTTCCTGATCGGAGCCGTCGCGGTCCCGGCCGGCGCTCCGGTGTTTCGCTGGCAGGACCTTGACGCCAAGGACTATGCCAGCCGGGTCCAGTGCCTCGAGCAGTGGATCGCGCAGGGGCGGCCGAACCTCGAGCCGCTGCTGCAGGGCTGCGGTTTCGAGTGCCTGCTGCCCGATGCCTATCACATCAACATGCGCGAATCCGACCGCCGGGTGCGCCCCTTCGCGATCAGGGCCGCGGTCCATTTCCTGATCCACGCGCTCAATATCGAGGCCGGAGAGATCCGCGCCACGGTGGCCGCCTTTGGCGAGGAACGGGTCGACGAATACCGGATCGGCCTGTCGGTCGACGAGGACGGGGAGGAGATCGTCCAGGGAATGGTCTGGCCGCTGCTTGGCGCCGAGAGCGAAGGTGACGAGACGCCGCCGATCGAGCAGATCCGCGAGACGCTTCGTGAAGCCGGTGTGACCGACGTGCGGCTCTGGCCGGAGATGACCGAACCAGACTACTGCGAGGATTGCGGGGCGCCGCTATTCCCCAACGGCAAGGGCGACGTGGTGCACGCCGAGATGCCGGTCGACATCGAACCCGAGTCGGCGCACTTTCACTGACCGGCGCTTGGCGCCTGCCGGCGCACCGGATCAGGCGTTGCGCAGTCGCGCCGGCGAAAGTATCCCGCTAGTCACGCCAAAATCGGCCACCGCGGCCGGCAGCGCAACTCCGCGCGCTATTGCCGCGCAGGCTGCGCCGGCAGCCGGGGCGGACTGTACGCCGTAGCCTCCCTGGCCGGCGAGCCAGAAGAACCCCGGAGCGTCGGGATCGAAGCCGCCCACCAGATCGCCGTCGGGAACGAACGAACGCAGCCCGGCCCAGGTCCTGGTCGGACGCCGGATCTGCATCGTGGTCAGCTCCTCGATCCGCTGGATGCCGGTGGCGATGTCGATTTCCTCGGGCTGAACGTCGTGTGGTTCCACCGGGTCGGCATTGGCCGGGCTGGCCAGAATCAGGCCGGCATCAGGCTTGAAATAGCAGCTGTGGTCGGTGGCGATCGTCAGCGGCCAGCCGCCGACGTCGATTCCGGGGGGCG